>NZ_CP029488.1:3592500-3892500 GCF_003177035.1 Salinisphaera sp. LB1 | reverse complement strand
GCGGCCCGAAGGGCATCGGCGCGCTGTATATCCGCCGACGCATGCCGCGCATCGGGCTCGCCCCTCAGATCATCGGGGGCGGGCAGCAGCGCGGCCTGCGCGCCGGCACATTGTCCACACACCAGATTGCCGGCTTTGGCGCGGCGGCGGCACACGCGGCACGGCATGGCGTGGCGGCACAGCCGGCATGGGCGCGCCTGCGCGACGCATTGTGGGACGCCATCGCGCCCGTCGGCGGCCTGCATCGCAATGGGCGCCCGGAACACACCGCGGCGCCGTTTCTGAGCGTGAGCGTGAGCGGCGTGCACGGCGCGGCGCTGGTGGCCGGGCTCAACGAAGGTGAGCCCGAGCTTGCGGTATCGGCCGGCGCGGCCTGCAGCGCGGCCAAGGGCGAATCGTCGCATGTGGTCCGTGCCATGGGTCGCTCGCCGCGCGAAGCGGCCGCGACCATTCGGTTTTCCCTGGGCCCCGGGGTGGATGATGCGGCGATTGCGGCGGCGGGGCAGCGGTTCACCGACGAAGTGACGCGGCTGCGTGCGCTGGCCGCGGCGGTCTGAATTGCATGCTGGCCGACGAAACGATCATGGCACGTTTTCTGTGCCCGCTCCGGGCCGTCGCGCCGGCAACAGCCGCGGACTGGCCGGCCAGCGGCGCCGCGGAAACGCCCGGGGAGGACGCGCGTTGCCGCGTGTTCCTGGCGCGCGACGACGCCGCCCGGCTGCGCGCGGCGTTCGCGGCGTTCGGCCCGCCGGTGGTCGTGGCCTGTGCCGACTGGGTCTGTGAACGGGTGACTGGCCAGACGACTGAATTTGCGCGTATTCTTACATTGGCCGATGTCGAGAAGGCGTTGGCTCTGACCCCGACACAGCGATACGCTGGGTTGGTGGCGATCGACGCGTTGGCCAACGCGATGATCAATCTGGGACGATAGCGTTATGAGCGAAACAACACTGCAAACCGAAGGTCTGGTGCTGACCGAAGCCGCCGCGGCGCGGATCCGGTATCAGCTTGAAAAACGCGGACATGGTCTGGGTCTGCGCCTGGGTGTCCGCAAGTCCGGCTGCAGCGGTTACATGTACACCATGGACTACGCCGACGAGATCGGCGAGGACGACGACGTTTTCGAGGACCATGGGGCGCGCGTGGTGGTGGCCCGCAAGCACATGCAGGTGCTGGCGGGCACGATCGTCGATTTCCGCTCTGAAGGCTTGAACCGCATGTTCCGGTTCGACAATCCGCGGGCCAAGAACGCCTGTGGCTGCGGCGAGTCGTTCATGGTGTAGTGGCCGGGCGGGCGCTGGGCGTTTGCGCGGTCCGGCGTTCGCCATCGATTCGATTCGTTCGATACCCTGACAGGGCACGCTTGTCCGCGATATAATGCGGGGTTATCCGTGCGCGCATGCCGCATGCGTGCGGCGGATATCATCCATCGTATTGTTTCAGTAGGAGAATCCATGGCCGTCGAGCGCACCCTGTCGATCATCAAACCCGACGCAGTCGCCAAGAACGTGATCGGTGAGATCTATCGCCGTTTCGAGAATGCCGATCTCAAGATCATCGGCGCCCGCATGATGCAGTTGTCGCGTGAAGACGCCGAGCAGTTCTACGCCGTGCATTCCGAGCGCCCGTTTTTCAACGCGCTGGTCGAGTTCATGATCTCCGGCCCGGTCATGGTCCAGGTTCTGGAAGGCGAGAACGCCATCGCCAAGAACCGCGACCTGATGGGCGCGACCAACCCGAAGGAAGCTGAAGCCGGCACCATCCGCGGCGATTTCGCCGAGTCCATCGACGCCAACGCCGTACACGGCTCGGACGGCCAGGACACCGCCGCGACCGAGATCGATTTCTTCTTTGGCCAGGGCGGCCTCTGCCCGCGCTAGGCGCAGACGCCGAACCGAAGCCCATCCGGACCGATTCGCCATGACGAATGCCGACAGCGACAACCTGACCCCGATTCGAACCAGCGCGACCGCCAGCGGTACGCGTGTCAATCTGTTTGGCCTCGACCGGGAGGCCATGTCGGCGTTTTTCAAGCGGCACGGCGAATCGGCCTTCCGGGCGAAGCAGGTCATGCAGTGGATCTATGCCCGCGGCGTGACCGATTTTGCGGCGATGACCGACCTGTCCAAGAAACTGCGGGAGCGCCTGCCCGAGATCGCCGAGATCCGGCCGCCGGCCCGTATTCGCGAACAGGCCAGCCGCGACGGTACGCGCAAATGGCTGCTCGCGGTCACCGAGGACATGGATCCGGACAACGCCATCGAGGCGGTCTATATTCCCGAGGCGGATCGCGCCACGCTGTGCATTTCGTCGCAGATCGGCTGCGCACTGGACTGTTCCTTCTGCGCCACCGGCAAGCAGGGATTGAACCGGAATCTGACCACGGCCGAAATCGTCGGTCAGGTCTGGATGGCCGAACATGACCTGCGCGCCCAGGGTAAGGTGCACGGCGAACGCGCGCTGTCGAACATCGTGTTCATGGGCATGGGCGAGCCGCTGGCCAACTACCGCGCGGTGGTGCCGGCAATCCGTATCCTGCTCGACGATTACGGCTTCGGCCTGTCCAAGCGGCGGGTGACGGTGTCGACCTCCGGAATGGTGCCGTTCATGGACCGGCTGCGTGCCGAAGTGGACGTGGCCCTGGCGGTATCGTTGCATGCGCCGACCGACGCGCTGCGCGACGAACTGGTGCCGATCAACCGCAAGTATCCACTCGACGAGCTGATGGCGGCCTGCGATCGCTACGTCGAGGGTAAGGAGCGCCGGGCCCACGTGGTCTATGAATACGTGCTGCTGGCCGGTGTCAACGACCAGCCCGAACATGCTCGCAATCTGGTCAGGCTGCTCGGCGACCGGCAGGCCAAGGTCAACCTTATCCCCTTTAATCCATTCGACGGTTCGGGCTACGAGCGCCCGCCCGAGACGAGCATTCGCGCCTTCCAGGATGCGTTGCACGCGCGGGGGCTGCGCACCACCGTGCGGCGAACACGCGGCGACGACATCGACGCCGCCTGCGGACAGCTCGTCGGCCGCGTGCGCAGCAAGCAGAAACGGCATTTCCGCGATGTGCCGATTCGCGTCGAATCCCGACCGGCTCCGCGCGTATGAGCCGACGTCTGGTTGCGCTGGTCGCTCCGGTTGTGCTGATAGCGTTGCTGTCGGCCGCCGGTTGTGCGACCGACGGCGGTGTCAATCGCCAGGACGCGGCCGCGGCGAATGCCAACGTGGGCGCCGATTATCTGCACAAGGGACAGAACGACCGCGCCCGGCAGGCCTTTCAAAAGGCGTTGCATTACGACTCTGATAACTTCACCGCCAATTGGGGCATGGCAGTCGTCAGCGAGCGACTCGACGAGCCGGCTCAGGCGAAGCGGTATTTCAAGAAGACGCTGTCGATACGGCCGGCGGCCGAGGTTTACAACAGCTACGCTGCCTTTCTCTGCGAGCAAGGCAAGACCGATCAGGGGCTGGCTAATTTCAAGCGCGCACTGAAGGCCGGGAATTCGGGCGATCGTGCCGACAGCCTGGCCAACGCTGGCCTGTGCCTGTACCGGGCGAAGCGCACGAAACAGGCGGCCCAATATTTCCGTCGCGCACTCAAGGCCGATCCGAAACAGGCCAAAGCCCTGACGCATCTGGCCTCAATCGAATACCATGCGCAGAATTACCTGAGCGCGCGCGCGTTCATCGAACGCGCCGACGCTGCGACCAAGCTTGATGCCGCCCAGCTGTTGCTGGCCGCGCGTATCGAACTGGCGTTGCACGACCGGTCCGCTGCGGCGGCCTATCTCAAGCGCCACAATGCGAAAAAGCCGACGGCAAGCCGATCGCTGAGCCAACTGGAGTCATCGCGTCAATGAACGCAACGCACGACGATCAATCCGATGAGCCGAAAGAGCCGGGGCTGCCCCCGCGCGCGGAGGGCGAAGCGGCGTCACCGGGCCTTACGCGCAACAAGTCCGAGGGCCTCACACCAGGCGAAATCCTGCGTGAGGGACGTCTCGCACACGATTACACTGTCGAGGATCTCTGTGCGCAGACCCGGCTCAGCCGCCACACGATCGATGCGCTCGAGGAGAACGATTTCCAGGCGTTGTCGCAACCGGTGTTCGCGCGCGGCTACTATCGCCAGTGCGCCAAGGTGCTCGACCTGAACGTCGATCGACTGATGGCCGCCTATACGGCGCTGGTGGGCGAGGAAGCGCCGAAGCCGCGGATCGATGATCGTTCCGTTGGCGCCGGCATCATTCCGCAGGATGTCACGCCGGGTGGCGGCTTCCGTTTTCGCGGTCTGTTGATTCTTGTGCTCATCGTTGCGGCCGTGGTCGCGGCGATCGCGTTCGTGCTGCCGTCCACTGGCGTGCCGGGCGCGATCACCGGTAACAGCAGCAGTGGCAATGCGGTTCAGCCCAGCCAGCCCGATCAAAACACGAAATCCTTCGAGTTCAATTCATCCAGTTCATCGAACAGCAATGGCGGCAGTGGCGCGTCCAGCAGCGATACCACGACCAGCAGCGCGGGCACCAGCAGCAATAGCAGTGGTGGTGGCAGCAGTAACGCCAGTAAAGGCGGCAGCGGCACGAACAGTCAAGGCGCCGTCGCGACAGGCGCCGCCAACACCGTCACGCCCAGCGTGGTTGGCGGCAACAGCGGTTCGCCGCTTACCGGCAAGCAGCCGGGCGGGCGCAACGTCAATCAGTCGCTTGGCCTCACCAAGCCGAGCCCGGCGGGTCATAATGCGGCCGCGTCGGGCGCCGAGCCATCGCAGCAGAACGCGCCACCGGCCGTGCCGCCCAACCGTCTCGTGCTCAAGTTCAACAAGCGATCGTGGGTGCGCGTGACCGATGCCAACGGTGACCGCATGGCATCGGGCATCTTCCAGTCCGGTGATACCAAGGAATTCAACGGCACGCCGCCGTACAAGATTACGCTCGGCTATGCGCCGGGTGTGAAAGTGACCATTGGCGGTAAGCCGGTGGACGTCGCCGGGCATACCAGCGGGGGCGGTATCGCGCACCTGACGGTCAATGCGCCGGACAACGCTAACGGCAACGGCTAGTGTGCTGTAACGTCGATTCACGCGATGGATTGCGAGCGATTTTTTCGCGCCGGGCGAGGCGTGTTGATCGGGCGTATCCGCCAATACGGCCAATGGCCGCGACGCCCCATGGCGACAAAAAGCGCCGGAACAGGGCGATGAGTTGGCGCTATGGGACACAGGCGCCCGAGCTGCACAGTCACGATAGAAGGGTTCGATGAGTCAGCGTATTCAATCGATCCGCGGCATGCAGGATGTCCTGCCCGCGGAAAACGCGTTGTGGCACACGCTGGAACGCACGGCGGGCGAGGTGTTCGCGGCCTATGGCTACGAACAGATCCGGTTGCCGATCATGGAACGGACCGCTCTGTTCGAACGGGGTGTTGGTGAAGTGACCGACATCGTCGAGAAGGAGCTTTATACCTTCGACGACCGCGGTGGTGAATCGATGTCGCTGCGCCCGGAGGGCACGGCGGGCGCGGTGCGCGCCGGGATCCAGCACGGTCTGCTGCATAATGCCACGCAGCGCCTGTGGTACGTCGGGCCGATGTTTCGCTACGAGCGGCCGCAGAAGGGGCGCCAGCGCCAGTTCCATCAGTTCGGTGTGGAGGCCTTCGGCCAGGCCGGGCCGGACGTGGATATCGAGCAGATCGCGATGTCGTCGCGGCTGTTCAGCCGTCTTGGCATCGCCGGCCTGCGGCTCGAAATCAATACGCTTGGCACCCCGGCCGAGCGGGCGGCGTATCGCGACGCGCTGCATGCGTATTTCAGTGCCCATCATGAAACGCTCGACGCCGACAGCAAACGCCGCCTGGACCGAAACCCGCTGCGTATCCTCGACAGCAAGAACCCGGAGATGGCCGCGCTCATCGCGGCCGCACCGGCGTTTACCGATTATCTCGGCCCGGAATCGGCCGCGCATTTCCAGGGGCTGTGCGACGGCATCGCCGCGCTCGGCATCGACTACAGCATCAATCCGCGTCTGGTCCGCGGCCTGGATTACTACACGCGCACCGTGTTCGAGTGGATCACCGATGATCTCGGCGCCCAGAACGCCGTGTGCTCGGGCGGTCGTTTCGATGGTCTGGTAGCCCAGCTCGGCGGCTCCGATACGCCGGCGACCGGTTTTGCCATGGGCGTGGAACGCGTGGTCGCGTTGATGGAGGCGCAGGGCGTTGCGCTCGACGATGTGGCGCCGCAGGCCTATCTGGTCCACACCGGCGACGCGGCCAGCGCGCGGGTGCCGGCGTTGGCCGAACGTCTGCGCGATGCGTTGCCCGGGCTGCGACTGCGCGTGCATGCAGGAGGCGGCAGCTTCAAGTCGCAGTTCAAGAAGGCGGACAAGAGCGGGGCCCGCCTGGCGCTGGTGTTCGGTGACGACGAGGCCGCCAACGATACACTCCAGATCAAACCGCTGACCGACGACCGGGAACAGGAAACAGTGGGACTCGCCGAGGCGCCGGCACGTATTGCCGCGTTGCTGGCCGATGCGCGCGGCTGACGGAACAGTCGACGGAACGACACGACAAAGGACGGGAATGGCGGACTACGACAACAACGAAGAGCTGGCGAGCCTGACGCGCTGGTGGTCCCGGAACGGGACCGCGGCGATCGTCGGTGTGCTCATCGGGCTGCTCGCGATCGGTGGCTGGTACGCCTGGGGCTGGTACAGCAATCGTCAGGATGCCCAGGCGGCCGACATGTACGCCCAGGTTCAGCACGGCATCAGCACCGACAATGTCACCGCTGGCGTCGACAACCTCGTCTCGACGCTTGAGAACGATTACAGCGGCACGCCCTATGCCGGCGCCGCGGCCCTGGCCATGGCCGCCTACCAGGTCCACCAGAACAAGCTCGACAAGGCCGCCGCCCAACTCGACTGGGCGATGAACAATGCCAAGGGCCAGGGCATCCGCCAGATCGCAACGGTGCGCAAGGCGCGCGTGCTCTGGGCCGAGAACAAGCCCGATGCGGCGCTCAAGTTGTTGAAACAGGATCATCCGGCATCGTTTGATTCGCTCTATGCCGAGCTGGCTGGGGATATTCATGCCGCGCAGGGCGATCGCAAGGCGGCATATGCGGCCTACAAGAAGGCGCTGGCCAAGCTGCCGTCCGACGCGTCACGGCACATGCTCGAGCAGAAACTCCATCAGAATGCACCGGCGTCGGCCGCCGGTGATACGCCGACCGATTCGAAGAAGTCCGACTCATGAACAATTATCGACGCAAGCTCGCCTGCCTGACGCCGCTGTTGATCGCGGTTACGGTCGGCCTGACCGCCTGTGGCGGCGGTGCCACCATCGACCAGCCCAAACCGCTCCCCAAATTGCCGAACCCGGCGTTCCGGATGCAGGTGCTCTGGCATGCCAACGGCGGCAGCGGCGCCGGCAAGTACGAGGCCGGCTTCGTGCCGGCGGTGGCGAACGGCCGGGTCTATGTAGCGAACAGCGATGGCGAAGTCGTGGCGCTGAAGCTGGCCAACGGGCAGCGCGTGTGGCATGTCGACACCCATGAACACCTCATTTCCGGCCCGTCCGTGGTTGACGGCACGTTGCTGGTCGGCACCCGCAACGGCGAGGTCATCGCGCTGTCCGCCGATGACGGCAGCAAGGACTGGAGCGCCGATCTGTCGAGCGAAGTGATCGCAGCTCCGGCGGGCACCGCCAATGTGGTGGTCGCGCGTACGGTCGACGGGCATGTGGCCGCGCTGGACATGGCCACCGGCGACCGGCTCTGGACCATCGAGGGCAGCGTACCGAACCTGACCATGCGCGGCACGGCCTCGCCGGTCATTCAGGGCAACACGGTCTACGTGGGCATGGACAGCGGCAAGGTCCAGGCACTGGATCTGGCCACCGGCGAACAGCGTTGGGAGCAGACCGTGGCGCTGCCGAAAGGTCGCTCGGAACTCGACCGTATCGTCGACGTCGACGCCAATCCGTTGATCGACGGCAACAGCGTCTACGCGATCAGCGCGGGCGACGCGCTGGTGTCCATGAACATCCGTGACGGCGAGATTCGCTGGAAGCACAAGATCGCCTCGGAAAACAATCTGGCGGTCGACAGCAGCAACGTCTATGCCACCGACATGAACAGTGTGGTCTGGGCCGTGTCGCAGGCCAACGGCGAATCGGTGTGGAAGCAGGACGCGCTCAAATACCGCAAGCTCTCGGCACCGGCCGTCGTGGATGGGCATGTACTGGTCGGCGACTATGAGGGCTATCTGCACTGGCTGTCGCCGAGCGACGGGTCCGTCGAGGGTCGCGGTCGCCCGTTTGACCAGGCGATCCGCGCGCAGCCGGTCGTGGTCGGAGACCGGGCGATCGTGCTTGGCGCCGGCGGCGAGGTCGCCGCAGTGCGCTTCGCCTCCAGCGGTAGCTGATCCGTGGCGGACAGCGGGGCCGTTCTCCCGGTCATCGCACTGGTCGGCCGACCGAACGTCGGCAAATCGACCCTGTTCAATCGGCTGACGCGATCCCGTGATGCCCTGGTGGCGGACCAGCCCGGGGTCACGCGGGATCGGCAGTACGGCTACGCCACGCATGCCGGCCGGCGCTTCATCGTGGTCGATACCGGCGGCATCGGCCAGGATGACGAGGATATCGACACGCGGGCGCTGGCCCAGACCGATACGGCGCTGGCGGAGGCCGATGCGGTGCTGCTGGTGGTGGATTGCCGCCAGGGGCTGATGGCCGGCGATCAGGCGATCGCCGAGCGCCTGCGGCGCAACGGTCAGCGGGTCATCGTGGTCGTGAACAAGAGCGAAGGCCAGGCCAACGTCACGGCCAACGCCGAGTTCCATGCCCTGGGGCTGGGCGAGCCGTGGGCGATCTCGGCCGAGCATGGCGATCGCGTCAATCTGCTGCTGGAACGGGTGTTCGCCGATCTTCCCGAGCCGCGTGCCGCGGTGCGCGCCCACCGCCCCGATGCCATCCGCATCGCGCTGCTGGGCCGGCCGAATGCCGGCAAGTCCACGCTGGTCAACCGCCTGGTGGGCGACGAGCGCATGCTCACGCAGGACGCGCCGGGGACCACGCGCGACGCTGTGGCCAGCGAATTCTTTTTCGACGACAAGCCGTATGTCATCGTCGACACGGCGGGTGTGCGGCGTCGTTCGAAGGTCGACGACGGCATCGAGAAGCTGAGTGTGATCAAGGCCATGCAGGCGGCCGAACAGGCCCAGGTCGTGGTGCTCATGCTGGATGCGCGGGCCGGGCTGTCGACCCAGGATATCCGCCTGCTTAATCTGGCGATCGAGCGTGGCCGGGCGGCCGTGATCGTGCTCAACAAATGGGACGGCCTGTCCCAGGATGAGCGCGCGAAACTGCATGCGAAAGTCGTTGAGCGCATGGGCGTGTTCGACTATCTGCCCTTGTTGTTCGTTTCCGCCTTGCACGGCTCCGGGCTGCGCGATCTGCTCGATGCAGTGCAGGCCTCGTACCGGGCATCCTTCGCCGAACTGTCCACGCCACAGGTTTCACGCGCGCTGGAAGACGCCGTGGCGGCACACGCGCCGCCGGCCGTCCACGGGCGCCGCATCAAGCTGCGCTTCGCCCATCAGGGCGGGCGCAATCCGCCCAAGATCGTGATCCACGGCAACCAGACGCAGCGGCTGTCGGCGGAGTACAAGCGTTATCTGGTGCGCCGCTTCCGGGAACACTTCAACCTGTTCGGTACGCCGATACAACTCGTGTTCAAGAACAGCGACAACCCATACGCCGACAAGCCGCGCGCGCAACGCCGCTAAGCGCTGTGGCCTGCGAGCCGCGATGCCCGGCGTGTTCGTCGTGGCGTTGACGCAGCACCCGCGCGGGTCGAGCCGGCGGACGCTACTGGGACGGGCGGCGGGCGGCATTCATGTGCTGGCCGCCGCCGCGCGCCCGGCATGTCAATGCTTGAGCAGGAAGTTGGCCACCCAGCCTTTGCGGCCGTCGTCGAACTTCACGTACCGCCAGCCGCGATTCTTTTTCAATATCGCGACCGGGTCGCCGTGCTTGGCCTGCAACAGCACCTTGGAGTGCGTGCTCGGACGGCTGCGAATATTGACCACCTTGCCCGCGATACTGGCCTGCGGGGCGCCCGTGTCGGCCCCGGAGGCGGCCTGCTGAGCGGTCGTCGAACGGGCGGAGCCGGCGCCCGCCGTCGTATTCTTCGCCGCGCTCGTGCTGTTCGATGCGGTGGTCGCGGACGTCTTGACGGCTGTGTTGCTGCCGTGATCCGCGCTGCTGCTGGCGCTGCCGCCCGAACCGCTCGCGCATTGGCCAAACACGCTCTTGAACCAGCTGCACTGGCTCGCATGCGTGCCGCCCGCGGTACCGCCGGTATGGATGTTGGAATATTCCGACGCCGTCCGGGTGGTATAGGGCTCGGTATGGCCGTCGGCGAACACCAGGTGCGGCGACATCTTCTGCGGCTTGACCTTGAGCGGAGCCTCGGCGATACGACTGCTTTGCGCCTCCGGCATGGTGGTGGGCTTCTTGCCATCGATCGTGAACTGCCAGACTTCCACCTGGAGGGTGTCGCCCTTGCGCTTCCAGCCGACCACCAGGCCGTTGTTGTTGTAGGTGTAGTACAGACGGCGGATCTGCATCCAGATCATCGCGTCGTCCATGTTATCGAAGTTGCGATAGCCTTCTTCATAACGAAGTTTGGAGATGCCATGGGCCGGCTTCCAGACCTTGGGTGTGCCATCGAAGTACAGCCCCTTGGCCGACTCACCGGCGAAGCGTTTTTGGCGTGGCTTGGCGATCACCCCGCGTCGCAGGCCGTCCCAGTCGAATACACGGCGCCGGCCGGGGCCGGCCTCGATCTTGATATGGCCTTCGGCGGTGTCGGCCACCAGCTGCGTGCCCGGTTTCAGTACCGCCTTGTTGGCGCTCGGTACGTCGCCGGCGGGCTTGGGGATTGGCGGCGGCTGCGGTGTGACCAGCTTTGGGCCCGTCGCGCAGCCGGTGGCCGCCAGCGCGCCGATCAGCGCGGTCGCGGCGAATGTCAGGCGCAGGCAGGCATGGTGCGGCGTACTCGTCATAACGATGTCGGAACCCCTTGGTTTCAGCGTATCGACCGGGTGCGATGCACCCGCCGTTCAATCGCGGTTGTTGTATTCCTTCAGGCCGGCCCGCTCATGGCGGGCACGAACCTCGCAATCCAGTTGCCCCCGTGCCAGATCGATCGCGACGGTTTCGCCTACGGCCACGGTCGAAGCGTCGCGCAGAACATGGCCCTGCGCGTCGCGAGCTATAGCATAACCACGTTCCAGCGTCTGTAGGGGACTCACGCTATGCAGCGCCCGCACCGCCGAACCGAGCCGGCGCTGCGCGGTCTCGATCCGACGAATACCCGCGCGGTCAAGACGTTGCGACAGGGCGGCGAGCGCGTCTTCGGCCTGTGCCAGACGGCGGGCCGGCGTGGCCCGATGCAAGCGGTCTATGACTAATTGCAGATGCCTTCGATGGGCGCTCATGTGCGTCTGTGCGATGCGCACAAGCCGGAGTTCGGCCTCGTCCAGCCGCTGGGCCGCGGTTTCCAGCCGCCGGCGCGGGCGCTGGCGCGCCAGTCGCTGCTCCAGACCGGCCAGGCGCTGGCGCGCCTCGGTCAGTCGCGCGTCGATGCGATGCTTCAGCCGCGCGCTGACCTGCGGCAATTGCGCCGCGCGTGCGGCCATGTCGGGGCACACCAGCTCGGCTGCCGCCGAGGGCGTCGCCGCGCGCACATCGGCGGCGAGATCGGCGATGGTCACATCCACCTCGTGGCCCACGCCCGAGACCACCGGAATCGGGCAGGCCACGATCGCGCGGGCGACGGTTTCATCGTTGAACGCCCACAGATCCTCGAGCGAGCCGCCGCCGCGCACGAGCAGGATCACGTCGCAATCCGCCCGTTGCCCGGCGCGGGTCAATGCCGTCACGATCGCGGGCGGCGCGGCCTCGCCCTGAACCGGCACCGGATAGATGCGCAGCGCGCCGAGCGGATAACGCCGCGACACTACCGACAGCACGTCGCGAATCGCCGCACCCGTGGCCGAGGTGATCACGCCGATGCGCGCGGGGGCGCCGGGCAGGGCGCGCTTGCGCTCGACCGCGAACAGTCCCTCGGCGTCCAGTCGCGCACGCAGCGCTTCGAAGGCGCGCTGCAGCGCGCCAGCGCCGGCACCCTCTGCATGCTCGACGATCAACTGGTAGTCACCGCGTGCGGCATACAGGCTGACGCGCGCCCGAACGCGAATCTGCACGCCGTTGTCGAGCGCCACGCGCAGCAGCCGCGCCTTGTTGCGGAACAGCGCACAGCGCACCTGCGCCTCGCCGTCCTTGAGCGAAAAATACACATGCCCCGAGCGCGGTCGGGCCAGGTTGGAAATCTCGCCTTCCACCCACAGCAGGCCGAAACTCTGCTCCAGCAGGTCGCGGGCTGCGCGGTTGAGTTCGCTGACGGTGAATACGATCGGCCCGGAATCGGCTGCGGTCATCTGCGGTTTGGCCTGTCTGTATGCGTGACGTGCGGGCGGTAGGCCGGGTGGGCCCCCGCCGTGGCAATCGCTTAGTGATCCTTGCGGCGCGAGCTTGTATAATCCGCGGTCTTTGCGGCGGCCACAACGCGCATCCGGCGCAAATATGCCGCTCACCGCTGGCGAGCCTATGACCCTGAGAATCAGTGAGCAAGCGCTGACGTTCGACGACGTCCTGCTGCAACCCGCCTATTCCGACGTGCTGCCGCGTCAGGTCGATCTGTCGACCCGGCTCACGCGCGGCATCACCCTCAATATTCCGCTGGTCTCCGCCGCCATGGACACCGTCACCGAGGCCGGGCTGGCGATCGCACTGGCGCAGGAGGGCGGCATCGGCATCATCCACAAGTCGATGTCGGGCGAGAAACAGGCGCAGCACGTGCGGACGGTCAAGAAATACGAATCCGGCGTTATTTCCGACCCGATCACCGTCGGTCCGAACGCCACCATCCGCGAAGTGCTGGATCTCACGCGTGCGCAGGGCATCTCCGGCGTGCCGGTGGTCGATAACGGCGCACCGGTGGGCATTGTCACCAGCCGCGATCTGCGCTTCGAGACGCGCTTCGACGCCCCTGTGACCTCAGTGATGACGCCGCGTGAGAAGCTGGTTACCGTGCGCGAGGGCGCCGATCGCGAGGAGATTCTCGGCCTGTTCCATGCCCATCGCATCGAAAAAGTGCTGGTGGTCAACGACGACTTCGTGCTGCGGGGCATGATCACCGTCAAGGATATCCAGAAATCCAGCGATTTTCCCAATGCCTGCAAGGACGCCGCCGGCAGCCTGCGCGTGGGCGCGGCCGTCGGCCCGGGCCCCGATGCCTTCGAGCGCGTCCAGGCGCTGGTCAACGCCGGTGTGGACGTGGTCGTGGTCGATACCGCGCACGGCCATTCCTCCGGCGTGCTCGCCACCATCCGCGAGCTCAAGACGCGCTTCCCCGAACTGCAGATCATCGGCGGCAACGTCGGTACGGCCGAGGGCGCGAACGCGCTGGTCGAGGCCGGCGTGGATGCGGTCAAGGTCGGTATCGGCCCGGGCTCGATCTGCACCACGCGCATTGTGGCCGGCATCGGCGTGCCCCAGATCTCGGCGGTCGCCAACGTCACGGCCGCGCTGGCCGATACCGGCGTCCCTGTCATCGCCGACGGAGGCATCCGCTTTTCCGGCGATGTGGCCAAAGCGCTCGTCGCGGGCGCGGATGCGGTGATGATCGGCGGCATGTTCGCCGGCACCGAGGAAGCGCCGGGCGAGATCGAGCTCTACCAGGGCCGCTCGTTCAAGGCCTACCGCGGCATGGGTTCGCTGGGCGCAATGAGTGGCAGCCAGGGCAGCGCCGACCGCTACTTCCAGGACCCTTCCGAGGAAATCCAGAAGCTGGTTCCGGAGGGCATCGAGGGCCGGGTGCCCTACAAGGGCCCGCTCGGCGGCATCGTCCACCAACTCATCGGCGGCCTGCGCGCGGCCATGGGCTACACCGGCTGCCACGACATCACCGAAATGCGCACCAAGCCCACGTTCGTGCAGATCACATCCGCGGGCATGAAAGAATCGCACGTGCACGACGTGAATATCACCAAGGAAGCGCCGAACTACCGCGTCGACTAGAGCGTGTCCGGCGTGCTGTGAATACGAAAAGCGCAGGTCTGGTTGGGTCTGCGCTTTTCTTGTTTTGGAGAAGAGTTTTTTTCCGCAGATCTACGCAGATGCGCGCAGATCGAAGACAAGCAGTTCGATCAGATGACGTCGTGTAGGCGCACCGATGTGCGTCGAATGGGTACGGAGATTGCTTCCTTATTTATCCGCAGATTACACAGATCTAAGACAGCCAGGTTGGTACTCGGGAAGGACCCATGGCATTTAGCGAGCGAAGCGTTAAACCTCGCCGCGCCACGATCGCACAACGCCACGAAAGCCCAACCGCCATCTGCGTGATCTGCGTCGATCTGCGGACAATGCTTTAGAAAGAACATGCTGCCCAACCGGGCAGCGCCCGAAAAGCATCCACAGCACAATCGTTTAACCGCCAATAAATCTGCGTAATCTGTGAAATCTGCGGATAAACGCTTCCAGGAGTCACCAAAGATATCGAAAGATTCTCTAAAATTTGTCCGCAGATCTACGCAGATGCACGCAGATTTAAGACAGGATGTCGGGTATGGCGGGTCGTAAATCGAGATACTTCCCGCGCTTGGAGCACACGTCAATGAATGAAGCGCCCCGATCCCGCCAGTTCACGAACGCCCAACCCGGCAGCGCCCGAAAAGCATCTACAGCACAGTCGTTTAACCGCCAATAAATCTGCGTAATCTGTGAAATCTGTGGATAAACGCCTTCAGGAATCACCACCGAGCTTGGAACAACGATGACCCAGGATATCCACGCCGAGAAAATCCTCATTCTCGACTTCGGCAGCCAGTACACCCAGCTCATCGCCCGCCGCGTGCGTGAGGCCAACGTCTACTGCGAAATCTACGCCTGGGACGTGGCCAACCACTACGTCCAGGATTTCGCGCCCAATGGCATCATCCTCTCCGGCGGCCCGGAATCGGTCACGGTGGACGACGGCCCACGCGCCCCAGCCGCGGTCTGGGAACTCGGCGTGCCGGTGCTCGGCATCTGCTACGGCATGCAGACCATGGCCGCCCAGCTCGGTGGCGAAGTCGAAACCGCCAGCCACAAGGAATTCGGCTACGCCCAGGTCCGGGCCCGCGGCCATTCGAAGCTGTTCCGCGATATCCAGGACCACGTCAACGAGCAAGGCCACGGCCTGCTGGACGTCTGGATGAGCCATGGCGACCGCGTCAAAGCGCTGCCCGAGGGCTTCAAGATCATTGCCAGTACCGACGGCGCACCGCTGGCCGGCATGGCCGACGAAGAGCGCGGCTACTACGGCATCCAGTTCCACCCGGAAGTTACGCACACCCTGCAGGGCAAGCGCATCCTTTCGCGTTTCGTCCACGATATCTGCGGCTGCGACGCGCTCTGGACCAGCGAGCACATCATCGACGATCTGGTCGCCCGCATTCGCGAACAGGTCGGCGACCAGCGCGTGCTGCTCGGCCTGTCCGGCGGAGTGGACAGCTCCGTCACCGCGGCGCTCATCCACGAGGCGATCGGCGAAAACCTCATCTGCGTATTCGTCGACAACGGCCTGCTGCGCCTCAATGAAGGCGACGAAGTCATGGCCACCTTCGCCGAGCACAAGGGCCTGAACGTCATCCGCGCCGATGCCGAAGACGAATTCCTCGCCAAGCTCGAAGGCGTGGCCGACCCGGAGGCCAAGCGCAAGATCATCGGTAACACCTTCATCGAAGTCTTCGACGCCCATGCCGCCGAGCTCACCAACATCGATTGGCTCGCCCAGGGCACCATCTACCCGGACGTTATCGAATCCGCGGGTTCCGCCACCGGCAAGGCCCACGTCATCAAGAGCCACCACAACGTCGGCGGCCTGCCGGAAGACATGAAGCTCGGCCTGGTCGAGCCCCTGCGCGAACTGTTCAAGGATGAAGTCCGCGAAATCGGCTTAGCACTTGGCCTGCCGCGCGACATGCTAATGCGCCACCCGTTCCCGGGCCCTGGCCTGGGGGTGCGCATCCTCGGCGAAGTGAAAAAAGAATACGCCGACAAACTCCGCGCCGCCGACGCTATTTTCATCCACGAGCTGCGCGAATCGGGCTGGTACGACAAAGTCAGCCAGGCCTTCGCCGTCTACCTGCCAGTCTCCAGCGTCGGCGTCACCGGCGACGGCCGCCGCTACGAACACGTTATCGCCCTGCGCGCAGTCGAAACCATCGACTTCATGACCGCCAAGTGGGCCGAACTGCCGTATGAACTGCTGGGACGTGTGTCGACCCGGATCGTGAATGAAGTGGACGGCATTTCTCGGGTGGTCTACGACGTGACCGGGAAGCCGCCAGGGACGATTGAGTGGGAGTAGGCAGCAGTTGTCAGTTGACAACTGCTGCCCCGTGACAGCGGTCGGGGTCATGTCTTGTGTTGTGCGCTCAGCTGGGTCGGCTCGGAGAATGCCACCCCCTCAGGCCGGTTCCCTTTCGCAGCGCTGATACCGCGACTCGGATACGCTTCGAATGCGAAATGATAGGGGCGGGCCCGTTTAGCGTTTTGCCGCAAAGAAGCGTGTTCCGTCGCTGAAAATTCTCGCCATCAAGCTCGTTGTCATCCGGTTACACTGCCAACGCTCGAGCATGCGTAGGGATCCCGTTTTATGACCACCGTCGCCATCTTCGTCGACACGCAGAACGTCTACTACACCGTGCGCGACGCCTACGGCAAACAGTTCGACTACCGCCGATTCTGGGCGAAGGTGACGGCGAACCGTGAGGTGCTGACCGCACGCTGCTATGCCACCGACCGGGGCGACGCCAAGCAGCGTGGGTTTCAGAACACACTCCGAACAATCGGCTTTGCCGTGAAGCTCAAGCCGTTCATCCAGCGCGCGGATGGCTCCGCCAAAGGCGATTGGGACGTGGGGATAACGCTCGATGCCATCGAATTTGCGGCGCAGGCGGACGTCGTGGTGCTGGCCTCAGGCGATGGCGATTTCGATCTGCTGGCCCAGAAAATCCGCGAGGTGCATGGCAAGCGTGTCGAGGTCTACGGCGTACCTCAGCTGACCGCGAATTCGCTGATTCACGCCGCGAGCGAGTTCATCCCCATCGAAGGCGATCTGCTGCTGGGGTGATGCGAGCGATCAGCGGGGAGGCCGAGGTCAGGTCTTGCATTGTGCGCAAAAGGAAGCAAGGCCTTTTATCTTGAAGATTTCGAGAGAAATCGAGGCGCTAGTCTTGGAGCACTAGGCGGAAAGTCTATGCACGCATCATTTTCTTGGTTGCATTTTTGCTCGTGAGTAGGCGTGGCCCCTGTCGTACCAGCAGACGTGCGAAGGCGGCGTAGGCTGCGATGCCGACGAGGTGCATCGTTACATCCACGCACGTGCGGGCGGTGAACCGGCAGAGCGGCCGCAGCCTAAACCTTGGCGCGACATAGTCCGGGCGCTCGGGGTCAGATCTTGCGTTGTGCGCAAAAAGGAAGCAAGACCTCGCATCTTGCAAGATGCCGAGAGAAATCGAGGCGCTAGTCTTGAAGTACTAGCCGGAAAGTCTATGCACGCGTCATTTTCTTGGTTGCATTTTTGCTCGTGAGTAGGCTTGGCCCCTGGCGTACCAACAGACGTTTGAAGGCGGCGTAGGCTGCGATGCCGACGAGGTGCATCGTTACATCCACGCACGTGCGGGCGGTGAACCGGCAGAGCGGCCGCAGCCTAAACCTTGGCGCGACATAGTCTATGTCGCCCCTGTCTTCTCGATGACCGCGGCTCGCGACAAGGCCGTGGCCCGTCTGCAACGCGCCGCGGAGAACGCCAAGATCGCGCTGTCCGACCAGCCGTACGTGACCATCGAGGAAGAGTATCTGCTGAAAAAAGACGGCCGGCCGGTCAATTTGTCGGTGGAATTGGCGCGCAATCACTACGAGGCCATGATCGAGCCCTACGTTGCCGAAACCCATGGAAGCCATGCATATCGCCTTGAGCGATGCAGGATTGACCAGCTCGGACCCGGATGATGTGCTGCTGGTCGGTGGGGGCACGCGGACACCGCTCATCGCCGCCCCTCTGGAAGCCGAATTCGGCATCGCGCCGCGCGGCGAAATCGGTCCGGATCTGTGCGTTGCCGCCGGCGCGCCAGCTTCAGCAGGCGCTGATCTGTCTTGCCGCCGGTGAGCGTGATCGTGCCACGGCGCATGTGGATCAAGCCCTGCGGCTGCATCGCACGCCACTCGCTGAAACAGTCGCCGACTGGCTGCGGTCGCCTGGACCTTCGCTTCAGCGATTTCGGAATATGAGCCGATTGGTCCGGACAGTGATTCGCCCCTGGGGTTTTTCCGATCCGTACATGGTACGTGGTAGCGAGTGCCACCCATCACGTCCGGATTTCACGAATACCGCTGTAGCCGATTTGATCGGTTTCCCGTCATCAGAGACATAGCGCTGCCGCAGTTGCGCGATCGGATAGCCCGCATTGTGGCGAATTTCTTCCGGGTAGGGCGCCGCTCATTGGGCGTTCGACCCACGCGTTCCGCCTCTCGTCATGCGCTAACCCGGGGTGGTCGCGGTGTGAGATCGGTCGGGCGGCGGCGCGCGCCGCGGTTTCAGACTTTTCAGCGTATAGCCGTACATCAATCCCAGGAGCAGGATGCTGTAGAAGGCATAAGGCTTATGCGTGAGACGGAAATCCGTCAGGTTGGTTAGTGCCGCAAGCAGGCCGGAAGCAACCAGGAACAGACCGATATCAACGGGTACATCGCCACGTCGCCAAGCCCGCCAGAGGCCGCGCGCCAAGAAAAACGCCAGCAATGCGGCCACGCCGAAACCGATGGCGCCGAATCGGACCAGTGTTTCCAGATAGCCGTCATGTAGGTGCGGATAGTAGCGGAATCTCGGGTCGGGCGACAGCGGCGCGTCCGACCACATCGTGGTCGCCTCGAAACCGGCGCCCCACCCCCACACCGGGTGTTTCAGCCACATCCGGCTGCCGAACCGGAAGAGCCAGACACGTTGCCCGAGCGAGGTTTCGGGAACTTTATTGATTTTGAAAGTGGATATGGCCTGAACTGTTTCGCTCGTCTTGTAAAACCGAGCGACAATCGGCCCGCGATTGGCCATTGCCAGCGTGACGACGCCGATCAAGATGGTCGTGGCCATCACCATACCGCGCCGGCGAAGCGCCGGATCCGGTGTGCGCCAGAGCTTGATCAGCCCCATGCCGGGCAGAATGATAACTAGCGACAATAGCACGGATCGGGACTGTGTCAAGAACAGCATTTCGCCCATGATTGCTGCCAGGGCCAGCCAAGCCATCGTTCGCAGCCACCCGTAACGGCCTGGGCGCATCATCTGCCCGGCAAAGGCCAGCCAACCGATCAAAAGGGTGCCGAGATAAAGCGCGGACGAAATGATCGGCAGCCCCCAGTGCGCTCGTCCGCTGTCCAACCAGGCCTGCGCGATGGCCGGCCAATTCGATCGAAGCGCCATACCCAGCAGCGAACCCACCATAGCCACGGCCAGTACCCGTCGTATGCGTCGGCTGTCGCCGCGGCTATACAGGGCCACCAGCGGGAACAACGGCAAAAGCATCCAGTCCGTCAAACTGTGGTAGTTGGCGTCGGCCAGTGCGGGCTGCTGCCAAGCGCCTACCACCGCTCGGAGCACCACATAAAAGCTCAAGACGAGGGTGGTCCACGCGACATCGCTACGCGCCAGCGTCGCCCGAAACCCCCGCCAGCCGCCGATGGCGGCAAGCAGCATCAACAACAGGCCCACCAGCGCCGCCGTCTTGTTCGCAATCTGGAAAAAGGCGAGCAGATACAATCCGAATACGCCAACCATCTCCCGAGCCTCTGGAAGACGTTGGCCAAGTGACTGGGCCGGCGCGGGCCGCAGCAAGTCTGATTTCCCGGATGCAGCGGCGTACTGATTGTTGCGAAACAAGCTCACGATGCCCCCGGTGCCACGACGCCGGCTGGCTCGGGGCGATCGTGCCGAGGCCGCAGTCCGGAGATCAGTGTCTCGTATTGATCCACCGATCTCTCCACCGAAAAATCCGATGCGCGCTTTTCCATCAGGGCCTTGTCCGGGGGCGAATCCAGCGTTTCTTCGATCGCGGCACTCAGACCGGCAATATCATCAACGGCAACCAGCCGACCGTAGCGGCCATGGCCGAGCACCTCCGCCGGTCCGCTCGGGCAATCCGTGGCCACCACCGGGCAACCGCAGGCCAGCGCTTCGATCAATACATGCTGTAATCCTTCGAAGCGCGAGGCCGAAACGAGCATTGCGCTACGCGCCATGAAAGCGGCCGGATGATCCACCCACCCCATGAAAGCGATATCGTCGGCCAGCCCGGCCTGCGATGCCCGGGCCTCAAGACGAGACCGCTCGGCCCCATCGCCAAGAATCGCCAGCCGTACGGTTCGTCGCTGACGTACGCACGCGAAGGCATCGATGAGCACGTCGAAGCCCTTCTGCGGATGCAGTCGGCCGACAGCCACGATAACCGGCGTGTCGGCGTCGCGGAACCAGGGATGGTCGACCGGGCGGCGCATGCTTTCCAGCAGGGTCGAATCGACCACGGGATTAGGGATGGTCTGAACCGCATGCGTTGGCAGGTCGACGGCCTTTTCGAACGCCCGGGCCAAAGCGGTCGAAACCGCGACGCGCGCGTCTGCACGCGCATGAATCCGTCCCACCATGCGGGCGGTAATTGATCGCTTCGCCGCGCGCGAGGCATCGCTCGGGAAAGGGCATTGCCAGTTGTCCAAATGCGCGACGGTCACAATACCGGTATGCGTGCTCGCAAGCGCCCGGGCACGGATAGCCGACACGGCACATTGCCACAGATTCGCGATCAGCACGTCCGGCTGCCGGTGCCGCAGATACTGGGCCAGGCTGGCTACCGAGCGTACCTGGCGCGTCGCGCCTTTTCCCTCCAGGCAGGCCCGGGCCAGCCACCCGGCGTCTCTCGGGAAGGCACGCAATGCACTGACCAACCCCTGGGCCGATGACGACTTGGTCAATGGAAAGGTATGGACCCCGTGCGGCACAAGCGCGAGCTGACTCGACTCGACGCGGGCCACGACCAGATCGACCGCGTAGCCACGGGCAACCAATGCGGTGACCAACACCCGTGTGAATGACCACACCCCACCACCGTCAAGATTAGGGGTATAAATCGCAATTAGCATACCGGAATATCTCGATTTCTTGTTGCTCTAATAATGTCAGCCGGCCGGTACCAGGCCCATCCCGAATAATCGTCCTCAACGCCTGCCCTATGCTCGCCATAGTTGCCAGTTTCCGGCCCCATAAGCGCGGACGCCTAAGGATCATCAGAATGCGATCCGCCGACGCGTGGAATTATGCACGCCGGGCCGCCTTTAGCCCGAACGTTGCACAAATCTGAGCGGCAGCGACAAAAGGTGTGAGTAACTGAGTCTGCGGCCACCATTTATCCATGGTTTCGAGTTATGTTCGACAGTGGTGGGCCGGCGCGATTGCAACAGCCGGCGTATCCGGCTGGCGCGGAACGGCCGCCGACCCGGCGGCTGTGAAGTATACGCGATGGATAAAGATTCGACGACGGACCAGACACGGGGCCCTCGGGTCGGCTCACGGCACTGCTGCACCGCACACGCGCGGTCGAAGTGTGCGGCCCCGGCTCTGGATATCAAAGGCATTTTGATCAGCGACTTCAGCGAAGCGCTGACGATCTTGCTCGGAGATCACCTCGTCGCCTGACTGACATTCGAGTCCGGCGTCCGGCTCAGGCCAGCAGACCGGAGAGCGGCTCGGGCCGATGAAGGCCAAAGCCCTGCATGAAATCCACATCAAGTGTCCGCAGCTGGGCTGCAATGGCGTCGTTTTCGACAAATTCCGCAATCGTGCGGATCGAGCGCCGACGTGCGACGAGCACCATGGCTTCGACCACTTCCCGATTGCGGACGTTGGTATCCAGCGTGCGGATGAAGCTGCCGTCGATTTTCAGGTAGTCGAAGTCGAACCGGTTGAGATAGTCGAAGGTGGCCAGGCCGGTACCGAAGTCGTCGAGCGAGATCGCAAACCCGGCCGTCTTCAATTCTTCCAGAATCGTCAGCGCCACGTCCCAATCATGGATCGCCTCGGTTTCGGTGACTTCGAAACAGAACAACGAAGCGGGCAAGCCGCTACGTTTGATTTCATTCCGGACATAAGCGCTGGTTTCCGAATGACTGAGGCTCGATCCGGATAGATTGATACTGAATTGATCGTAACGGGCTGCCTGATCGGCCCGCGCAGCGATGTCCGTGAACGCTTGGCGGATGACCCAGCGATCGAGCGGCACCATGTAGTCGAATCGATTGGCCACCGGCATGAACTGACCGGGTGAAATCCAGTCGCCGCCAGGGCCGACCATGCGTAGCAGGAGTTCGATCTTATGGCGCGCGCCCCGGTTGCCGAGCGGCCGGATCTGCTGCCCGAACAACTGGAATCGATTGTTTTCAAGGGCCTGCTTGAGCTGCTCCAGCCGCCTGAGTTCGGCCCGCTGGTCGGCCAGCTGCGCCTGGTAGTGGGCGTCGAAATGAACCGTTTGCACCGACCGGCGCGTCATGTCCGTGGCCGTGTAGCGGCTGGCCGTGATCACATCCTCGATGGCGTCGCTGTTGGCAAAGGGCAGCCCCCCGATCGTGACGTCGACCTGATATTCCCAGTCTTCGGAGCGGAAGATTCTGCCCTTGATCGCGGCCGCAACCCGGCGCACCTGCGAGTCCACAGCGTGAATATCCGTATAGGCGACGACGGCGGTATAGATTCCCTGGTCCAGGCGCGCCAGAGCAGCCCACTCGGCAACCGGGATCAGGGCATCGCGCAGCATTGCCAGTGTCCAACGCTCGCAGGCATCGACCAATGCCACCGGCAACAACTCGCGGGAATAAACAAAATCCCGCAGGCACAGGGTCAGGCACATGTAATGGTGAGTGTCGGCGATATCGGTGCGGCGGACATAATCCACCAGGCCGGCGCGATTGAGTTCACCGGTGAGCGCGTCATGGTGATTGGCGTCGCGCAGCGACGCAATGAGCCCGGTACGTTCGATGGTCGTCGCCATGACAAGCTGGGTCATGATGGCCAGCACGCCCGCGAATGAAAGCCCTTCGCCAAGCGCGTTCCATGCCTGGTGGCTGGTTGTCCAGGTGCCGAGGTATACCCCCAGCAGGGTGCAGATCACCGCGATCGGCAGGGCCAGCAGCGCGCTACGGACATAGCCGGTGAGCGCCATCGCAATCAGGAGCGGGAAGAACAGGTAATCCAGGCCGCGGGCGTAGTTGTAGCGGTTGTGCGCCGCGAACGCCAGGCTGGCCAGCAGCACCAGACCGAATAGCAGTGCGAACAGTGCCGCCCAAGGGTCGATCTTCGGCCGCTCCGGCGTTTGGCACCAATCGAAAAAACGCTGCATCGGTGGCGCAAACAGAATCACGCCGATCGCCTCGGGCAACCACTGAAACAGCCATACGCCGACATAGGGTTGTTCGCCGAAATAGCCGAGCTGATGATAGGCAAAAGCCAGCGCGGCGGCCGCCGGCAGCAGCGCCAGCACCGCGACGTATCCGTAGAAACGCAGGGCGCCGGCAAGAGAGGATAGAAAGTCGCGCTCGCCGACATAGCGCCGATGCAGCTCGGTCATGGCAAACAATTCGAAGCCCTGTTCGGCCATGAACAACAGACAGATCGATGGCGCGTAACCGTGCGTGGCAAACCAGGCCCCGACCACCAGCGGATAGGCCATCAACCAACGCCGGCCAAAGACCCAGGCAGCGGCCAGCGCGATACCCAGCGGCGGCCAGACCGCCGATGTATTGGCCGAACTCGGCACGCTCAGAAAGCGGCTCAGGTCGGCGCTGATCCAGATCAGGATCGCCGGCAGCAGAAAAAAGACCCACGGGCGACTCCGCACTTGCAGGCTGATGAGGCTCGTGTCAACAAGAGCGGATAAGCGCATTCGCGAGTGCACCATGCGTGCCGGATATGGGCGCGAACCGCAAAAGCGGCGGCCAGTATCCCTGTGTTTGATTCCTGGGCGGTTGATAGCGTCTCGGCCCACGCAAATTGTATCGCAAGCAATGTTTAAAAAAGGGCGCTATTTGGCTGGCAATTGAATCGGAGCCAAGCCGCAGCGTGTATGAAAACGGGCCTCCGGGGGCGGACCCTTGTTGGGGCGGCCCATCCGCAAAGGGGATGCGCAAGAGGGCGGGGCGGTATCCGGCGCCATGTGCCGGTATGGGCATGCGCTACAATTTTTCTTTTTAATGGTGGGTGGTTGTATGTCATTTTTGCGACGTTTTCTAATCGGTGTCGGCGTTGTGGTGGCCGGCGCGGCGATGCCGGCCGTTGCGGCGTGCCTGCCCGATGCGGCCGGCTATGATTTTGCCGCGCAGCGGCTGGATAGCGCATTGCAGCAGTTCGCGCACACCAGCGGGTGTCCGGTGCGGGTCGATCTGGGCCGGTACGGCCGCCTGAAAACGTCGGCGCTGAAAGGCCGGTACACGCCGGCCGACGCACTCGTGCGACTGGTGCGCGGCACCGGGCTGGAGGTGCATGTCGACAACGGAAAATATGCTGTCAACCGAGCCGATCGTCATGCGCTCAAGGCCCGGATCGCTGCCACGCGCAGCGCCATCTCGACCGCCCGGCACGGCGGCATCATCGGCAAGGCGCGAGCGGCTGGTTTCAATCAGCAGCTCGATAGCGTCTGGCGGAACGCGCAGTCCCTGATTCGTCGGCAGGGCTTTCTGAGTGCAGCCGAAAAGGCGAGCTTCGATCGCCTGATCGTCTATATTCGTGGCCAGCTCGTTCCCGCGGGCTCTTGATCTGGGCGCGCCAGGTATGCGCCTGCATCTCATCGATCATGCGTTTTGTTCTTCGACCTTGCCCTACGGCGTCATGGATATCGGCTGTACAGGCCGCGCCCGGTTGTAGCCACGGCTGATGCCAGGCGGATCACGGCTGATCATGCTCGCAAGGCGCCGGCAGGACAGGGCGCCCGCAAGATATAAACCCAGCGTCCCCACCGAATTATGACGGCTGGCCGGCCGTTTATACCGGCAGGCTTTCAACCGCCGGCGACGGCACGGACGTATTGCGCGTGGTTGCTCTGGCATTCGACGCCGATCCCGGGACCGGGGCCGCCGCATCCGGCGCGCGCGCGTCATCATCCGCTTCGGCCGCGTACAGCTTGAAGAAGGCGACCCGGGTCTTGAGCGCTTGCGCCTGTTCTTCCAGCGAGCGGCTGGCCGCCGCCGATTCCTCGACCAGCGACGCGTTTTGCTGGGTGACGCCGTCCATCTGCGAGATCGCGAGGTTGACTTGTTCGATCCCGCTGGATTGCTCCTGGCTCGCGGTCGCGATCTCGGCAACGATACGACTCACCTTGTGAATGCTGGCCACGATGTCTTCCAGCACTTGACCGGAGCGTTCGACCTGTTCGGAACCGCCCGCCACTTTCTGGGTGCTGTCTTCAACCAGTGTTTTGATGTCCTTGGCCGCCTGGGCGCTACGACTGGCAAGCGTGCGGACCTCGGACGCCACCACGGCAAAGCCGCGGCCCTGTTCGCCGGCCCGGGCGGCCTCGACTGACGCGTTGAGCGCCAGAAGATTGGTCTGGAAGGCGATTTCGTCGATCAGCCCGACAATTTCGCTGATCTTTCGGCTGGATTCTTCGATATCGTGCATGGACTGCACGGCGTTCGCCGCAACCTCCTGGCCTTCCCCGGCCTGATGGCTTACGTCCCGGGCGAGCTGGTCGGCCTGGGCGGCGTTATCGGCGTTCTGCTTGACCGTCGAGGTCATCTGTTCCATTGAGGCGGCGGTCTGTTCGAGGCTGGCCGCCTGTTCCTGCGTGCGATTGCTCAGTTCGTCGTTGCCGGCCGCGATCTCGCCCGTGCCCATGGCCACCGCGTCGGCGCTGGTGTGCACGTCTTCGACCACATCGCGCAGGCGTTCCCGCATGGCTTCGATACCGTCGATCATGGCGCCGAACTCGTCCCGGTACGGGTTGTGCATTCGCGTGCCCAGATAGCCCTGCGCGATCGCGGAGACGAAACCGCGGGCAGCGCCCAGCGGACGCAGGATCATGCGGCCCAGCAGAAGCGCGGTCAGCAGCACCGCGAACAGAACGAACGCAGTCACGCCGATACCGAAATAGCGCGCCTGCATTGCGGACCGGTGGGCGCGATCATAGACCTGCGAGGCCGTGGCCATCTGACTACTGCGCAGTTGATGCAGGTCTTTCTGCAGGCTGTCGAGTGTTTTGCCGAGCTTGCTCGAATACAGCACCGACGCGCCGATGGCGTTGTTGCTATTGGCCAGCGACATGAATTTCTTCATCTGCGCGTCGGCGGTCTGGTACGCCGCATTGGCAGCCTTCGCGATCCGGGCCTGGTCGGGCGAGGCGACCAGCGCCGGGTAGTAGGCTGTCCACGCCTTATCCAGCCGGTCGTGGATTGCGGTCATCTGGTGGGCCAGTTGTTCGATGCTGCCCGCGGCCACGGAACGCAATTGCGCCTTGTGGTCCTGATCCAGTTCCTTGAGCTGGTCAGTGGCGTCGGTGATTGCACTCACGCCCTGGAAATTTTTCGCGTAGATATTGTCCAGACTGGTGCTCAAGCTCTGGACCGACCAAATCGACACCGCGCCAAGTACCGCGACCAGCACAAATGTCAGACCGAATCCCAAGCCGAGCTTGGCTTTTATGCTTTTTCTAATATTCAACACGGCGGGTTACCTGTAATGAATTGAAATGCCCTGGCCGATTGCACGGACCCTCCTCCTGAACGCGGCTCGGCGCCGAGACACCGAGCAAGGCACGATCGACCTGAAAAAACCGCGCCATAGCCGATTATCGGCATCGGCTTTGCGATCTTTAAGATATTTTGGGATGGCAGCGCCGCGTTTCGTTCGGCCGTCGCGTGGAGTTCTGGTATCTGGGGAATATCCCGGTGTCTGGCCCTGGGTCGTGCGCGCAGTAAAAGACTGGGGCCGGGCCGCACAGCCTGAGCGTCGGGCGCCGGCGTTGCCGAGAATCCCATTCATGCCGTGGCGGGCAACGCTGTAATGTCCGCTCGCGACCAACCGATGCGCACGACCGACCATGGCTGAGGGCGGCCTGCGCGCGCGATAGTGCACCAGGACCGGATGTCGCGGCGGGCATGGGGCCGCACCGGAGGCGGGCGAGACCCCCCGCGCAGCACGGGACCGACTGCGCGGGCCCAGCCTGAACCGAGCTGTCTTCGTTAGGGGGCTGAGACGCCTGTCTCCCGGGCCAATTCGACGGCATCTCTGCCGGCGGGTATACGCGAGGGGGCGGCGGGGTCGGTCGCCGCTCGCCATACCGCCTCGGCCACGTCCGTGGCATGGGTTACCGGACCGGCTGCGTCGGTTATATCGGCGACCGCTCGCTGGATCAGGTCGGCGTAGTCGGCGCTGTCCAGGCCTTGGCGATGGGCGTTCTCGCCGAAGCGTGTCTCGGGCGAACGGCCGGGCAACACGGTCCGGACTGCGATGCCGAACGGCGCAAGCTCGATAGCCATGCAGGCCGTGAACGCATTCACGGCCGCCTTGCTGGCCGTATACAGGGACAGCAGCGGCAGCGCCTTGAGGGTCACGGTCGAGGTGACGTTGACGATAGTGCCGGCACCCCGCGCGCGGAACTGCGGCAGTACGGCCTGGCACATCGCCATGGTGCCGATGGTGTTGGTTTCGAACAACGCGCGCGCGAGGGCCGGCTCGGTCAACTCGAATGGCGCGGCGGCGCCCACGCCAGCGTTGTTGACCAGCACGTCGATCGCACCGGCGGCCTCGACGGCCACGGCTACGCTGGCCGGATCGGTCACGTCGAGCGCGATGACCTGCAGGTGCGGGGATGCCGGCAGCAACTCGGCGCGCGGCGTGCGCATGGTGGCGATGACGTGCCAGTCGCGGTCGAGAAAATAACGTGCGGTTTCGAGGCCGAAACCGGACGAACAACCGGTGATCAGAACCGTCTTCATAAGAACTCCTGCAAGTCAAACGCTGAGCGGCTCACGATAGGCGCGACCGTCCGCACTCGCTACAATCCAGAATCCGAATTTCATTCGCGAGCGTCCGGTCTTGATCGATCCCCTGGCCGAGGTGGTATCGCTGCTGCAGCCCAGCATGCGGTTTTCCAAGCTGATCGTAGGCGCCGGGCCATGGCGCGTGCATCGCAGCGATCTGGGGGATCTGTTTTATTGCGTTGTGCTGGAGGGCGAATGTCTGGCTTCGCCCGGCAGCGGGGCGCCGATTCATCTCATGGGCGGCGATTTCCTGCTGGCGCCGTCGGCGCGCGATATCGTCGCGTCCAGCCAGCCGCCGCCGCTACTCGATGGCACGAACTGGCCGGTGGCGCTAGGCGAAGGGATATTCCGGCTTGGCGCGGCGGATGCCGCGCCGGATCTGCGCATGCTGATCGGTCATTGCCATTTTGAATCGCCGGATGCGGCGCTGCTGGTTTCATTGTTGCCGCAACGCGTGCACGTGCGTGGGCAGCGGCGGCTCGCGATGCTGGTCAAGCTCGTGGGCGAGGAGGCGCGCGCCGATCGGCCGGCGCGCGCCATGGTGCTGTCGCGGCTACTCGAAGTGCTGCTGATCGAAGCCCTGCGCGGCACAGCCGAAACGACCGCCGCGCCGGGTCTGGCGGTCGGGCTCGCGGATGCCCGCCTGGCCGGCGCGATACGCGCCATGCACGCCGAACCCAGACGCGCCTGGACGGTCGCCGAGCTGGCCAGTCAGGCCGCGCTGTCGCGTTCGGCGTTTTTCGAGCGCTTTCGTCGGACGGTGGGGCTTGCTCCGATGGCGTATCTGCTCGCGTGGCGCATGGCGCTCGCCCAACAGATGCTGGCCAGCAACAATAGCCGTATCGCGGAGGTTGCCGAGCGCGTGGGCTACAGCTCGGCCAGCACCTTCAGCGTCGCCTTTGCGCGCCATGTCGGCATATCGCCCGCACGGTACGCGCGCGACAGAAAATGAATCCAGGACGGTACCGCCATCGATGCACGGCCCCGTTTCGCCGGTCGCCGCGAAGCCTTGGAAAATAAAAGACGGACAGGCGCCGGCGTTTATTTTTGAAGGCGCTGAAAAAAGTTGATGAGGTCAGCTGTTTTCATGCCGGATCAATAATCGGCTGGTCGTCGGTCTGCCCCGGGGCCGCGACACGTACGCCTGCCGATCAAGCCCGCTGCGTGTCGCATCTAATCAGGGACCGGTTCGAAACAAGGTCGGTCGGGCCGTGGTCGCGAATATGGGTTGCCTGCAACTTCGAACCATCAATCGGACCGTGGGATAGGTCGCACTCCGGGGCTTCGGCTTGGTGTGGGCAGCCGGGGCTACCATCCTCATTGGGGGAGTGCCGCGCACCGTGGCGGCCCGGCCGTGAATTGCTGCGGCTGCCGGCGGCCGTGTCAATACAAACGATTGCAGCGGGCTCAGGTTGATCCAGGGCCGGGCGGGCCAGCCAGCGATGTGTCGTTACGAACGTCCGCCGGGATGATGTCGGTGCCAAAGTGTGGGACCAGGAGTGCCACCGGACGGCGCATCACATGCCGGCTGTGGGCCGGGTCGCGGAAGTGACGCGCGGTGACATAGTGCACGAAGTGTAGTGAAGCCTGGGCGCGGTCTCGAGTCATCGCCGCCATGGCCGCCTCGATCTGCGGACTCAAGTCGATGCGCGCGGTGGGTGCGAGGAACAGTTCCAGCTCGTCGCGGGTGGCCGGTTTCAAGCTGTACAGCTCGTCGAGCACTGCGGCGCCGCCCGCGTGCAGCGCCATCGCGGCCTGGCTCTTGAGTACCAGCAGATCGATATGAAAGCTGGTGCCATCAGGTCTTCGGCGAACTTCAGCCCATGCATCGGACCGACAACGATGAATTCGCCGTCGGCAGGGCGTTCGGCCGGCGCCGAGGGGCCGATCCCTACATAGCCTTTGCCATACCGGGTGGCGATATACAGCGGGTCACGCGCGGAGTCGGCGAGTTTTTGCCGCAGGCAGTGGACGATGAAATAGACGCCACGGTCGGCAGCCGCGCACTCCAGGCCGGAGATCGCATCGAGCAGGGTATCGCGCGCGAGCACCGACCCCAGTCGGGACAAAAATATCCCGAGCAGCGCCCGTTCGGCGCGCGTGAACCGGACTTCATCGCCATCCCAGCGATGGGTCGAGCGATCGAGCGCCGGCTCGAAACGCCATAAGTCTGGATGATTCTTCTCCCGGCTCCGACTTATGGCTCAATATATCGGTCGCGCCGCCTGATATCGGTTGCAGTTGGCGTGCAGGTTTGCTTCCGAACAAGCCCTTATTCGCGAGCAGGCGAAAATTTAACCAATTACGGTTAACATAGACGCTGACGCTAGAAACGACCAATGTCCGGTGACTGGCGGTGAGTTGGCTTGGCGCCTGTAGCCGCATCCAGCGGGGATACGCTGGCCGCCGCCAGCCAGGCCCCAAGCCGCGATGTCGCGGCGCTGTTAAGCGGGTTGCAGCGTAGCGTCGCGTGAAATGGCAATGGGCGCTAATAATTGGCCAACATTGTTGATCTAGTCTGCCATTGAGCGCCTGCGGGCACCGAGGCCGGTGCCGCAGGAAATATCGCCGCGACGCGGGATAACCGAAAATGGTGGATACGCCGGAACAGGCCCGTTATCGCGGTGCAACTCGAGGGACCGTCGTGACAATCGAAAATACAGAGCACCCAAGCGATCGTGAATGTGGCGGGCAGACCGAGGGTGAACGTCGGGCGAGCGAGCTCATCCGGCGTGAACTGGCCTGTTGTTGTGTCGATTTCGCCCTACTGCAGCGTAACGGACGGTTGAGTACGCAAAGCCCGCTCGCACGCGCCATCGAGATGTTGCGGCCGAGTCATGGAGTGATGGCGCGGCGCCGCGCTGTCGGTCTGATGAATCGCTATGCCCGACAGGCGGTTGCGGCCGGACATGCAGACCGCGCGACCGACGAGGTCCTGTTCTGTCTGGATTGCGCCTGGACCGGCGATTACGGGGAAACCGCCGATGGCGATTGCCCCGAGTGCCGGGAGGATGGCTCCCCGGGCCAGTTGCGCGCCGGCGATGGCAATCCGCTGGAATTTCTTGCAGGTGTTTGTGCCGGCGCCGCGCGCTAAACGTGGAAGTTTTCGTGGCGTGCGCGGCCATGGCGCGCAGGTTGGCACGAGCGCGGCTTTCGCCGCGCATGCCGCAAGGACGGGCGGGCTCGGGTGACCCGTTCTGGCCATGAATGGAATGGCCGGGGCATGCACCGGCGTCTGGCTTCAAAAACGTGCCATCGGTGAAATTCGCGAATCGATCGGCTGGATTGCCGCGGCATGGATCCTGGCCGAGGCCCGTCTACAGGTCCTGAAGCCGAGAAAAGCGCGTGGTCGCGCAACGCATTCGCGCGTTGTCTTGCAATCAGTCGTCCGGAGGCGCGGGCCGTGATCAACGTCGGCGGGTGACGGATTTGGGTCGGCGTTTCGCGGGTCTGGCCTGGTTCTTGGCTTGGCTGTTGGCTTGGGTGCTGGCCTGGCGCGATTGCCGATCGGCAGCGCCGGTAATCTCGCCGTGCAGCTTTAGATAGTTTTCCAGGCGGGCCGGGTCGATCGTGCCGTCGACTACTGCCGCACGCAGGGCGCAGCCGGGCTCCTGCTGGTGCTGGCAATTTCGGAACCGGCACTGCTCGGCGAGTGCGTTCAGGTCGGCGAAGCTGGTTTCGGCGAGGTCTTCGTCGCCGGTCGGCTTGAGTTCGCGCATCCCCGGCGTGTCGATGAGGCAGCCGCCCGAAGGCAGGGCGATCAACGCGCGGTGCGTCGTGGTATGGCGACCCCGTGCATCACGCGTCCGGACCGTGCCGGTCTTCATGTATTCGCGTTCGAGCAACGTGTTGGTCAGCGTGGACTTGCCGGCGCCCGAACTGCCCACGACCACGGCCGTTTGTCCCGGCGTAAGCCAACGCTGCAATACGGCCACGCTGTCGCGTTGTCTGGCGTTGACGGCGTAAACGGGCACGCCCTGGGCGTCGAGTTCGCGGGTCAACGCGTGTGCCCGTGTGGCGTTCGACCCGTCCAGGCCGTCCTGGGTATCGGCCTTGGTCAGCACGACAACCGGCTGTGCGCCGCCGCGTACCAACAACAGGTAACGCTCGATACGGCGCGGGTTGAAGTCGCCGTCCAGGCCGCAGACGATGAATACCGTATCGATATTGGCGGCAATCACCTGCTGACCATAATGCTCACCGGCCGCCGCGCGCTTGATCGTACTGCGGCGCGGCAGCAGCGCCACGGCTTTTGCGTTGTGTTCGGCTTCGCCGTCGATCAGCAGCCAATCGCCCACCGCGGGGCGTGCGTCCGGCGCCAGGCGTGGCCGCTGCCACTCGGGCAGCGATTCGACACGGAACCCGCGACCGCTGTGCTCGGCAACGATGTAGCCGGAGCGATGCTGCTCGATCACGCGCGCCGGGCGGCTTCCGGGATGCGCGGCGATGAAGGGCTTCCAGTCGCCGGATGGCGGCCAGCCTTCGAATGGCCAGCCAATGGCCCGGAGCGCGGTGAAATCGAAGCTCAAACGGCGCAATGGGTGCGATTCATGGGGCTAGTCTACCGCGCGCGGCCAGGTTCGGCAGTATGGTGGGCAAGCACGGCATGACGTGGCTCGCGGCATGTTCATATCATGTCGATACACCGCGCTATACCGGCGTTTTGTCGCGCCATGCGGCGTTGTGGCCGTTCGCCGTCCTGCCTGATCCGGCGCATCGCCGCGTCTTGCCCGGCATGCAATTCAGTCGCATGCCCTGGAGCAAGCTGGGGTTGCCGGGCGTGAGCCGGCGCGAACGCGACCGTCCGGCGGATCGCGAAGACAGGCCACCACATGATCGATCAGTGCGCGCGCTCGCGCCGGTTGATGGTGGCAATGGATGTAGATGATCTGCAGGTCCGGATCGCCCATGCAATGGCCATCAAGCAACGGTACAAGCCGGCCGGCACCCAACGGCGCGTCGAGGGCGAACATCGGGGCGTACGATATTTATCGGCGGTGAGTGCGACCTTGTGGACCTCGCGGCCATTCTGGCCGACCGGCTCGTGCCGTTTCTGCCGGAGCCGGAGGTGCATGAACTGTCCGCCGTCGGCCATTTGCTCCCGCTGGAGGCGCCGACGGAAGTCGCCGGACATATCGAGCGATGGCTGGACGCGCGTCCAGCCGCCATTTAGGTCGCGTTCTTCCGGCCGATAACATCCAAGGCGTCGGGTCGAGGTGGCGTGTGCTGCACGCACCGGGCCGGCATGGGTGCGAAACGCGCCTATTCAATCGTAGGTGTTGCGGGAGGTTACGAGCATGGCTCGACATCGCAGGGGGCGGAGCGCGGCATGGCAAGGGTGCCAGTTGCGGGAAGCCAGGCGGGCGCTGGAAGAACGCCGGCAAAGACTGCGCGAGGCGGCGGAGGTGTTGGGTACAGCGTCGCTCAAGTCGCCGGATCGCATGTAAGCGCCGGTTGCAGCAGGGCGGTGCTCGCCGCGTATTCGAAAATGCCGGCAATGGGCCCGCTCCCAGGCTTGCTGGGTGTGTATTTCGAGCTCAGCCACGCGAAAGCGCTGCACCTCGTTTGCCGGATGCGACAGAATTGATTGATCCGCTTGCCCGAATGGTTGACCGATGGTGGCCGAATCCCAAAGCGCCGGGCCGCGAAGTGGCTCGCTGTTCGACGACGACATGGCGATCGAACCGGGCGTGCAGCCCGCCGCGCCGGATGCCGCCACCCGGGCGCTGGCGGCCGAATTACCGTCACAGCTGCGATTGGGTACGTCGTCCTGGCATTTCCCGGGCTGGGCCGGCCAGGTGTGGGACCGGCTGTACACTGCGAAGCAGTTGTCGCAGGCGGGGCTGGCCGCTTATGCGCAGCATCCGTTGTTACGGACCGTGAGCCTCGATCGTGGCTTCTACCGTCCCTTGACCGTCGCGCAGTACGCCGCGTATGCCGAACAGGTTCCGGATACGTTTCGTTTCGTGGTCAAGGCACCGGCACGGGTGACGGATGCATTGATCCGCGCGTCCGACGGCAAGGGCCGGGCAGCCAATCCGGATTTTCTGGATGCCGATGTGGCCTGGCGTACGTATATTGCGCCCGCAAGCCGCGGGCTCGGCGACAAGCTGGGCGTGCTGGTGTTCCAGATCAGCCCGCTGCCGGGGCGCTGGCTCGGCGGGATCGAGCGCCTCATCGACCGGCTCGACGGCATGTTGCGACTCGCCGGAACGGCTTCGAACGACGCGCCGGGTGCGGTTGTCGCGGTGGAGGTGCGCAACCCGGAATGGTTGCGGCCGGCCTTCGTCGAGGTGCTCAAGAATACGGGGGCGACGTATTGCCTGGGCCTGCATCCGAAGATGCCCCCGATCGCCGCACAACTGCCGATCCTGCGGGCGTTGTGGCCGGGCCCGCTGGTGTGTCGCTGGAACCTGAATCTCAAGCACGGCGCATTCGGCTATGAGAAGGCGCGCAACGACTACGCGCCCTTCGACGCGCTGGTCGACCCGGATACCGACACGCGCGCCGCGCTCGCACGCGTGATCGCCGGTACGATCGGCGCGGGGCAGCCCGCCTATGTGACGATCAACAACAAGGCCGAAGGCAGTGCGCCGCTGACGGTGCGGGCGCTCGCCGAAGCGGTACGGGCGGCGTCGCGATCGTGACCGGGCCGGCCTCGCGCCGCCCGGCCTGGGATCGTGAGCGACGAATTCGATATCCTGCGCGCTCGATAACCGATTCAACGGGATGACCGCATGAGTGGACAGAGCCTTTCGCCGGCGTTTCGCGCGCGCGCCGACGCCGTGATCGACTTGCTGAACCGGCAGGCCAACGAAGCGCCCACCGGCCAGGTGAGTGCCTCGGCGATGTACGCCACGGCACGCTTCAATGCCTTTCAGGTTGCGGCGACGTCGGAAGACGCCGAGCAGATGAAGGCAGAACGCGAGAACGCCGTGAACTACTTCACCTCGCAGTATCGCAAGATGTTCGAAGACCATTTTGACGAGTGCCTGGCGCATTTCGACCGCTATACCGGCAGCGGCTCGCAGACGAGTTGAGGCGGTCGCACCGACAGCCGGCGGCTGGCGACAGAACGATCGCAATCAGCTGATCGCAGATGGCGTGCCGGTCGACCCTGATCGGGATGATCTGGCCGGGCGCGACCGGGAACACGCCGCCAGCGTCTGTGGCCGAATGCGGGCACGCGGGCCTATGTTGTCCGATGTGCACGTAAATATCGATTACGATAGTGAGCCGGCGATGCTCAGCGCAATGAGGCCGGCCGGGCCGTTCGTCACAGATATGCTCGCGTTCGCGAGCCAGGCAGCCGCCCGTGTCCGGCGCGACGAGCGTCGGCCGCTGCCTGCGTGCCACGGCTGCGCCTGCGCGCACGTCTTCAGCCCATTCAGCCAACCAATGAGGTGTTTTCGTGGACGAACAGACCCGTATTGAAGTCGAGGCCGCGGCGTTCCGCGATCTGCTCGCGCATCTGGGCGAGCGAACCGACGTGCAGAATATCGATCTGATGAATCTGGCCGGCTTCTGCCGCAATTGTCTGGCCAAATGGTATCGCGCCGAAGCCGAGCGGCGGGGCGTGGCCATGGACTACGAGCAGGCGCGCGAACGGGTCTACGGCATGCCGTACGCCGAGTGGAAGGACCGCTACCAGCTTGAGGCGAACGCGGAACAGAAGGCGCGGTTCGAGTCGAGCGCTTCGGGCCACGCTGATACCCGCGGCGCCCGGTAGGCGCATGCCGGGCCACGACCGGCCGGCCTACTCGGCGATTGCTTTATCGCCCCGGCGGGCACAATCGCCTGCCCGTCATGCGGAAGCCGCAACGGCGGTTGCGCGCGATGCCGGCACCATGCGCGAGCACGGGTCACGCGGGTCGCGTTGATCGCGGTACCGGTCACGAAGCGGTCGGGCCGCCGCTGCCCCGACGCGACTTTTTTTCCCGATACATCGATCGATCGGCCCGGGCCACGAGATCGCCGACCGATTCGTGGCGATCCCGCTGGACGGCAATGCCGATGCTGGGGCCGGGATAGTCGATATCGATGCCATTGAGGCGAAACTGCCCCGCCAGCCGCGTCGCCAGCCGTTGCCGCATGGGCTCGGCGTCGTCCGCGGCATCGAGATGCGCGAGCACCACGAACTCGTCACCGCCGTAACGGGCACAGGTCTCATCGGTACGCGTCGCCTCGGCAAGCCGTCGTCCGAAATCGATCAGGAAGCGATCGCCCATGTCGTGCCCGTGCCGATCATTGAGTGCCTTGAACCCGTCGAGGTCGATGAACACCACGCAGGCGTGCCCGCCGCGCCGACGTACCACGGCATCGAGCCGATCCGAGTCGCGTTCCAGGCAACGGCGATTCGGCAGGCCGGTCAGGGGGTCGCAAAGACTTTGTCGCTCGAGTTCCTCGTAGGCATGACGCAGATGGGTATCCAGATGCTCGCGCGTGGCGAGCAGCGACAGATGCAGCGTGAGGCTCTGCATGGCCTGGCGCATGGTGTGGTCATCGAAGACGGTGTCGCGCATGCGGATCAACAGCCCGCCCTGAAAATCACCTTCATACAGCGCGCTGGCCAACCCGACACTGTCGCAGTCCCGGTCGATGAACGTCTCGGCCTCACAGGCCGCCCAGTTCCGGGTGCCGCGGCGCCACCAGCCCGCGCCGTCGGTGGTGTGATCGCCGTGGCAGCAGCGTCGCGCCCAGTCGCATATGGCCTGGGCCGTCGGCTCCGCGACATCGGTCGGGAGCATGACGTCGATCTCGGCGCCCGGGTCGAGCACCCGCAACCGGGCCGCGCTCTGGTGCAGGGCGGGCTTGAGTGTGCGGGCGCGGGAACAGATGTGGCCGATGTCCGACAGGGCAGCGAACAGGGTCGCGGTACGTTCGGCCGCGCGTGCACGGCTCCATTCCAAAGCGGCGGCGCGTTCGCGCCCGATCTGGTCGGCCAGCAGCTGTGCGAACATTGCCATCAGATCGAGAACCTGCGCCGGCACCTCGTGCGACTCGGCGCTGATGCCGCAGAGTGTGCCGAGTACATCGTCGCCGAGACGCACCGGCGTGCTGACATAGGTCTTGATGCCGAGTTCGCGCGCCGCGGCGGAATCGGGCCAACGCCATGGTACGTCGGTTTCCAGGCGGATGCCCTCAGTCAACGCGCGGCGACACAGCGTATCCCGCCAGGGCAGGTTGAACCCCTCGGTGACCCGGCTTTTACCGTGGTTGTGGGCGAAGCGGATGCGTTGCCGCTGCTGCGCCCAGTCGATTTCGGTGAGATAGACCGAATCCAGGCCGCTGATGCGTTGCAGCAGATCGAGCAACGGGCGACAGAGCGCCTCCAGATTGTCCGCCCCCGTCATCGGGGGGCCAAGCGTTCGGCCGTCGACTGGACCGATCGTCGTAAGGCAGTGGGTCGCCCGGGCATTTCCAATCCATTTCTGTGCGTATATTCCGCGTCGGGCCTGTTGCCGATTCATGCCGTCGATGTGGTGCGCGTGAAGCGACAACAACATGATTGTAAACGCTGCCCGGCTCGGGGGGCGCAACGATCAAGCCGCCGCAGCCTACCGTTTGCGGCGTTGTTCCGCGGTGTCCGGCCGCGCGCGACGCCCTTGTGGGCGGCATTCACGGCCGTGATGGGGCGCCGCGCGAACCGGCCACAGCCGCTAATGCGCGGGGGCCTGCTGCTCGGCGCAGGCGCGCTTGGGCTCGGTGGTGCCGACGCTTTCCTGCCAGGCTTCGAATCCGCCCCGCAAGGCGTAGGTATTGTGATAGCCGGCGGCCTGCAGCCTGAGCGCGACCAGGGCCGCCGATACTTCGTTGGGACAAGCGCAGAACACCACGATCGGGGTGTCGGCGTCGGTGTTGCCGGGCATGGCCCGCCCGACCGGCGCATCCACCGGGATCGGGATGGCGCCGGGAATGGAGTCCGCCACCACGCTGGGCTCACGCACATCCACGATCCGCAGCTGCGGCGTGTCGGCCCGCATCGCCCGCAATTCATCGATATTCACGCGCGGGACCAGACGGCTCTGTTGCAGGAACCGGTGCCGTCGCCATACCTTCCACGCAATGAAGGCAAACAGTGCCGCGGCGATGATGAAAGCCCCCTGGATCACATAGGTTTCGAGCCATGCCAGGGTCGCCAGGATCGCGCGCTGGAATATGATGCCGAGCACGAGCCCGGAGCTCACCCAGACCGCGGAGCCGATGCCGTCGAACAACAGGAACGTCAGATATCGGGTGCGCGTTGCCCCGGCCATGAGCGTGCACAAGGCCCCCAGCCCGGGCACGATCTTGGCCACGATCAGCAGCTTCGGCCCGACGCGCAGGTAGAGATTGCGGTTTTTTCGGATGCAGGTATCCGGCTCGAGCGACACACGGCACACCTGAGCCATTGACCAGTGCCCGTAACGACGGCCGACGCCGTACCAGAGGCTGTCGGCCAGCTCACAGGCGATCATGGCGACTAGCCAGACCATCGCCAGATAGCCGGCGTCGCCGAACGTCGGTGACGCCAGCGATCCGGCCACGAGCAACGCCGGGTAGGAAGGCACCGGCACGCCCAACTGCTCGGCGAAGACATTCACAAACAGCAAGGCCAGCGCGCCCTGGGCCGGATCGCCGTGGTTCATGACAGGGTTCCGGTCGGCCGGGAGAGCATCGGCACGGCGTCCACAGGAGTGATAGCGCTGAAGTGCGTGCAAACCGGCCCGATTCAAGGGGCCGGTTTGCGGCGCGAGGGCTTCGAGCTGCGGGCAAGCGCACGCGATCCGCGCGGCGCGATCTGCCGGGCAGGCCATCGCTATCGGTATCGGCTGTTGCCGACCGCGAGGCGCAAGGCGCACCCGAGACATGGGCCGTAGACGCGGGGCAAAAGAAAAGCCGCTGAAAAATCAGCGGCTTGATCTTGTATCTGGTGCCGAGGAGATGCTTTAATAGTATTTCCCGTTAAGTGCCTTAAAACGCAAATTATCATTAAAACAGTCGTTTAGGGTCATTGCTAAACGCCATAAATACCGTGATGTTCCCGCTATCGGTCGGTATTTCCCGATCGAGTGCGTCTCAAGAATGCGTCACGGAGAAACGGCAAATGGCAACCTATAGGAAAAGAAAGAGCGGCATTTTTACAGAGGTCCGAAAAATGGGCGTCACTAGAAGAAAGACGCTCCGCAATATGACCGCCGCGCGCAAGTGGGCCGGGGAGTTAGAAGCGCGAATCGCCGATGGGAATATGAGATTAGAGGATCACGCGCTACACGATGCGATTGATCGCTATATCGAGAAGGTCGCGCCCGAACACAAGGGGAGTCGATGGGAGATAACGCGCCTGAAGCGGATGAAGCGCGAGTTGCCGAACGTGCAGCTATGCGACGCTCAACCGTTCATCTTCGCCGACTGGCGGGATACGCGGCTAGAGAAGGTCAAGACATCGACCGTGCGTCGCGAGATGAATCTGTTGTCGGGCGTCTTCACCGTGGCTCGGCGTGAATGGGGATGGCTCGACACGAACCCGATTGCGGATGTGAAGAAGCCGAAGAACACGCAGCCACGGGACGTGCTTATCACACCGTCCGATCGGGCAACGCTGAATCAGTTAGCCGGGTATGAGCCGGGCCAGAACTGCAAAACACTTCGACAGTATGCGTGTGCAGCGTTGGCGGTGGCCTGTGTATCCGCGATGCGAATGAGCGAGATTATCGGGCTCGAATGGGACGACATAGACGTACATCGAAAGGTGGCACGGTTGCGGGACACGAAAAACGATTCGTCGCGAGAGGTGCCGCTCCGCAAGCTGGCGATACAGGTTCTTGAGGGATTGAGTGCAAACCCAAAGCCGTTTCCGGTCGATCGCGATAGCCTGTCGGTGACGTTCATGCGGTTGAAAATCGAGGCCGGGCTTAATCACATTCGATTCCATGATTCGCGAGCAACAGCGATCACCGACCTTGCCCATAAACTGCCGATCAACACATTAGCGCGCATTTCAGGCCATCGCGATTTGAAGATACTGCAAGGTTATTATCGAAAATCGATGTCCGATATCGCATCAGAATTAGATTGATTCACTGATTCAAGACGAAATAAAGCCCGGTCGATGCCGGGCTTTTTTATTGCTGGAAAACAGGGCTAGTCATCCATTTAGATGAACATCGAGCTTGCCCATGTCCATAAAATCGGATGCGAAGCGATCGGGATATTGCGCAACTATTTGAAGCGGTTCGAGATAAACCCAATGTACGATTGTGTGTGCGCGTCGATAGTTGATGTCATGCATCTTGGTATCGATGTACCGATCAACATACGATCGAGACACGCCCTTAACGCGTAGCGTGGCGACGTTTTTAGCCCAAGGTTTTAGACCTTCGCATTTACTCTCGATTGCATCCGCCTTGGCTTTCTTTTTAGCCGCAATCTTTTCGGCCTTCGCCTTGGCTTCATTTTTTTGTTGGTCGATATACGACTGAGGAACCACTATATTACTTATCAGCGCAAGAGCGAAGAACGCAACGACACCGCCGATTATTAGCTTAATTTTCCAATTCATTTTTCTATTCCCGTTTTTGTTTATGTCGTCACATTAGACGATCGAATATCGGTGTCAACGTGACGCAATTATTTAGTTTTAGGGAACGACGTGTCGTTAAAAAAGGAAAAATTCTAAATATATGTAGGAACGGGAATTTGCTTCTGGGCACTTGATAGCATGGCGGTGCGATTCAAATCACCAGACAAAGCTAATTCTCGTTCAACATGCGCAACAAAAAAACGGGAATACACATGGTAAACGTCAAACGATTCATCGCATTCAGCGTTCTATCGCTCGCTGGGTCATTCATTGGCCAGTCGGCCTATAACATCCATCTACAGCATCAGATCGATGACATATACACCACAGACACCGCACCACAGGTGCAAAAACTCGAACGGGTGAACGTGAAGGGGTTTGTTCAGGACAATAAATATCGACTGATATACACAGTCGGATCAGAGGATGAAGCTACAGCAGGCAGGTAGGAAGGCCATTGCGCCGAGCGTGGGTGTTGCTCTCGCAGAGCTAGGCGTGTGGTCGTTAAACCTTGTCGGCGTTCACCTTCCCGCCGATGTCATCGTCCCGCTAGGCGTCGTGCTCGGGTGGTGTGTCAAGGAAGCCGAACAATGGATAGCGCGCCGTTATCTCTAACGGATATGGTGGCGGCTAATCGTCAGAAGTATCGCTTAATACTCGCTCAAAGTCGCGAGTCAGAACCACAATCAGACAGAATGAAAATACGCTGAAAGCGGTAGTCGAGACAGTGGACAAAAATTGGAACGGCGATGTTGCTGTGAACACAAGCAGAGCGACGGCTGTAGTGTAACCAAAAAGCGCTGTTATATATTCGTGTAAGCCGCGACTCTTGGACCGACTAGCGATATAAACAAGCGCAAGGCTGATACCGAGTTGAATTGTAAAGGCCATTCCGTTTGTCAGCATTAAATATTCAGCGAAAAATTATACTACACTCAATAATTCGCGCGAGAGTTCAGAACGTATCGGGTGTCATCTGGACATGCTGGTTTCGGCGAAGGCTTGCCCGGATCGGTCAGCGGATAAACTGCATCATATTGATTCGGTAGAGCATCAAATTGATATGCCGACGTTTTGTCGAGCATATACGTTTGTATTAGATTGCGATTTACGTTGATGTCGCCACGCAGTATCCCGATCCGCCCGTCATTTGTTTTTAAATGGTCGTTCACTCGTCCGAATTTCTCGCTGGCGACATCTGTTGGCATTCGATCTGCGATTGACGTTGCTTGGTCTCGTTGGATTCGCGAAATTTGATCCAGACGATTCGCGATCTTGTTTAGCTGGCGTTCGCGAATTCGAGCATCGCTGTTAAAACCTATCCATTTACTATCAATCACATTTCCGACAACAGTAACACCAATCAAGAAAATCGCTGCGCCGAGCAATTGAACTATTCGATTCTGAAAAAATCGGTCTTGTGCGGGCATGCCATCGTCAATTGCCATGGCGGTTCGCCCTATGTCTACGTCTCGGAAAATTGTTGTCGGGTGTTATATGTGAATAGTCAAGCATTTGTTTCGAATTTTGATCGCGACCACGAAGGGTGGAAGTCGCAATGTTATTGTTATTATTATGTTTGGTATATTTATCGTTTTGGCAATTTCTAGCGTACTAAATACCCCTGTGATCGCCACTAAGAACGAAAAGAAAGGCGTTCGCTTGAGTTATTGTTGATAGTAGTGGCGGTGTCTACCGTGCCGCCACCAACGCGAGTTGACCCGTTCTCGCGTAAGCCCCTTGGGTCGCCATACCAAGGGGCTTTTTTGTGTCTACGCACTCGATGTGTCAATCAGGTTAAAATACGGCTAGCAGACAAAGGAGTAATAATGAAATACTTGCTAGACACGAACGTATTCAATCACGTACTTGACGGATCAATCACGTTGAATTCCATTTCGCCGGATTTGGATTTCGCTGTAACGGATATACAGCAGCAAGAGCTTTTGAAGACTCCCGATAATGAGCGCCGACTTGCTCTTTTATCGGTTCTACATTATAGCGGTTCGGATCACAGCCCGCCGGTATTTGCTTGGGATACTGATGGGGCCGGTTTTGGTCAAGGCATCTGGGCTAGTGAAGATCAACGCATAGTCGCTGAAGATATGCGCCGCGCGCTGAACAGTAAAAAGGTGCATCACAATAACTTGAAGGATGCGTTGATCGCCGAAGCGGCTTATAGGGACGGTTACGGTTTGGCAACCGGGGACAGAGACCTTGCCGAAGTGGCGGAAGCTTTCGGAATAACTGTGCATCGTACTTATTAGGTAGCCATAAAAAAGCCCGCGCAATGCGGGCTTTGTCTCGATCGGCTTTCGATTGGCCTATCGGCTGCGACTCGCCATATTCGCGATGTCGTCGATAAATTTCTGAGTCTGCGTTTGCTCTTTCTGAACCTGATTCAGCAACGCTCGAATGTCTCGAATCGGATCGTCCGAATCACCCGCGAATTTGCCGTCGAGGGCGTTTTCAGCCTGTGTGCGCCATTCGTTCACCTGACTAGCGGTGATGTCGTGTTCGGACAGGTAGGTGTCCGCCTTGCTATCGGACAGGCCAGAGTAGGCGATGACGTGCTGCATCTTCGTCGCGCCATCGATGCCAGTCTGTGCCGCACTCGCACCAGTGCCATATTTGGTGCGCCAGCTAGAAAGCGTTGCAGCGCTCACACCGTATTTCTCGGCGGCATCCTTGTTAGTCATGCCGGCTTCTAACTCTCTAACAATTTCGATCCGCTGTTGATCGTCATAGTCTCGTGCGCCCATATCACACTCCGTTTGTTTTGAATTCGAACTGAATCGCGAATGTAGTTCGTGTTGTCGATCCTGTCAATCGTTTGCGAAATTTTATTCCCTAAATAGTGGTGTAGATCGGAATTGGCCGATCATTAACCATAGGGATCAACAACCATGTCAGACAATTTTCAACCACCTGAAATCGTAACCGCCGATGACGTTGCCGAAATCATGCGAGTCAAACGCAAAACGGTATTGAATCATGTGCAGTATCGCGAGGGCTTCCCGAAGCCGCTGAATGGCTGCAAGCGGCCCTTGTTGTTCGACAAGCGGGCCGTATACGACTGGCTGTACTCAAACCAGTAATCATCCACCACAACAATAAAAACGGAAAATAACAAGAATGAACTTAGTCACTATCAACAATCAGAGCGAACCCGTCACAACGTCACTGGCGCTAGCCGAGGGTGTACGGAAAGACCATTCGAGCATCATTAAGCTAGTTCGGGAATACGCGAGCGATATCAATGAGTTCGGCAATTCTAGATTTGAAATCCAGAATTCAAGCGGTGCCGGTAGACCGACAGAATACGCAGTTTTGAACGAGCCACAGGCGACATTGATCCTGTCATACATGCGCAATAACGACATCGTGCGCGAGTTCAAAAAACGTCTAGTCGGCGAGTTCTATCGGATGCGCGATCAACTCGCAGCGCATACACACTATGACGCTTCCAGTCTGTCCCGTATGGACATCCTACGGCTGGCGATGGACTCCGAGCAGAGACGCCTAGAGCTAGAGGACAGGAATCGTCATCTATCGGACACGCTGGAACGTGCAAAACCTGCGATCGAGATTGCCCGCAGTGTCATCGCCAGTGACGATCTGTTGACGGTCAGACAGGCCGCACAGGTGCTAGGCACAGGCCGAAATCGGTTGTTCAAATTCCTTCGCGATCATGGATGGGTCAACCAGTACAACCAACCATTTCAAAAAAAGATCGAATTGAAATATCTAGACTACAAAATTTCAAGTTTCCGCAAAGGCGATCAACTCTGCGAATCCATCGTAACGATGGTAACGGGCAAAGGTCTTGCAAAACTACAACGCGCGTTGAACGCACAATAAAAAAGCCCGATCCAAAATTGAACCGAGCAGCACTATCAACAACACGGATTATAACAAAAATGAAAAACAAAAGAAAGCTAAATTCTAAGAAATTAAAAGAAAAATTTCTAGCGGATTTTGACGACGGGAAAATTTATCGTCGCCTGAAAAGCGGCCGTCTTAAAGAATGCGCCTACGATGTCGGTAACGGTCGGATGGCAATACACCATGAGGGCAGGCACGTTGCGCGCGGTCGTGTGATCTATGCGATGTATCACGGTGATATCGAGCCGTGGATGGTCGTGCAGCACATCAACGCCGACGATACCGACGACTCGATCAACAATCTGCGATTGGTCACGCGGACACTGGCACGCAGACGCCGACGACAGTATTCAAATAACACGTCTGGGTTTATCGGTGTCTCATGGCACAAGATGTCGAGAAAGTGGTATGCCTATGTTTTCGTGGATAAAAAACTTATCAATCTCGGGACGTATCACGATCCACGAGAGGCCGCACGCGTTCATGATCGGGCGAAAGTTCAGGCATATGGAATCGAACACGCATGGACAAATGCGAGAGCGGGATTACTTGATGACGAGAGAAAGGCGGCCTAACGAGTTACTCGATCGCCAAAAAAAGCCCGGAATACTCCGGGCTTTATGATGTCAATTAACTTGACGAATCGCTATGAGGACTGTCGAAATTTATAATCGAACCACTGATCATTCATTTTTAATTTCGCTTCAATAAGATTGCAGTCTGTGGACAGCCATAGCTGCTTCTTTTCACCATAGAAAAGGTAGACCGGGAAATTACCTCGAACATCGCATTGTCCGTGATTGACGACGATATCGTCAACTTTGATGTATCCAGCACGGCTGACAATCTGAAACATCGGATTGTGCTGCACACGCCCATAAAAGTGAGTCGTTTTAACGATGCCAGCTAAATCGACCGAATTGTAATCAAGTTGACTTTCGATGGGCGCACCGGGCGGCTTGTGATTCAGATATCGTTTCATGCTGCTTTTGGCTTCTTGATAATCGGGATTGTTGCTACAACCTTTATCAATCATGACTTGGTGGAGGGCGTCCAACTTGTTTCCCGAGTCACGGAGTTTTCTCTTTCTTGACTCAACGCAATCCCGCTTGTATTGCTTTTCCCATTGTGCCAATTCCGCCTCTACGGATTCATGGCTAGCAGCAGATTTCCCAGAAGACTTGTTGCATTCCCTTTGGAATTCTTTGTATACGTCGTGAGTGAGTGGATACTCCGGGCCATTTGCGGAATGAAAATCTTTTATCCGTTGGTCGAGACACGAAGTCGCGGCTGACGCGGTTCCGACATAGGCAATTGCGAACAGGAGCAACGCGATACAATGAAAAAATTTTTTGAACATTTGTGTCCGACCATCCGTCATATTGTCATGAGTGATAAATATCGGCCGTAGTTGGGTATTCTTTAGCGGGCGATCGAACGCGGAATGGTTCATGTTCGAACATGAACGCTTCAACAATACGGATGATGACGCATTTCTGTTTTCTGAAACCGTTCATAAGGATGATATTTCGGGCATCTCACAGGGTCGCGACGAGCAAGAAGTTATTTTGTTTTCGATTAATAAAAGCTATCGTAAAAGTGAAATTTTGATTGGATTGCGCATCATATTCGGTTTACGATAAAATTTAACTATGATGGCAATTATAGCCATTTTTTAGACTAAATAAGAGTGTCATTCGGAAAACATTTCGTTTGTCAAGGGCCGTTCGGGACGATGATTGAATGGCTGACGTGTCGATCAATGATCGGGGCCATAAGGTTTGATGGATATCCATTCATCGCCGGAAAAATTTTGCTGATGCTCGACATCGCCGTTTTTGCCGGTCAGGACCATGCAGATAAGTCGATGACGACAGAGATAGCTTCATAATCGTTACTGCATTAAAACAAAATTCGGCAGGATTCGGGCAATGTTACAGGATGACAACCCGTAGGCATCTAGAAGTCGCTTGATAGGCCCTAGATGTTCCCGTTGTGTATATTTGGAAGTTAAGGCTTTTAAGCGCGGACCGCACAACCCACGCGCACCAGTTCGGTTAGCCATATCAAGACACGTCCCTTCATCACGGACGCCTGAACTTCTCTGGATAGGGAAGTTATGTCTAAACCCTTAAAAACCATCTTCAATAATCTTTTAAGAATCGTTAAACCAATCTTTAATGATTGGACGATCGGCTTCCGATCGGACATGCCCGCAAGGGCATTCTTGAATGTTAATTAATGCTCTCGGCCTACGGCCTCAAGCATGTTCCGCGCTAAAGCGCGTCACAACATTTGATGACTTTGTTGAACATCTTAAACAATCTCTTGAAACTTTTGAATGATGTTTGAACGACTTCAAAAGAATTGTTGCTACGCTTGGGATAGATGGGTCTAAAATCCATCCAACACGGTTGTACCAAATGTTTTCGGTCATCATTCGATAGAATGTACACGGTCGTTAATATCGTCCAGCACAGGCGCATATAGCGCGTTTCTTTTGATAGGCATTCCGCAACAGCGGTGAATTCTTCCGATTTTAACTCCGGCTAAATATTGATGTCAGTAAAATGACTTCCATTCACAACGGAATTGAAAGTTCTTAACGGTTTCATCGCCCGTTTTCCTTTCACAGAAATAAAGCCCGGTCAAAAATGATCGGGCTTTTTTGTTGCTTGGAATGTTTGCCTTGGAGTTACAAAATCACTTTCCGCCCGATTTCTTTCTGATTGTGATTGACATAGGAATATAGCCAATAACAATTAACAATATTCTGGATTTGCGGTCTGAGAGTTTTTGTGCGTTTGATGTTGAATGTGTCGTGCAGATCAATTCCGGTCTTACACTCGAACGCAGAAACCAGATTCGATATGTGTGCGTTTTTTCGACCGAAGACCCATTTTTTAACATTGTGGTCCGACATCGCACGCATCGGCGTTATGCTTTCCCTAAGTGCATATTTCAACGCGCCGACTGATTCCCACAGATGCGTGTTCTTTTCGTCCTCATCAATGGGATAGTCCATCAGATAGACCGAATTAGCATCATCCTTAATCACCGTCATGGTCTTTTCGACATAGGTGTAAATGCGTTTGTGCATCGGCTCATTCGGCACGCGATGTAATTTAATTTGCACGTTGTCCAGATCATACGTGCCATGGTTTCGAACTAAGCCGTATGCGTAAAAAGTATTGTTGTGGAAGATGCAGGGCGCATCGAGCGACCAATAGATATAGGCGGTTCGGTCATCCATGTTTAGGGCTACCTTGGGTTGGAGTAGCTATTTATCGCTCGTTGCCTGAAATCGCTAAATATGGGGTGAATCAATAGAAAAATATCGGAATGGCATTAACACAATCACAGCAAGGGCAATTACAGAGCGAGATTGATAGTGATCCGGCCGGCATCGGCTATCAAACCGCGCTAGCGACCGAAAATACGCCACAACTCGCAGCGTTATTGAATGATCCGACAAATGCGACGATCAATCGCACGTCGATTCAGCGCGACGATTTTCTACTTGCGATCGTGCCAATTGTCGGCAATTTGTCGTCTGCAACGGACGCAATGCGAATGAAATATCAGCCGCTACTAGACATCGCATCTGCCGCATCACATATCGACATGGACACCACCATTATTGACATGATCGACGGTCTAGTTACGGATGGTCTAGCGACTCATGAGCAAGCGAGCGTAATCCTAACTCGTCAGGGCTCACGAGTTGAGTTGATCATGGGCGAGGGCATGGCAGTCACCGAGAGCGATGTGGCGTTTGCAATCTGGGGGAGCAATCGATGACCTACAACGCATCGCAGAATCTAGTGGCGTCGGCAGAGGTCAAGGCCGGTGCCGCGAGTGAGAAAAGTGCAGCGCTAACAGGCGATAACGTGTGCATCGGGCTCAATGTCAGCGCTGGTCCGCGTGGAAACAACACAACGCAGGTTCGCGTCATGTTTAACGAGTCGCTCGACGGTCAGACATGGGGACAGGACAAGTTCCACGGCCAAATCGTGAATGTGTCAGAAGCCGGACTCTATACGGTGACGCTCGACATTAACGCGCCATATGTCCGCGTCTTCTATGCGCCCATGGACTACAAAATCACCGCGAGCGTCGATGCGTCGGTGGAGGTCTAACGCATGGCCTCGTATGGCACACGATACGACGCTAATTCGTACGATCTAGCATTACTCAACCCGACATATGATCTCCCCTTAGACTCGTCGAGGGATTGGGCGTTTTTCGGATGGATACGACCGGAGTCGATCGACTTTCAGCGCGGCTTAGCTCTCTCGTACGATTCGGGTTTAGGCGGTGGCATCAATTTTTATTCGGATTACCAGAGTATCTGGTTCAATTCGGGCAGTAATGCAACGAAGTTTATTAGTGTTCCGGTTGACACCTGGATTTTCTGTGCGGTTCGGTTGTCGATCGATAACGGCCCAAAAATATGGGTCGGTCCAGAAGGGGGAGCGCTCAACACAGCAGATTATTTATATACGAGCAGCGCCTGTTATGCGCATTTCCTCGCGCCCGCACCGCAAGCCGGGGCGTTCGCCGAGGTTAATCTCATCGTCGACGAGACGTTGACCGATGCCGATGCACAGGCGTTGTTCACGGGGTCCACATCGGTTGATCTGGGGTTTAGCCCTGTCGTTCGGTTGACGGGACAATCGATACCCGAGACGAACACCGGAAGTGATGGTCAGCCGACCATCAACAGGACCGGGAACGCACCAACGCTCATAGACGGGCCGTTGGTCCTGTCATATGGGGATACGACACCGACAACAACGCCCATTATTGTCACAGCACAGTCGGCATCGCTATCGCTGTCATCCACGACTGCATCATCAACGATCGGCCAACGATCAAAGGCCCAGACGATCGGGCTATCGCGAGGCACGCCCGACGGACTGATACACGCCGGCCAACGATCACACGCCCAGACAACAGCGCTCACGCGGACCGCTAGCGTTGCAGGCCAACAGATCGGCCAGCATCCACAGGCCACGTCAACCGCTAAGACGGTCAACGGACAAGACAGCACAAGCCGCATCGGCCAACGCTCACAGGCACAGAGCACGTCAACCACGATCACCGAATATTCGGCATCGCTAACGGTGGGCTCGCATATCCCGGTTGATATCACCGCGTTGTCGTCACATAGCACGATGACGAACTATGCCGCATCCATGAGGGTAGGGGCTCGATCTCTTGCGGATTCACAGGCCCAGACCATCGAGGCAACACCGCCAACCATCGCAAGCGGTCATCGTGCATACGCAGTCTCACAGGCTCACACGGTCACGGCGGCAGATGGACAGGCGCGAGCCGGGTTCCGCGCCGAATCGAAATCGAAACCCTACGTCATCAACTACCACGCGGCATCGATCGTCATCACGAGCATCGAATACATGACGGTCGACCATTTCGACATCAAACCTAAGATGTCGATTGATGGCGTTTCAGTCGAATTGAAAATGCGTTCATCGATCGATATCAAAGCGAAAATCAATGGCGGGGTAAAAGTTCGAATCGACTAAATATTTCGAGACTCAATAACAATAACAAGAGCCGAAATAATGTCAGCCGGACCATTCCAACTCTATAACAAAGGGCATCTCTCGTTTTTTGATACGTCGCTTGACTTCCAGAACGATACGATTAAGTGCATATTGCTTGATGATACCTATCCCGTCGATCTAACCCAGACCGCGTATTCGGACGTATCAGGCAACGAAATCACGGATGCTGACTACTCGCCTGCAACCATCACAAACCCATCCATAACGGCCAGTGGTGGCGTTGTAACTGTAACGATGGATACGATCGATTTCGGCAATTCCGTTTCGATCCAAGCGAAATATGGTGTTCTTGTTCGTCAGGCTGGTTCGAGTCTAGCAACCGATGATCTACTGATTGCGGTTATCGATTTGGACACATCAGGCGGCATGGTCAAATCGACCACCTCCGATTTTAAGATCGACCCAGCCGCTGACGGCATGTTCACCGATCAGTAAGCCATGGCGACTCTGTATATCAACACCGATCAAGAGGCAACGTTCGGCATCCTCAAGGATCAGAATGGTGATCCGATCGAGGGCGCAACGGTTAGATTAACCATCATCGACAAAAACAATATTGCAGTCGATCCACAACCCAGCCCATTTCCCATGACGTTTGTTGATCAAGGCTCGGGCAACTACATCGCAGATATTCCGCACGACCACGAGTTAGACGAGAAGAAATATCTAGCCCAATACATCGCGGTCAAGTCTGGTGTGCAGTCGGAGTGGCACGGATCGTTGGATGTGGTCTATAGATCGATATAATGAATCGCGCCGAGAAACAGAAACTATATAAATCGTCACGGTGGCAAAAACTCAGAGCACGACACCTCAACAAGCAACCGCTGTGTGAGTATTGCCTAGAGTTAGAGATTGTCACGAGCGCTAACACGGTTGATCACATCAAGCCGCACAGAGGCGATCGTAAGTTGTTCTTCGATCCTAATAATCTGCAATCCCTGTGCAAACTTCATCATGACTCGACGAAGCAACGAGAAGAATATCTAGGCAAACGAATCGGTTGCGATGTTAACGGAATGCCATTTGATTAGAGTGCAAAAATGAAACAAGAACAATATCAAAACAAAATGATCGAGCAGGACGAACACAAGAACAAAAATGAATTTGAACTTGATAAGAAAGTCCAACAGGCAATCGAGGAACGTTTCAGGCATCGTGATAAGGAAATGATCGAACACGATCAGAAAGAAGACGACAAATAGAAACAAATGAAGGATTGAAACAGCCCGCATCTTCGCGGGCTTTTTTAATGGCGCAACGAATAGTGAATCAATCACAGGCAGTCAAACATCAACGGCGGCATGACGCACCGAAAACGCAGTGACACCAACGATTACCAACGTTCATTAATTTCAGATTTCAAATCCAGAATAAGAAAACAATCAAATCAGTTGCATCGATCCCATTCCCATGTAGGATCAATTGCACCTTGATCCAATGGGAAAACCAATGTCAGTAGAACAGGTAGTCAGCACCATCGCAACGAACATCAACAACACAGTCAATAGTCTGTTCGGGATGACAGAGCCCGACGAATTAATCAACATGATCGATCATGGCAACATCAATGCGGTATTCGATAACATGTTTTACAGCAATGCGCGCGAACAGTATTACGCATTCGACGACACGAATAAGCAGATCGTTCACATCGAAACACACGATGCCATACCGTACATCATGGAGCGCTATCCAGTAATAGACATTCAGATATTGGTACAGATGGTTGCTGACGTGTTGGAGACGATAGACGGTGAGGCATTGACCATCAACACAATGTGGATCACCAACACCGTATACCAGTTAGTAGCCATGCACATTCGCACACTCAAGGCCATTGAACTCGAACAGATATATGGACAGGCACAACACCCAACATTGCATTGATCAATCAGAGGACAATCACCAATGGCAACATTAAAACAAAACTCGTGGGCGTATCACATAACAACGATGATGGTGAGTCACGACAAGAAATCATCAAGGGCCAATTGACAAAAGGCGATGCGCTCATTATCAAACCAGAACATAATAATCCATACGATAGCAATGCAGTGAGTGTATGGGTTGAAGTCGTCAAGGGTGGATTGTTCCGAAACAAGACGGTGTTTCAAAAACAAATCGGTTTCTTGAGTCGAGAGGTTGCCGCAGAACTGCACGAATACATCATGAATGGCAATGACGTTACATGCTCAGTCGCCAGCATCACAGGCAAAGGGAAGCAGTCTTGTGGTGTGAATGTACAGATCGAGAAGACACGAGTGTATGGAGAGGAAAAGAAAGCAAATGCACAGGCTCGTGCAGTGTCGTGAGTTACTAGACGAAAAGGAATTTGAAAGGCTCGACATGATCGGGCCTTTTTTATGCGCGTGTGTGAATGCGTGAGGGTGAAAAAGGCAATTGAAACAGACGGTTGCACGCGTTTTAGGGTAGGGGGTATATAGAAAATCCTATTATAATCAATCCCCTAGGATCACCACCCCTGTCAATTTTTTGTGCTTTGATCAAAAACTAACCAATTCCAACGAACGCACAAGGGCTTAGCGGCCGTTCACAAGCCCCAAAACGCTAAATATCTGAAACATACAGACCGTTTCAGATGCAATTCGAGAAGCCACAATCCAAATCAGACACTAGCCAAGGGATACATGACGCCCTCGCTAGCAAACGCCCAACTGTTCCAGAACATCTAGAACTTCGCGAACAGGATCGAATCTACTTCGACAATATTATTGATTCGCGTGCATACGATACGTGGTATGCGAGCGACGTAGAAAACGCGGTCACGCTCGCGAAGGCGAAGGCGGATTGTGACGCGCTCCAACATATCTTGGATGTCGAGGGCTACGTATACGAAGCCCCATCAGGCCAGCTAAAACCCCACCCAGCCGAAGCAATCCTAGATCGCAAGATCAAGCAGGTTGCGGCGCTATCGCGTGCTCTACACGTACACGCCACGGCACTGCTAGGACGAGCCGAGGACACAGGCAACCGTACAGCAGCCCATCGCCAGCATCGCGAGGCATTCGACGACGGCGACGATTTGCTAGCCCGTCCCGAGTCTGATTAATGGCACGCCCTCGCAAGCCTCGCACACGCGGTGAAAAGGTCATCGCGTTCATCGAGAAATATTGCAAGGTTCCGGAGGGAAAGCTAGTCGGACAACCGATCAAACTCGCTGATTTTCAGAAGCGTTTCATTCTGGATGTTTTCGATAATCCCGAGGGAACGAACACCGCATATCTGTCCATCGCCAGAAAGTCCGGAAAGACCGGGCTAATTGCCTGCATCGTGTTGGCCTATCTGTGCGGTCCTCTCGCGAAACAAAACGCAACGATCATCGTTGGTGCTCAATCTCGCGAGCAAGCGGGCATCATCTTCAAATATTGCACGAAGATCATTCATCAATCGCGCGTGCTCTCGCGTGAAATCCGAATCATTCCATCGCAAAAGAAATTGATTGGCATCGCGATGAACGTCGAATTTCAGGCGATTGCGAAACAGGCTTCCAATGCCATGGGACTATCGCCGCTCGTGGTCATCATCGATGAGATTGGACAGGTCAAAGGCCCGCAAGATGATTTTTATGACGCGCTAACCACGTCACAGGGTGCCTATGGGGATGAAGCGTTATTCATCGCGATCAGCACACAAGCGGCTGAGGATGGCGACCTGTTTTCGATTCTCTTGGACAACCAAGACATAAACAAAGACCCGCACACCGTGTCGCATGTCTATAGCGCCGACAAAGATTGCGAGTTGATGGACAAAGCCCAATGGAGGAAAGCGAATCCTGCAATGGGCCTGTTTTCGTCGATATCTTCCATTGAAAAATTGGCGAGATCGGCCGTTGAAATGCCCAATGGTGCGAACGCGTTTCGAAATTTGAACCTGAATCAACGCGTAGATCGAACATCATCGTTCGTCTCGCGAGACGTTTGGAAAGAAAACGGCAACAAACCAATTGCTCTTGATCCGAATTTGCCGATTTATGCCGGTCTTGACCTATCAAAAGTCGATGATTTGACGGCGTTTATGCTCGCACAGTTCAAGAACGGGAAATGGAACGTGCATACACACGCATGGATTGCAGAAGACGGCATTGTTGAGAAGTCGAAAGAGTCACAAATTCCCTTTGCAACGTGGGTTGATCAGGGGTATTTGTCGGCTGTTCCGGGTGCATCCATTGATTACGATTTCGTTGTTCAGGAAATCGCCGAGAAATACGGAAATCTAACATTCGAAATGGTCGGGTTCGATCCACATCGCATTTACGATTTTCAACAGGCGATGGACCGACAAGGTTTTCAGATGCCATTGGTGCGTGTGTATCAGGGATATAAGGGGATGACGCCATGTATCGAGCGCCTAGAGCGTGCGTTGATCGATCGCAAGGTCAGGCACGGCAATAACCCTGTACTGACATCGGCCGCGTTCGGCGTTACTGCGATGAGCAAGGGCAAGGAACGTTTATTTCGAAAGAAATCGAGCACAGTGAAAATTGATCCGCTTCAAGCACTCGCCATGGCATTTCATCGTGAAGGCGAGGATTCGAATAAGAAAAAGAAGGCGAAGGTCAATCTAGATTCGTGGATCAATGACCCAATAACGATGTAGACAATTACAAATTAATAAATATTCGAAACAATACTAATAAAGTTTCGAATGTCTATAGGCTCGTTTTTCACTAATCTATTCCGGCTCGGCAATTCGGGCATGTCCCGAAATACCGGATATCAGCCGATCGCACCCTATGTAAGCAGCGCCGACTTGCCGCCTGTCACGTTCGATAATGCAATGGCTGTTAGTGCCGTTTGGCAGGCTGTCCGGATTCAATCCGAAAATATCGCATCGTTGCCGCTCAAATTCTACAAGAATGAAAACGGCAAACGTGTTGAAGACACATCAACCGACATTGCGAAGCTGCTTGCGAACGGAAAGATCAACCGCTATCAAGATAAAGTTTCGTTTCTCGAAACATTAATTGTCAATCTCGTTTCGTGGGGCAATGCGTATTGCCTCATTCAACGTAATGCATCAGGTGGATTGATTGGCCTGTTGCCATTAGCAGCCGATCAGATGGAAGTCGAGCTAAGGCCGAACGGTGATGTTGTCTATCACTTCACCGATTCACAGGGCATCAAGACCTACCGAGCCAAAGATATTTGGCACGTCAAGCTATTCGGCAACGGCATCGAAGGCTTGTCGCCCATGGGCTATGCACGCCAGACATTAGGCATCGCTTCGGCCGCGAACAAACGCACGGGCAAGGTCATCGGCAACGCCGGAAAGCGTACAGGCGTCTTTAGCGTGGATACCGCTGCAATGGCGGACGGCGATCTATCAAAGGAGCAGAAAGACGGCATTCGACGTGAATACGGCGCGTTAGCACAAGGTGATGAAGACTTTTTGCCCGTGTTGCCTGTCGGTTTGAAATTTGAACCGCTTTCACTGACGCCAGCCGATCAGGAATTGCTCGCCAATCGAAAGTATTCAGTCGTCGAAGTCGCACGAATTTTCAACGTGCCGCCTATCTTGCTTCACAGCATGGACGACACAACAACGCTCGGATCGTCAACATCTGAAATCATCAACAGCTATTACAAGCTTTCGTTGCGTCCATTGTTGATCAAGCTCGAAGAAAGCTTGCGAATTAACTTCATGACGCCCACGGAGCGAAGTCGAATCTTCGCACACTTCAACCTTGATGATCTGTTTGTTAATGGCCATCTAAACTGACCCAGTGCTGGCCAACGCTTTTGACCCACCCTTCGGGGTGGCAGCGATGCCACCGTCCACCTACCGTTCGGGCAAACGAGACGCCGGAGCGGACTGATCAAGGACTGGGTTATGATTCATAAAATCAAGGCGCTATACGACGGCGGGCAAGGGCTGTCGATCCGGGCCATCGGCCAGGAGCTGGGCGTGTCGCGCAACACCGTGCGCAAATATCTCCGCGCCGACGAGGCCACGATCGAGGCGGCACAGTCGGACCGAGGCCGTCACAAGAAGCTCGATGCGCACCGGCCCTACATCGCCTGGCTGTTGCGGACCTATCCGCGGCTGAGCAGCGTCAAGATCGCCCGCAAGCTACGAGACAAGGTGGGCGAGCTGGACGTCTCCGATCGCAGTCTGCGGCGCTATGTCGGGCAGATGAAGACGACCCTCAACACCGTGCAGACGCGCTACTACGCGCCGGTGCTGGACACGGTGCCCGGCGTGCAGTGCCAGGTCGATCCCGGCGAGCTGCGCCAGGTGATGATCGGCGGCCAGCCGCGGCCTGTGTACTTCGTCGTGTTCGTGCTGTCCTACTCCCGCCTGGCTTACGTCGGCGTGCGCTTCCAGCCGCTGGACACGGCCGACTTCATCGCCTTGCACGACGAAGCGTTCCGTTATTTCGGCGGTTGCCCGGCAGAATGCGTGTACGACCAGACCAAGCTGGTCGTACTCCACGAGCAGTTCCGGGAACTCGACGTGAACCCGGCGTTTCACGCCTATGCCACGACGGCGGGTTTTCGCATCGAGGCCTGTCGGGGCTATGACCCGGAAAGCAAGGGCAAGGTCGAGGCCGGAGTGAAGTACGTCAAGCAGGATGCCCTGTATGGCGATACCTTCGCCGACGAAGCCGACCTGCGCGGCCATCTGCAACAGTGGCTCGATACCGTCGCCAACGTGCGCCTTCATGGCACCACGGGCCAGCCGCCCCGGGCCCGGTTCGAAGCCGAGGAGCAGGCGCACTTGCGCCCCTATCTGACGCCGGCTTGCGTCGGGCGCGATGCTGCAGGGCCGGCCCACCGCCAGGTCGACAAGACGGGCCTGATCTCGTGGTGCGCCAACAAGTACTCGGTGCCCATGGCCTACCAACGCGGGCGGGTCGGCGTGACCGAAGCCGGCGCCGACCTGCAGATCGTCGATCTCGACAGCGGCGACGTCGTGGCCACCCATGCCGTGTGCCACGGCAAGGGCCGCGTCCAGCGCAACACCGATCATTACCGCGATCACGCCGCGCAGACCGCCGATCTCGAGGCCCGGATCCGCGCGCGCCTCGGCGCCGACCTGGGTCAACGCCTGTGTGACCGCCTGCGGGCGACCATGCCGCGGCACACCCGGGATCAACTGGCCGGCGCGGCGCGCCTGCTCGAGGCCGCGCCCGATCTGGATCTCAGTCAACTCGAGACGTGGGTCGAACGCGACGGCTTGACCGCCGGCCGGCTCAAGCAACGCCTGGACGCCGCGCGTTGCGCCGAACAACGCGGCCGAGATCCCGGGGCGAACGCGCCGGCCGCCGTTCACGCCGCGCCCCTGGATCTGACCGCCTACGCCCGACTGGGCCACCCCAGCGGCCAGCCGGAGGTGACCCATGGGAACGCTTGAGCTCACCACCGGGCGTTACCGCAGCCTGCGTCTGGGCGCCATCGCCGACGATCTGACCGACTTGCTCCGCCAGGCCGAGGCCAACGAGGTCTCGTACCTTATGTTCGCCGACATGCTGGCCGAGCACGAGCGTGCAAGCCGCGAGGCCCGGCGCATCGAGCTTAACCGACGCCAGGCGCGGTTCCCGGCCGATAAACGGCTGGAGGCGTTCGATTACCGCCATCAGACCACGATCACCAAGCGCCAGGTCAAGGCCTTGCTCGACTTCGCCTTCCTCGATAACCGCGAGAATCTGGTGTTCATCGGCCCGCCGGGCGTGGGCAAGACGCACCTGGCCATCGGCATCGGCCAGCACGCGGTCGAGGCGGGCTACAAGGTGCGCTTCAAGAACGCGTTGGATCTGGTCGAGGAACTGGAGCTGGCCGAGATGAAAGGCGAACTGAAGAAAAAGCTGACGCAACTGGCCAAGGTCGATGCCCTGGTGATCGACGAGCTCGGCTATCTGCCCATGAGCAGGGCGGCGCGCTATGCGCTGTTTCAGCTGATCAACCGGTTCTACGAGTACCGCTCGCTGATCGTGACCACCAACAAGGACTTCACCCAATGGGGCGAGTTCTTCCACGACGACAATGTGGCGGTGCCGATCATCGACCGGATCATCCATCACTCGCATCTCTACATGCTCGGAGGCGAGAGCTATCGGCTGAAGCAGAAAACGCTCAGCTGACCTTCACGGGTGGGTCATTTTTGTTGGCCAAAAGTGGGTCAGTTCTGTTGGCCATTGACACTGTTGCGCCCGCTTCCCGCCGAACGTTGGGCGAATCATCAAATCGCAATCCAAAGCGGTGCCATGACACCAAACGAAGTGCGACACCTAGAGAATCTACCGCGTGTTGAAGGCATGGGCGACGAATTACTAGCGAACGCGAGCTTGAAACCAATTCGCATCATTGAAAAAGGGGATCAGCAGGCGAAGGCTGAATAATCAAAAACAATAAATAACTTAGATTCAGAAAATAAAAATAATAAATGAAGACTAAGACACTCGAAATCCAAGACGCCCAGATCAAGGCGACCGATCCGAATTCATACCAATTCGAAGGCTACGCATCGGTGTTTGGTGATGTTGATTCATACGGCGATTCGATTGTGCAAGGCGCGTATGCCAAGACGCTAGTAAATCGAAAGCGCCCGGTTCAAATGTATAAGAACCATTCGAATGCAATCATCATCGGAAAATGGCTTGATTTGCATGAAGATCAACATGGTTTGTATGTCAAGGGCGAACTAACGCCCGGTCACAGTCTGGCCGAAGACGTATACGCGTCCCTTAAACATGGCGCTGTGACTGGCCTATCGATTGGTTATCGCGTGGTTGATTCAGAACCACAGAATGGAATCACCTTTCTCAAGGAAATCGATCTTATTGAAGTGTCGGTTGTAAACACCCCAGCCGATCTAAACGCACAAATTTCGAGCGTCAAAGAGTTCAACGAAGCGCTTGCGGAAATCGAAGACATCCGCGCGCTTGAAAAGTTTTTTCGTGACGAATTCGATTTGTCACAAACCAAATCTAAAGCCCTGATTACTTGCATCAAGGGCGCGATGCATGAACGAGATGTTCATTCAGTCGAAGAAGATCAACGAGACGTTGGTTCATCAACCAAAGCAAGTATTGAGAGTCAGTTGTATGAGGCGATCAAAAATTTGAAAGTCTAAATAATAAGACTAACAACCAATCACACCAATAATAAGAATAATAAAGGTGAACCAACAATGTCCGATTTGGATACAGCCGTTAAGGCACTAGACGAAAAACTAGGTGAAGGCTTCAAGAAATACGAAGCCGAAGTTAAAGAAGCGGGTAAGGCCAGCGAAAAGACTGCCGCCGATGTCAAGGCGATGGCCGAAGATTTCGAGCAGTATAAGAGCGAAGCCGAGGCCCGGATTAAAGAGCTTGAGCAGGGCGCGGCCGATGGCTACAAGTCTGGCGAGCAGGCTTCTAAATCTTGGGGTGAAGAATTCACCAAATCCGAGGATTTCCAAGCGTTTGCCAGCAAACAGCGTCAGAACGCGACCGTAGAAGTCAAGAACACCATTCTCAATGGTTCGGTTTCTGCCGGTAGCGAAAACGGCATCGTCGTCACTGACAATCGCGGCATCATCGGCAATCCGCTAGCGTCGCTAACACTATTGAACGTGGTTCCGACTGGCGCGACCAGCGGGAACAACGTCGAGTACAGCCGCGAGAAGGTTTACACCAACAACGCGGCCGAAGTTGCGGAAGGTTCGGCTAGCCCAGAGTCCGATATCGAAGTCGAAACCGTGAACGATCCTGTTCGCGACGTTTCGCATTTCGTGACCATCAGCCGGAACAGCCTAGACGACGTGCCTGCAATGCAGACATTCGTTAACTCCCGGCTGTTGAACGGTGTGCGCTCACGCCTACAGAAACAGATCATCATCGGTGATGGCACAGGTCAGAACCTAAGCGGTGTCTCTGTCACTGGTCGCCATACCGACTTCACGCCAGCGTCGGGCGATACGTCCATCGACAACATTCGGAAGGCCAAGGCGGTTGTGCAGTCTGCCGACTACGATCCGACCTTCATCGTGATGAATCCGGTTGATTTCGCCGATCTTGAGCTAAGCAAGACGAGCACTAAGAGCTACGTTGCCGGTAGCTCGATCACATACGTTCAGACTGGTCTAGGCAACGTGCCGACTCTATGGGGCATGCCCGTTGTGCAGAGCAACGCCATGGCTCAGGGCAAATTCATGGTTGCGGACAGTCAAACCATGATGCTCATGATGCGCCAACAGGCTCAGGTCGAGGCTTTCGAACAGCACGGCACCAATGCCGCGAGCGGCTTGATCATGGTTCGTGCCACGGTTCGTGCAGCCTTCACCGTGCCTCTACCTAACGGCATCGTCTACGGCGATCTAGTGTACTCAGGCACCTAATCGTTAACGACAAACTCTAAGAGAGTTAAAGCCCGGTCATTGATTTGATCGGGCTTTTTTGCGTCCGGAATTCGCAAATCAATAAATACATTAGATTCCAATTCCATGAAACACGATGCAAGAAACTTTCGTAAAGCAAGAGCCGCACGACGAGCCAATCGCGGTTGATGATGCCAAGAAATGGTTACGTCTTGATGCCGATATCGCTGTTGACGATGAAGCATTAATCAGCACCTTGATATCAGCCGCACGAAAGTATTGCGAAGCATATTGCGATCGTGCTTTTGCTCAACAGACATGGGTCACGACCTTTGATTGTTTTATCGACGGTGTTTTGTTGCCCGGTGGTGAAATCAACACGGTTGATTCATTCGCATACACCGATGAAGACGGTGAAACACAAGACGTACCCGAAGACGTTTATTCAGTCAGCCGCAAAGGTCGGTTGAGACTCAATCCCGGCAAACAATGGCCTCGCTATCTCGCCGCACCAAACGGTATCGAAATTCAATATGAAGTCGGGCCTATGAAAGCGCCTGTCGATGTTGTGCAGGCGATGCGACTGCTACTAGCCAGCTTCTATGAAAACCGCTCACAGGTCATAACTGGCGTATCTGTTGCCGAAATTCCATTCGGTGTTCGAGCAATCCTAAACCGTCATCGCGTATTGGGAGTTTAACCAATGCGTCCGGGTGAGCTACGACACAAGGTCACGATCCAGACCAAATCCGAATCGACCGATTCATACGGTCAACCAATTGTCGATTGGCAAGATCGAATCACGGTCTATGCATCCATCAAGCCCGCAAAGGGTTCAATTGGTGTTCAGGGTGAACAGCAATTCGGCAAACGATCAGTGATCATCGTAATGCGTTATCGCGATTTGTCATATGACGAACGCATTTATCACAGCGCATCAAATCGTTACTACAAAATCGAATCAATTGAAGTTCCGAACATTCCATCAATGATGACGATTCAAGCCGAGGAAATCACTAATGGCTAGTCAAGTGCTCGGAATCAAAAATTTGCAAAAGAATCTGAAGCAACTTGCGAAAGACGTAAAAGAAAAAGATTTGAACTATGCGACTCGTAAGGCGGCGAATCCAATTCGAGATAAGGCCAGAGAAAACGCGCCTGTTGAGTCAGGGCGGTTGCGAGAAGACATCGTAACGAGAAAGACGACCAAGTATTCCGAATACGACTCTGAGTACACCGTTGGGATTCGCAATCGAAAACGTGGAAGGAAAGGCGATCCAAATAGAATCCCGCCCGCAGTTTATGGGCCGTTCGTTGAGTTCGGCACATCAAAACAACCCGCCCAGCCTTTCATTCGCCCAGCCTACGACAGTGAAGGGCCAAAGACACTACAACGCTTCAATGATGTTTTGTCGAAACGCATTCGCCTTCGCGTGAAGCAAGGAAAGATCAAAGTATGAATGCGTTCGAAGCTACATATTCGATATTAAGCAATGACGCCGAATTGTCATATGCGGTTAAAGCGATTCGCCCGATTGTTTTGAATCAAGATGATCAGTTCCCCGCGATCGTCTATCAGTGCATTTCCGAGAATCCAACAATCAGCCTAGATGGTGATAGCGGTAATCTCGATTCAGTGCGAATGCAGGTCGATTCATGGGCCTTTTCGATGAAAGAAGCTCAAGACGTGGCCGATCTTGTTCGCGATGCCATGAATGCGAGTGTTGATTATGGAATCCGTTTTGATGGATCAAGTTACACGTACGAACAAGATACAAAAAGATTCGGTGTTCAATCGGATTATCTCTTATGGGTAAGACCTAAAAACACTAAATAATAAGACAACAACACCAATAAGAATAAAAATAAAGGTGCATAAATGACACAAGCAATTCGCACACAGGGAATCATCCTAGAGATTTCCGACGCGTCAGGTACGGGCACGTATTCGAAAGTCGCAGAAGTAACAGGATTCGACGGCCCAAACGGTTCGACCAACGTTATCGACGCCACATCGCTAGATTCGCAGTTCGCCGAAAAGATCGGCGGTCTTCGCGATTCGGGACAAGTCTCTGTCGATTTGAACTTTGTTCCGGGGGACACCAGTCAACAGGCGGTTCGTGATGCATACGGCGACGCTGAAAAGCGAGATTTCCGTATCACTTTGACAGACGTTGATCAAACCACGATCGAATTTAGCGCCCTTGTTACTGAGTTTTCGATTAGTGCCAGTGCTGACGACAAAGTAACAGCCTCCACTACGCTCGAAATCACGGGTGGTTTGACATGGGGCAACGCTAGCGCGGGCTAATAAAAGGATAATAATCAATGGCATATTCACGCAATAGCGCGAAGAAATCGTTTCGCATGGAAAAGAAGCACATCGATACATTAGGTGATGATGTGTATTTGAAAGACATTTCAGCGATGAAGCGAATCAAGTTGTTGAACGAACTTGAGAAAGCCCAGAACGCGAAGTCAGGCAAGCATCTTGAGGGCACGCAGTATTTCTCCGCAATGGCTGTGCAGATGACGCTAGTTGATGAATCCGGCGAGCTTCAATATCGACACGATGAAATTGATCAACTACTAGACGACATGCGCGGCGATATTCTCGACGAAATTGCAGGTCGGGCAATGGTATTGATTGGCATTGCCGATGATGACCAGTTCGACGAAGCGCAACGCGAAGTTGAGGACGACGACGAAAAAAAAGATTAAGCGCCGATGAAAAGTTTCAATTTCGATTGACATTAGCCCTTGGTTTTCGATCAAGGGCTAATTTATTGGAAGAAATATCATCGGCGGAATACGACGATTGGTATTACTACGCCCAACACGAACCAATCGGGCCAGCCCGTCACGACTACAACAACGCCATGCTGTGCACGTTGCTCGCCAACATCAACAGAGGCGAGAAGTCAAAGCCGTTCACGATGCACGACTTTCTGCATTTCGAGGAACAGCCAGAAAAAAAGAAACACGATCCGGTTGATCTATCCGAAATGATCAAGGTCCAATTGGCGGGCATGAAATCGTCAAATCGATAAATACCAAAACAATAATAAATATAGGTTTCGTCGATGGCCGTTAGTAAGAGCATCGTAGGTCGGTTGCTAGTCAAGTTGGGGGCCGATTCGACTGAACTTGATTCCAAGTTCGAACAGACACAAAAGAAGATCGGAACATTCGCGAAGAAAGCGAAAGCGCGCCTTAAAAAGATCGGCGTTGCGTTCAAAGAGTTTTCGAAGATCGCTGTTGCAGCTTTTGCCGCTGTTGTGGCGGGTGCTGTTGGTCTTGCTGACACGCTCGGCGAAACAATCGTGAAATTGCAGAACTTTGCAAAGGCAAACGGCACAACTGTTGCGCAGGTGCAAAAACTGCAATATGCGATGAAGTCCATCAGTGCCGAAGGTGAGGCCACGGACATCATCAGAGACATGGGCGACCATCTAGGCGATGCCGCTGCGAACGGTGGATCGCTCGAAAAGATGCTGAATTCGGTTGGTCTGTCGGCCAAAAAGCTTGTACAGGAAGGCCCGGTAAAACAGTTAGAGGATATCGGCAAGGCCATTTCGGGACTACCGAAAGCCCAACAGGTCAATATCCTAGAGTCGATCGCGTCGAACCTATCCGACTTAGGGCCGCTTCTAACCAACAATGCCAAGGGATTGAAAGAAGCGAGCGCGGCCGCTGAGAAATTCGGTGGCGTCACAAGCAAAGACCTAAACGACGCTCTAGCCCGCACTAATCAAGCGCTGTTGCCCATCAAAACAATGTTTTTGAACATTGCCGCACAGCTATTAGCGCGCACCGCACCAGCATTCGAGAAAGTGCGCGATATCATGGGATCGAACGGATTTCAGAAGGTCTTGCATGGCGTTTTCGACATCATGGACAAGATCACATCGGCCGTGCTTCCAGTCGTCGAAAAGAACTTCACGATCATTGGCCAGATTCTTTCAACAGGTGTGATGAAGAAAGGTCTAAAGCTGTTGGTCGAGTTATTGACCGGGACGCTCATTGCCGCTGAGAAATTGATACAGGGCGGTTTGATCGTGTTGCGCGATATCCTGCAAGGGATCAGTGCATTGATCAACACAGGCCCGGTGAAGAAAGCACTAAGCGACATGAAAACCCGGTTCGAGCAAATCGCATCGGTTGTCAAGGGCGCGGCGACCGAAGTTGCAAAGCTATACGGCAAGGTTAAGGATTTTTTCGAGTATTTGGCGGGCAAAAAACATCAGACCGCGATCGAGAAACTACAGGCTCGTGTCGATAGTTTGCGTTCGACAATCAACGCATTAGAGAGTTCGCAGGGAGCAAGGCAATTCCCTAAGAAAATTCAGCAACAGAAAGATTTGTTGAACGTCCTAGAGGGACAGCTAGCGATCCAGAAGGCCAAGGCTAAGGCTAAGGCTAAGGCTGATTCCAGCATTGCACCAGCCGGAAAACCCGGAAAGACAGTTAAAGTCAAGGGCAAAGCCCCGGCTAATTTGCCGACTGTAACGACGACGAGCAAGTCGCATCCAAAGACCGTGAAGATTCCGGCACAGATCGAAATCAAATCGTACGCAGGTATCGACAAAGACAAACTCGATTCGCTCACTAAATCGCTAACACAATACGCGAGCGTGAAAGACAAGATCGCCGCATTGAATGAGGAATATCAGACCAACATCGATTTGATAAATCGTGCGGCCGATCGATCACAGATCACAGGCCAAGAGCGTGACAAGATGCTTGACGAGTTGAAGACGCGTTACCAAAAGAACACAGACGCTTTCAAGTCGAGCGTTTTCGGTATGTCCGAATTCGCGAAGATGGCGAAAGACAACATTCAGAGCGCGCTTGGTGACACGTTGCACGAAACCCTAACAGGCAACTTCAAGGGCATTCTCGGCAGTTGGGCGGGCATGGTCGAGAAGATGGGCGAGCAAGCCGTTGCTGCCAAGCTGAATGAAAAACTGTTCGGTGGTGGTGGTGATAGCAGCGGTTCGGCGGGAGGATCAGGCGGCCTGATTGGCTCTCTCATGTCCAAGTTTTCCGGCCAAACGTCAGGCGGATTCATGTCCGATGCGGGCTCGTTGCTCGGCAAGATCGGCGGCATGTTCGGCGGTTTCTTCGCCAGTGGCGGGAATCCGCCAGTCAACAAAGCCTCAGTAGTGGGTGAGCGTGGCCCGGAATTGTTCGTACCGCGTCAAGCTGGGACAGTCGTCCCTAATAACGCCTTCTCGGGTGGTGGATCGTCATGCGGGGGTACACAGGTCAACATCATCAATCAGAACGGCTCGCAGGTACAGCAGACGAAACGTCGAGGCCCGAACGGACAGGACATCATCGACATTCAAATCAAAAATGCGATGCATCGCATGGTGCAGTCGGGTGATATGGATGAGGTGATGAGGCCATATGCATTTGGTCGTCAGCAAGCCGTGACATAAAACTATAATCATAAATCAGGTTTAACAGCCCGCTTCGCGCGGGCGTTTTTGTCTGGAATCTAAAAATCGATAAATATCTGAGGATTCAAATACAAAAATAATAAATGGCGTCTTGGCCTGATTCACTCCCGCAAAACGTAGAAATCAGTTCGTTCAATACCGGCTTCGGTTCCGGTTCTATTCGATCGTCGGTTTCCATGGGTCCGGCGTTTCAACGTCGAATATCGACCGCATCGCCCGAAAAGTTCTCGGGTTCGATCACGCTGAACCGCGCGCAATACGTGACCTTCCGCGACTTCTATAAGACCACACTTGCACAGGGCGTGCTTCCGTTCACTTGGAAACATCCGATCACAGGTGATTCGGCCGTGATTCGGTTTGATGTGTCCAATGCACCAAGCATGTCAGCGCTATCGAACGATCTTTTTAAAGTATCGATGAATCTTGAGGTGATGCCATGAGGATCACCCAAAGTGAATTACAGGCTCGTGTTGCTGAATCAAGCGCACAAATTATCGTTCAATTGCTCGAAGTCGTGACAGCAAATGAAACGGTTCGACTTGTGGCCGATGAAAATGATCTTGAAACGCCATGGGGAACATTCCAGCGATTCCCGTTCGAGTTAACCACGTTATCAGCGAGCGAAACTAAGCCGCCACAGATCAAGTTTAGTTGCGACACGGTTGATACTCGAATCATTCAAGAGCTTCGAAAGGTCGCAGGCCAGAAAGACGATGTGCTATTGCGATTCCGCATGGTCGATGCCGCTAACCCCAGCGATATCAAATACGGTCCATCGACATTCAAATTCTCGAACATGGATACAGACGGGTTCACGAGTTGCACGCTAACCGGAACGTTCATGGCGTCCGCTCTATCGGACACGTTCCCGTCGCAACAGATTAGCCCGGCAAACGCTGGATCATGAACGTTCGCGACTATCTCGGTCGTCCGTACTCGCAAAATCACGGTTGCCTCGAATTCGTAAAACACGTTTGCGAGCAAGAGCGCGGACTAGAGCCGATGAGTGTTGAGGAATTCAACATTTGGCTTATCGATCATCAATACGAGATCAAAGCACCAAAAGAGGGGGACTTCGTATTGATGCATTCAAGCGAATGGCACATCGGTTATATGGTCGATCACGAGCGTTTTATGCACTGTTCGCGTGACCTTGGCGCGGCCATGGTTTCGGATATCAACCGAAACGAATATAGGAATTCGATCCAAGGCTTTTATCGCGTCGATATCTGAACGGCTTAAATCGGGTTTTGAATAAATACGTGAAGACCGAATAACAATAACAAAAGCCGAATGATCACAATCGATTTTTATGATCATCCGTCCGAACAGGCGGAGTTGATCCAAGCCGAGGCAAAACCCAATCAAACCGTTCGCGAGATTATAGGCGCGGATTACTCCGTTTCTGTGTTGGCGGATGGTCGGGTCGTGCCGTCGCATCTACACGATTCGGTGCGATTCAAAGATGGCACGCACTTAGAGATTCGGCGGATTGCGGATGCTGCTATTGCATCAGCGATCGTGGCGATTGCAGCAGGGGCCACAGCATCAGCCGCCACAACATGGGTCGGCATTGCTGCATCGGTTGCTATCAGTGTCGTCGGTGGCATCGCGACAAACCTACTTTTCGCCCCGAAAACACCGTCGCAGAACGGCGGGCAGTCCTTCCAATCTCTCAACCAGTTAACCGGCACACAGAACCAGATCGCGAGTTATCAGCCGATTCCTCGATTGTTCGGTCGTCGTCGGTTCTATCCCGTTATCCCAATGACTGCGAAGCCGTACACCGAGACGGCAGGCGACGACCAGTACCTAAGACAATTTTTCGTCCTATCCCACGGGAAAATGAACATCGGCGGTCAGATCGTCGGCAAGGGCCACGACAAGATCACCGAGCAAACCACGTTGAGCGATATCGACGGTCAGCGTCCGATATTGATCGGCGAAACCGATATTGCCGAATACGACGAGGCGCAGTTCGAAATCGGTACAGCCGATCAGATGACGCTGTATACCGATCAGATCATCGAGGATCAACCCGACTGGAAAACAACATCAGACGTTGGAAAGCTGAACGGCGGAAAATACGGCATCGTCGCCGATGGTGATTCGACCGTCCGCACGACCGAGGATGACGCCGAAGAAATCACGATTGATTTAACCGGACAACTATATTGCGTCAATAAACACGGGGATTTTACCCGTTGCTTGGTCAATTACTTGGTCGAGTGGCGTCTAAACGGCTCGTCTGGTGACTGGCAATCAAAGACGTTTTCGATTCAGGGCGACGGTAAGACCGCTCGGCAATCGTGCCGAATTCCTGATTTGCCGAAGGGCAAGTATGACGTTCGATTGACGCGAGTCAGCACGAACTATCACAACGTCGACGGCAAGCCTTCCACGGCCGTCACATGGTCGGCACTTCGCACAATCCGCAAGCGCAAAGTCTTTGATGTCGATGATGTTGTCGTGATGTCGATGCGCATCAAGGCGACCGACCAGCTTAACGGCCGTGTTTCGAAACTTTCGGTGCAGGGGACAAGCGTTCTTCCGGTCTACGACGCGGCAAATAGCGAATGGACCGAGCAGACAACACGAAATCCGGCATGGGCGTTTGCCGAGATCATGACCGGCAATGCCAATCGCAAGCCGATTGATAAAACTTCGCTCGATCTAAATGCGTTGGTCAAATGGGCGAACGACAACGAACCGGATAATTTTAATCTCAACTACGACGTTCTATTCGACGACAGTCGGACCACGCTCGACCGTCTATCACACGTCACAGATGCCGGGCGTGCTACCTACAGCGTCAATTCAGATACTACGATTCGCATAATTCCCGATGTGCCGGCCGATCCGGTCATGTTGGTCACGCCGCGTCTTTATTCTGAGTATTCCTACAGTCTAAGCGCTTATAACCCGCCAGAAGGGCTAAAGGTCAGATTTACGAATTCTGACACTTGGGAAGATGACGAGATCATCGTTTATGACGATGGCGAATCGGTCGACACGGCCGAGATATTCGCGAGTGTTGATGCGCCCGGATGTATCAGCAGTGATCAGGCATATAATTTCGGCCGCTATCACCTAGCCAATCAGCGTCTGCGCGGCATCGAGTCGCATTCGTTCGCGATCGATTTTGATCACCTTCATTTCGATCGCGGCGACACTATTGACTTTCAGTCACAACAGATTCTAGTTGGATTGGCAACGGGCCGCGTGCTGGATGTTGCGACCAACGACACAGGCGATATTACCGGGTTTACGGCCGATGAGTTTCTGCCGATGGATGTTGCGACCTATGGCTGTCGATTCGATACATCAGACGGTCAACGATTCGTTGCACAGGTCGACACCAATAGTCCCGGTTCATATGACCTAACGTTCACCACGCCGATCGATACGACCGTCAATGACATTGCGCCGGGTGATTTATTCGCATTCGGTGAAACGGGCAAGATCACGACGCCGTTAAAAGTCACTCAGATCGATCGAAAATCGGAACAGAAAGCAGCGATCACATGTGAGCCCGCCGCGCCTAACATTCTGGATGCACTAGAGGGCGACATTCCGGTTTTCGAACCGAAGATCACACAACCGAGCGATCCGGGCAACTATCCACCAGCAACACCGAAGATCACCGATGTCATCAGTGATGCGAGTGTTTCAGTCGAAAATGATGATGGTTCGTTGACGTGGCGTGTCGCGGTCAACGTGCAGGCCATGAGCGGGCCAGTACACACCGCCTACATCGAGGTGCAGGCCAAGACCGCAGATCAATCTAAGTACGCGACTGCGCGCGCACAAGACGGCGTGGCTTATTTCACCGGCTTCAATCCGGGTGACGTACTCACAATTCGGATTCGCTCAGTCTCAGAAAACGGTCGAGTGTCGATATGGGTCTATCAATACGATTACACCGTAACTGGACGGTTGCCGCAGAAGCCGACCGATGTTGATGTTCAGATCGGCACGTTTGCTAACACACTGACGCCACAAGGCGGACAGCCCGCCACCGTCTATGAGTTTTATCGTTCGGGGGTGCAACTCGACGCTAGCAATATTGAGGCACAAGCCGCGTTTATCGGTCAGGGCTCGAGTCTCACCGATGGCGATCTAACGCCCGAGACTGAATATTTCTACTACGTTCGCGCGGTTAACAAATACGGCTATTCAGATTGGTACACGCGCTCGGTCACGACGAAGAATAGTCCTAGCGCGGTACTTAAGAACCTTTCGAATTCGATCAGCCAGAGCGATTTACAGAATTCGCTACTAGAGCCGATCCATTTGATCACTGCGGATGCAGACACAGACGGTTCGGTGAGTCAGAGAATCAGTGAAACGCTATCGACCAAAGCCGATGCCGACACAGTTTCCTCGCTTTGGACCGTTCGGTTGCAGGGTCAGACAGCAGACGGCAAAAACATTTATAGCGGTTTTGGCTTAGGTCTAAACGGCGATACATCGTCAGCAATTTTTAACGTCGATGACTTTGCGATTGGCTCGCCTGATGCTAACGCAACCTATGCGTTCATTGAGAAAGACGGCAAGGTTATCATCAATGAAGCGTTAATCGGCACAGTCACATTCAACAAACTTGTCGATGGATCGGGAAATTTTCTTGTTAACAATAACGGTGAGTTAAAAGCCAGTTATATCGAGACAAGTGGAATCACGATCGGTTCGCTCTCGGGCACCGCCGATTGGCAGACGCAGGTCGCTGGGGCGGGGAAGCCGACTGATAACGCAGATGTCACGAAAGACAACGCTGCAAAATCGATCAGTATCACCGATACACGAAACGACAACCAGCCCCCGTCGTGGTATCGAACCAATTACGGCGTACAAGTCGTATCTGAATTCAAATACGCCACCTCGATTGGCCTGACGTCGGCGCAGGTTGGAAGCCAATACTGCACGCTTATCACGCACGCGCAGTGGAGTGATTCAAGTGGCGGGCCACTCACGCAGGCCGTTCACTGCGATAACGGCATTTTTGTACGCCAAAGTGTGAATGAGACCACATGGGGGTCTTGGAACAAGGCAGATCAGACAAGCCAGAATACATCCGCCAACACTGCCGCTGTTGGCAGTCTGAATGTCTCCGACATCGAAAGCGCCTCGTTTAACGGATTCTTCAATGGCTTTGAGGGCAGTACATTTAACAACTGGGCTGTCGCGAGCGGGAACACGATAACGGCCAGCACAGATTCATTTTCTGGTGCGCAAGCCGGGCTATTTACGTCCACAAGCACCAGTCCGACCCCGTTCACGACAGGGGCCGCTAGCATATACATCCCGGCCCAAATCGCGCTTCGCTTTGCTGGGCAACCCATACTTATCCAAGTCTATGCAAAGCAGCCTTCGGCCTCCGCATCAACGGAGTTTGCCGTAGCCTACTCCACGGAAGAAGTTGGCAATTCTGGCTGGCACAGATTCACGCCAACGACCTCCTACGCGCCGTATTCCTTCGTCTATGACGTGCCTATGCCTAACGGAGGTGGGGTCGATTCGATCAGTATCTGGGCTGACACCAGCGGCGCAGGCAATGGCGTAATCATCGACGAAGTGGCGGTCTCGCTACTGACTGGAAGCGCCTATATTGATGCGCTCCAAACAGCCAATGCCCCGGCTCAGGCCGGCGCCGATGTAACGGGCTCAAACACCGCCAACGATGTGAAAACAGGGGTAGGTAAGGCCGTTGCTGAAGCTGGGGCCGACAAAACCTACAACAATGTCGCCAAGAGCGTCATCGGCCAGAAGGCTCTTGCGACCCAAGATAACGTCGCATGGGGCAGCCAAGTCACCGGCAAGCCCCTGACGTTCCGTGTTGTCGCGAGGGGCAACAGCGCCACGTCGCAGCCGGTTGAAGCGGGCCTCTATGACGCCGCGGGCACATTGATCAGTGGCAGCAGTCGGTCATATAGGGTCGATGTATTAGATCGCGCGACCCGTGCGTGGGACTCGCACACGATCTATGACGTGTATGGGAACGCAAGCAACGCCACGACGATGGCGAACGACCTGAATGCGCTAGGCAGTGGCAAGATCGTTGTTATCCGGACATATGATGAGCCACAAGACCATCGATTGACCAATGGCCTGCCAGCAGCTATTTACCGCTGCGGCGGGTCGCGCTCTATTTTCGGCTCATCCAATTTTCGCTATAGGTCGGCTTATATTTGCGTCGGCATCCCCGGCATAGGCGAAGGCAATGGCATCGAGCTTTATGCTGGTGATGTCGATTCAGACCCGAATGCATGGGTCGAAACCGCCTTCACCATCGATGCTTCCGGCGCGATTCAGCTTGGCCGCACAATGGTCAAAGATGCGGTCGATATTTCATATGCCGATGGCACGACTGTTGAAAACCTGAAGCCTTCACAGGCGAATGCAGATAAAACATCAAGCAACACTTCAGCAGACACAGCCAATGTAAACGGCACTCCTGCCGCTACGGTTGCGTCGAATGCCGCCACCGCAAAACAGATGACATCGGCGTGGGCCAGCGCCAACAACACAACGCTCATCAACGGCGGAAAAATCGCGACCGACACTGTATATGTGGACACTATCGTTGTCGCTGGTGATGCGATAACAGTGCCTCTTTTTTCATATTCAAACACCACATATTCCAATGGGTCCGGCTTTCCATCCGGGGTATATACAGATATTTTTAGAGCGGATTACGTCGCAAACGCATTCGGTAACTACAATGGGGTGTTGGACAACACGTCACCACTGGTCGTTACCTGTTTGCTGCTATATTCAATATTCGATGCCCATAATGCAGTGTCTATCGATTTAACGATCAAAAAAATATCCGATAAGTACCCAAATGGCACAGTAATTTTCCAACAGACAGTAGTAGATAACAACGGGTCTGGCTCGCTTTCTATACCACTGTTTGTAAATATAGAAGACCCTGCTGGTTTAGGAATTCAAATAAGCGCAATGCCTAAAGGCAACGCCTACAGAATCACGTATGCGAGCATATCGTTCCAACATTTTAAGAGATAGGGGCATGCTGTACGCAATATACGATAAAGACGGGCGCATTATTCAATTTGCACACCGAAAAAAGTTTGCCGAAATGCAATGCAGGAACGGGCGGAGAAAAGTGCAATGCTCGGAAGGGGCTTCAAGCGAAACACAATACATCGACACCTCCGGCACCACGCCCACACCCAAGCCACGCCCTGACACCACATGCACCACAAGCGGCAACACAGTTGCGGCAGACGGTACAAGCACGATCGAGTTTTCCGGAATGGATGATGGAACCGTTGTGAAAATCAAGGGGCCAGTAACAGCGTCATTCACCGCCGATGGCGATAATGCATCGAAATCGATTGCGTTCACTTCACCGGGTAAATATCGCGTGATTGCACAAGGAATTTTTCCCGCGCTACCAAAGGAGTTCGTAATCGATGTCACAAACGAATGACATTCTTGTCGTCGGCAAATCACTAGACGACATTAAATCGGATCGAAAGGTTGATGTGAATGGCTGGCGCGACAATGCTGCATCGTTGCCCGTTGTCATTGATGGTGTTCGATATGATGCTGATGAACTATCACAAACGCGTATTGCCGCCATGGCAACCGCTGTCGCGAATGGTAGAGCGCCCGACACTATTCAATGGCGCGATGCCGACAATGTTACTCGATCGCTCACACAAGACGATTTCATGACGCTGGCCACAACCATGATGACGCAGGTACAGGCCGCGTTTCAGACATCATTCACTCTGAAAGATGATATCGATTCGGCCGAAACGGCGGTTGATGTACGGGCCGTCAAATGGCCGTCAAATGGCTAATCGATATTGATGTCAGACCGATGCCCGTTGGAGCATGCTGGGCAGTGGATCGACAGGCGACCATCGATTATCAACATTCGCGGGTGTGAGTAGCCGCAGAATCTACAGCCATCGTCGATCGCCTTCACATCCGGATGCTTGTATCTCGACTCGATCATGTCGGCCACATCGCGATATGAGCGCACCAGACGCCCGAGTAGTTCGGGATCGCTCCCACCAGTCACGTAGGGGCCAGCGTTGCGCCAGACGCCCTCAACGAGCTTTTGCAGGCGTGCGTTTTTCCGGTCGAATGGTCTATCAGTCAGCCAGACACGTATGCGCATGTCGTCCGACAGGGGCCAGTACCATTCACGCGGCGAGTGTCCGGGATTCGGCATGGCTCGATCGTACTGTACGAATATACAGTTCGACAAGCCAAAAAAATGGCCGGTCTAGGCCCGCTAGTAGCGGTGGGGAGAATCAGGGGGATTCTGTAAGACCGGCCACGACTCAAACTTACATGGGCGCGCAATGGGCGCGCAAATGTGCCGCTGAAATCGTCAGGAAATAGACCGCTTCAAATATTTTTTCGAAATTCGTTTCTAAAGCGATCGCGGCCGATATGCGACAAAGCGATTGCGTCAATATTGCGTCAGGCACAAAAAAGCCCTTGTAAAAACAAGGGCTTAGATGAGTATCTGGTGCCGAGGAGAGGACTTGAACCTCCACGAGCGTTAGCTCACTAGCACCTGAAGCTAGCGCGTCTACCAATTCCGCCACCTCGGCTAAGGAGCGCGTAATTTAGGCGCCACGTCGGGGTTTGTCAATAACGATTTCTGCGGTTGGGTCTTTGCGGTATCGTGGGCGCTTATGGAGATATATTTTGAGTGAAAAGAAACGCCCCGTGAACGATTGGCGCGACCGCGATCCGCAGTTCTCGTCCGAGCAGGGCAGCTACGCCCAGCCCGTGCCCAGCCGGCAACTCGTACTGGATGACCTGGCCACGGAAGGCCGGCCGATGACGCGTGCCGAGCTGACCGACTACTACGCCCTGGTCGGTGATGCCGCCGAGGCATTCGATCACCGTCTGCGCGCCATGCTGCGCGACGGCCAGCTGCTGGAAAACCGCCGTGGCGCGCTCGGGCCGATCGACAAGATGGACCTGGTGCGTGGCCGGGTTCAGGGGCATCGCGATGGCTTCGGCTTTCTCATACCCGACGATGCCGAAGGCGACGACGTGTTCCTGAGCCCTCGCCAGATGCGTCAGGTGATGCATGGCGACCGTGCGGTGGTGCATGTGACCGGGCGGGATGCGCGCGGCCGGCGCGAAGGCCGGGTCGCCGAAGTGCTCGAACGGGCGAACGACACCGTCATCGGGCGATTCGTCGAAGACAATGGCATGTATCACGTGGTGCCGGACAATGCGCGCATCGGCCACGAGATACGCGTGCCGGCCAAGGCCCGCGGGGACGCACAGAACGAGCAGATCGTGACCGTGCGTATCACGCAGCCGCCGTCCAAGCGCGGCCAGCCGGTGGGTGAAGTGGTCGAGGTGCTGGGCGATCGCATGGCGCCGGGCATGGAGATCGACATTGCCATCCGGTCGCACGGGATTCCCCATGAATGGCCGCCGGAAGCGCTCGAACAGGCGCGTGCCTGCGGCGACCAAGTGGCCGAGGCGGACAAGAAGGGGCGCGTCGACCTGCGCGATCAGCCGTTCGTGACGATTGATGGCGCCGATGCGCGCGATTTCGATGATGCGGTTTATGCCCGCAAGACCCAGCGCGGCTTCAAGCTCTGGGTCGCGATTGCGGACGTCTCGCATTATGTCGACAAGGATTCGCCGCTGGATGCCGAGGCCCAGCGCCGGGCGACCTCGGTGTATTTCCCGGATCATGTCGTGCCGATGCTGCCCGAGGCGCTGTCCAACGGGTTGTGTTCGCTGAATCCGGAGGTGGACCGGCTGGCCGTGGTGTGCGAGATGCGTCTCGACCGCGCCGGCCAGCTGAAGTCGTCGAAATTCTATTCGGCGGTGATCCGATCCCACGCGCGCCTGCTGTACGAACAGGTCGCCGATTGGCTGGAGAACCCGGAGAACCTGCCGTCGCGTTATCGGGACTTGAAGAAGCCGCTGAACGATCTGCACGGGCTTTACGAGTCGATGTTGCAGCAGCGGCGCGAACGGGGGGCGATCGAGTTCGAGACCCAGGCCACGCGCATCATCTTCAACGAAGATCGCAAGATCGCGCGCATCGTGCCGGCCGAGCGCAATGTCGCGCACCGTATTATCGAGGAGTGCATGATCGCGGCCAACGTGGCCACGGCAACCTATCTCACGAAGAAGAAGATGCCGCTGCCGTATCGTGTACACGCCGGCCCCGCGGCCGGCGCGCTCGACGATCTGCGCTCGTTTCTGGCCGAACGCGGCCTGGCGTTGCCGGGCGGCAACGACCCGGACGCTGCGGATTACGCGCGCCTGCTCGAACAGGTGCAGGGCCGTCCGGACAGGCACCTCATCCAGACGGTGATGCTGCGCAGTCTGCAGCGCGCGGTTTATTCGCCGCACAACGACGGCCACTTCGGGCTGGCGCTCGAATACTATGCGCACTTCACGTCGCCGATTCGGCGCTATCCGGATCTGCTGGTTCATCGTGCGATCAAGCACCTGGAAAAGCGCGGCACGCCGAAGAATTTCGATTACGATCTGGCGGCCATGGAGCGGCTGGGCCAGATCTGTTCCGAGGCCGAGCAGCGCGCGGACGATGCAACCCGCGATGTCGACGATTGGCTCAAGTGCGAATACATGCGCGATTCGCTCGGCCAGACATTCGACGGCACCGTGACCGGCGTCACCGGTTTCGGCCTGTTCGTCGAACTCGACGGCATTTCCGCCACCGGCCTGGTGCATGTATCGTCGTTATCGAGCGACTTCTATCATTTCGATGCCCAGTCGCGCTGCCTGCGCGGCGAACGCTCGGGGCGGGTCTATCGCCTGGCCGACAAGATGAAGGTCAAGGTCGCCCGCGTCGACCTGGACGAGCGCAAGATCGATTTCGAACCGGTCGACCGGGATGACGACAAGCCCGCCGGCAGTCGCAGCCAGAAGAAATCGCCACGCGGTGGAAACGGCGGGGCTAAATCGCGGTCGAACAAGCGTCGGCCGAAACGGTCCTGATCGTCCGGCCGCCGCTTCCTGTCAATCTGTTTGGAAATACCGTCATGTCGCGCCACAAGAGTTCTATTGTCATTGCCCTGGCCGTTGCCGCGGCGCTGGGTCTGAGTGCCTGTGCCAACAATCCGAATCGCCGTGCCGAGATCGGCGGCGGTATCGGTGCCGTGGCGGGTGGCTTGCTGGGGTCCCAGCTCGGTGACAGCTCGGGTACGAATGCGGCCATCGGCGCCGCGCTGGGCGCATTGGCGGGCGGCGGCATCGGCCATTACATGGATAAGCAGCAGCAGGAGCTGAACAAGAAGCTGGCCGCTCAGAGGGCGCGCAATGAGCTCAATATCCAACGGTTGAATCAGGATACGCTCAAGATCGGCGTGGCCAGCGATGCCTCGTTCGCCGTCAACAGCGCCACCCTGAATCCGAACGCACAGAACACCTTCAACAGCATTGCCAGTGTGCTCAAGAACTATAAAAAGACCGCGATCCATGTGGTCGGATTCACCGACAGCACCGGTAGCAAACAGCACAACCTCAAGCTGTCGAAGGAACGCGCCGATGCGGTCGCACAGTTTCTGGAAAGCCGCGGCGTGAATTCGCAGCGCGTGCTGACCTGGGCGCGCGGCGAGTCCGAGCCGGTGGCATCGAACGCCACAGCCGCGGGCCGGGCCAAGAATCGGCGCGTGGCGATCGTGATCAAGCCGATCGTCAAGGGCAACGAAAAGGCCGCCTTCAGCGCGCCGCCGGATCTCGGCAATCCCAAGTATGAAAACACCGGCAATGGCAACGGCTGATTCGGCCGAGCACGGTATCGCACAGCCCGGCGCTGCCGGGCTTTTTTAATGGATACAGGCGGGACTGGACCGATGAGCGAGCAGCCCACGGACAACGAATGGATCGGCGGCTTTCACGCCGTGGCCTCGGCTCTGGAATCCGGCCGGCCGATACGCCGGCTGTGGCTTGCCGAAGGTCGGCGCAACGGCCGCGCCGAAGAGCTTGCGGCGCGCGCTGGCGCGCTCGATGTCCCGGTTGCTACCGCGCCCATGTCACGGCTGGACGGGTGGTTGCCGGATGTACGCCACCAGGGCTGTGTGGCCGAGGTGGCGCCGCCGCGCGAATATCGGGAATCCGAGCTGCCGGGCTTGCTGCGTGACGCGGACAATCCCTGGGTTCTGGCGCTCGACCAGGTTCAGGACCCGCACAACCTCGGGGCCTGTCTGCGCAGCGCGGCCGCGGCCGGTGTGACCGCGGTGATCGCGCCACGCAAACGGGCGGCGGGGCTCACGGTGTCCGTACGCAAGGTGGCGGCCGGGGCCGCCGAGCGCGTGCCGTTCGTGCCGGTAACGAATTTGTCGCGGGCGCTCAAACGGCTGCAGGACGAGGGCTTTTGGGTGGTGGGTCTTGACGGCGCGGCGGAGACATCGCTCTACGACGCCGATTTGCCGAGCCCGGTGGTGTGGGTGGCCGGCGGCGAAGCCAAGGGCATTCGCGAGCTGACCGCCCGACATTGCGATCTTCTCGTTGCCATCCCCATGGCGGCCGGCATGGAAAGCCTGAACGTGTCGGTGGCCACCGGGGTTGCGTTGTTCGAGACCGTGCGCCGGCGTCGTTAGCGGCGGTTTGCATTGCATGTGCCCGGACAAGCGACTACAATCGCGCGCCTCGCGGCCGACGGGTCGCGATTCCTTGCTCCACGGCGACCGCCGGGGGCTTTCAACCGAAAGGACACATCATGCGACATTATGAAATCGTGTTCCTGGTCCACCCGGACCAGAGCGAACAGGTGCCGGCCATGGTGGAGAAGTACCGCGGCGTCGTCGAAAACGACGGCGGCAAGGTGCATCGCCACGAGGACTGGGGCCGCCGCCAGCTGGCCTATCCGATCACCAAGATCCACAAGGCGCACTACGTGCTGTTGAACGTGGAATGCTCGCAGTCAGCGCGCGAGGAACTGGAAGACCTGTTCCGGTTCAACGACGCCGTGCTGCGTCATCTTGTCATCGCCCGTCACAAGGCCGACGTCGATCCGTCCCCCTTGGCCAAGAACGCCGAGAAGTCGGACGATCGCAAGTCCGAGGACCGCAAGGCCCCGGCCGCCAGCTAAAGGAGCACACCCATGGCCCGTTTTTTCCGCCGTCGCCGTTTCTGCAAGTTCACCGCTGAAGGTGTCGAGGAGATCGATTACAAGGACATCGAGACCCTCAAGCAGTACGTCACCGAAACCGGCAAGATCGTACCCAGCCGTATCACCGGCACCGCGGCGCGTTATCAGCGTCAGTTGTCGACCGCGGTCAAGCGTGCGCGATTCCTCGCGCTGCTGCCGTACACCGACCGTCATTCGTCGTAAGGAGGCGCTCAAGTGGACGTCATTCTGCTACAGAAAATCCGCAATCTGGGCGACCTCGGCGACACCGTCTCGGTGCGTGCCGGCTACGGCCGCAACTATCTCTTCCCGCGGGGCATGGCCCTGCCGGCGACCCGGAACAACCTGGCCGTCTTCGAAGAGCGTCGGGCCGAGTTGCAGGCAGCCTCGCAGGAGCGCGAGGATCGCGCCAAGCTGCGGGCCAATCAGTTGCGCAACAAGAGCTTCACGATCGCCATGCGCGCCAGTGATGAAGGCAAGCTGTTCGGCTCGGTCGGCCCGCAGGAGATCGCCCAGGCCGTCGCCGAGGAAGGTCACGAGCTGGATCCGCGTGAGATCACGCTGACTGAGGGCACCATCCGTCAGGTCGGCTACTACAATGCCGAGTTGACGCTGCACGCCGAAGTGGTCTGCGAGATCGAAATCGTGGTCGCGCAGCAGACCGATATGGGCATCAACATGCCCGCGCGCATCAGCGAGAACACCGAAGAAGACGCCGCGGCCGAAGAGGTCGAGGGCGAGCGCGTCGCGGACGCTGGCGAGCCGGCCGATGCCTCGGCCAGCGAAGCCGATGCGCCGATCGGAGAGCGCGAAGAGCCGTAAATCAACGGTTCTGCCGATCGCGATGAACGCCGCCTTCGGGCGGCGTTTTTTTTTGGCTCGCGGCTTGCGTAAACTGCGCGAGCCGCCCGTACCGACGAACGCCACGCGCCCATGGCCGAAGCCAAGCTGCCCCCGCATTCCATCGAAGCCGAACAATCGGTGATCGGCGGTTTGCTGCTGTCCGAAAAAGCCTGGGACGACATCGCCGGCACGATCAGCGAAAACGATTTCTATCGCGAGGATCACCGACTCCTGTACCGCGGCCTGGCGGATCTGGCCGACACCAACCAGCCGCGCGACCTGGTCACGCTGACCGAATGGTTGCGTAACAACGGCCTGCTCGACAAGGCCGGCGGCGCGACCTATATCGGCAATCTCGCCGCGGATATTCCCAGCGCGGCGAACATCAAGGCCTATGCCGAGATCGTGCGCGAGCGCTCGGTCATGCGCCAGCTCATCCGCGCAGGCGACACGATCACCTCGACTGCGTTCGAGCCGGCCGGCCAGACCGCCGAGGAAGTGCTGGGCGTCGCCGAGCAGGAAATCTTCAAGATCGCCGAGCAGGGCCGCAAGGGCAGCGAAGGGCCGCAGGGGCTCAATTCGCTGCTGACCAAGGCGGTCAATCGCATCGAGGAGCTGGTGGCTCACGAGGGCTCGTTCTCGGGGGTGCCGACCGGGCTGATCGAATTCGACAAGATGACCAACGGGCTGCAGGCCGCGGACCTGCTGATCCTGGCCGGGCGTCCGTCCATGGGCAAGACGTCGCTGGCGATGAACATCGTCGAGAACATCGCTATCAAGGAGAAGGTGCCGGTTGCCGTGTTCTCGCTGGAAATGCCGGCGGAACAGCTGGTCATCCGCATGATTTCGTCCTGGGGCCGGGTGGATCAGACCCGGCTGCGTTCCGGCCGGCTGACCGAGGACGACTGGCCCAAGATCACATCCGCGATCGGCATCATGAACGAGAACGCCCGCCTGTTCATCGATGATTCCGCCGGACTGTCGCCGTCCGAGATGCGCGCCCGTGCGCGGCGCCTGAAACGCGAGCACGATATCGGTCTGGTCGTGGTCGATTATCTACAGCTCATGCAGGTGCCGGGCACGAAGGAAAACCGCACCAACGAGATTTCCGAGATCTCGCGTCAGCTCAAGGCCATGGCCAAGGAGCTCAACGTGCCGGTGATCGCGTTGTCGCAGCTCAACCGCCAGGTCGAGCAGCGCGATAACAAGCGCCCGCGCATGTCCGACCTGCGCGAGTCGGGCGGTATCGAGCAGGACGCGGACGTGATCCTGTTCGTCTATCGCGACGAGGTCTACAACGAGAACACCGAGGACAAGGGCGTGGCCGAGATCATCATCGGCAAGCAGCGCAACGGCCCGCTCGGCACGGCACGCACGGCGTTCCTGTCGCATCTCACGCGGTTCGAGAACCTGCAGGAACATTACGACGACGACTTCATGGACTAGCGATGTCTGATTCGCCTTTCAACCCGCGGGCGCCGCTGCCGCGCCGATCCGGGGACAGCTGATGCGGGCGCTGGCGACCATCGATCGCGCCGCGCTGGCGCATAACCTGGAGCGTGTCCGCGCGCTGGCGCCGGGCTGCGAGGTATACGCCGCGGTCAAGGCCGATGGTTACGGTCATGGCGCGGCGACGGTCGCGAACGCGCTCGCGGCGGCCGACGGCTTTGCGGTATCGAGCCTGGACGAGGCGATGCAACTGCGCTGGAGCGGGATTACCCAGCCGATCATGACGTTATCGCAGCCGCTGGATGTCGATGCCTGCGCGCTCGCGGCTGCACACGACGTGCGGCCGGTGGTCTTCGATCGCACGCATCTAGCGGCGCTGGCCGATTATGTCGGACCGGTATTGTCGGTCTGGATCAAGCTGGATTCTGGCATGCACCGTCTCGGCTTCGCCCCCGGTGAGGCGGCGGCCGTCGCCGCGCACCTCCGGGAGATGCGCCACGTGCACTGCGTGGGCTGGCTGACCCACCTCGGCTGTGCTGATGATCCGTCGAACCCGATGACCGAGCGCCAGCTCGCCGCGTTCGCCCGCGGCACGGCCGAACACGACGGCCAGCGTTCGATCGCCAATTCGGCCGGCGTGCTGGCCTGGCCGGCCGCCCATGCCGACGTCGTGCGCCCGGGCATCATGCTGTACGGCAGCTCGCCCATGGTCGATGCCACGGCCGCCGATCACGACCTGCGGCCGGCCATGCACCTGACTGCGCCGATTATCAGCCGGCGCCGCGTGGTGGCGGGTGAGCCGATCGGCTACGGTGCCACCTGGCGCGCGCCGGAGGACATGGACGTCGGGGTGATCGGTATCGGCTATGGCGATGGCTATCCGCGCCATGCACCGTCCGGCACGCCCGTGCTCGTGCGCGGGGTGCGGGCGGCGTTGGTCGGCCGGGTGTCGATGGACATGATCACGGTCGACCTGCGCGCGGTGCCCGAGGCCGGCGTGGGCGACCGGGTCACGCTCTGGGGCCCGGGGCTGCCTGCGGACGAGGTCGCGGCGGCCGCCGGCACCATCGCCTACGAATTGTTTTGCCGGCTGACCGCGCGCGTGAGTGTCGAGATCGTCTGATCAGGCATCGGCGGCCGGGTCGTCGCGGCGGCGCGGTGCCAGCGCGCGCCGGAAGAATGTCAGCTGGTCGCTGCTGGACTGGCGAAAGCCGGCGCCGCGATAGATATCGAAATGGCCGATGCGATAGTGGCGCTCGATGATGCGGTCGCCGCCGCGGGCCGCGGCCGCAGTCGCGGCTGCGGGCGGTGCCACCGTGTCCTGGTCACAGATCTGGATCAGCGTGGGGCAACGCAAACGGCCGACCTTGCGGCCGGGTCGATACAGCGCCAGCGTGAGCAGCGTGCGGGCGCTCATTTCGTTGCGCCAGTCCGCCGGGGCAATCGCCCGGTAACCCTCGTAGGCATCCTCGGTGGTCATGGCCGCCAGCCCGCCCGTGCGCGCGACCAGCGGAATCCGGTAAGGCTCGGCGCCGGCGAGATCGGCCAGGCTGTCGCGCAGGCCCGCCACGATCAGGCGCAGCATGTGCCGCAGGCCATGGCGGCGCAGCACGTTAAAAACCGCGGCGCGGCCGTCCATCATCGGGCCCTGGGCGCTGATGGCGGCCACCCGTTTGTCGGCGGCGCCCGCCGCGATTACATGGCCGCCGGAGAACGACGTACCCCACAGCGCAACGCGGTCGGCGTCCACACCCGCAATTTCGCGCACCGCGGCGATCGCCGCGGCCCAGTCGGCCAGCTGTGCGGAAACCGATAGCAGCTGGCGCGGACGGCCGCCGCTGGCACCGAAATAGCGATAGTCGAAAACGAGCACGGCAAAGCCGGCGTTGGCGAAGGTGGCGGCGTAGGGTTCCAGGCCGGCGTCGCGGGTGCCGCCCAGGCCGTGGGCCATGACGATGGCCGGCACGCCGGCCGGGGCCTCCATCGACTCGTTCTGTGCTGGATAGAACCAGGCCCGGCAGGTCGAGCCGCGGCTGTCGAATTCGAAATCCTCGCGATCCACCATGGTCGAGCGCTGTACTCCCGGTTGTTGTGGCGCCTAGTATGCCCGTTTGCCCACGCTGTGTTGATGCTCGCGCCGGTGCGCGAGCCCGACCGAACCAGCCCCGAGCGACGCCCGATGGCCAAGAGCAAAACTGTTTTCGTTTGCGATCAGTGCGGTTCGACCCAGCCCAAATGGTCGGGTCAGTGTCCGGATTGCGGCGCCTGGAATACGCTTACCGAAAGCGTGCCCGCGGCGCCTTCGAGGCCTGGCGTGGCTGCGCCGCCGGTGTCGTTCGGCGATACCACGCCGCAGGTACAGAAACTCAACGCGATCAAGCCGCGCGAGACCCCGCGCACGCCGACGGGGCTGTCCGAACTCGATCGCGTGCTCGGCGGCGGCCTGGTGCCGGGTTCGGTGATTCTGATCGGCGGCGATCCCGGCATCGGCAAGTCCACGCTGTTGCTCCAGGTGTTGGCCCAGCTGTCGGCCGATATCCCGGCGCTCTATGACACCGGCGAGGAGTCCCTCGAACAGGTCCAGTTGCGTGCCCAGCGCCTTGGTGTGGCGGATGCGGACCTGTCGGTGCTGGCCGAGACCTGTGTCGAGCGCGTGCTGGCGCTGGCCAAGCCGCAGGCGCCGCGCCTGTTGGTGATTGATTCGATCCAGACGGTGTTCTCCCAGGCCTTGTCGTCGGCGCCGGGCAGCGTGTCGCAGGTGCGCGAGTCGGCCTCCATGCTGGTGCGTTTCGCCAAGGCCACCGGCACCGCGCTGATCATCGTCGGTCACGTGACCAAGGAAGGCACCATTGCCGGGCCGCGCGTGCTCGAGCACATGGTCGATACCGTGTTGTATTTCGAGGCCGAGGCGTCGTCGCGTTTTCGTGTCATCCGGGCGGTGAAGAATCGCTTCGGTGCCGTCAACGAGCTCGGCGTGTTCGCCATGTCCGGCGCCGGCCTGAAGCAGGTGACCAATCCCAGCGCGATCTTCCTGTCGCGCCACGAGACCGCCGTACCGGGCAGCGCGGTGATGGTCACGCGTGAAGGTTCGCGGCCGATGCTGGTCGAGGTGCAGGCGCTGGTGGATGGCTCGCAGCTGCACAACCCGCGCCGGGTGGCGCTCGGCCCCGATTCGCAGCGTCTGGCGATGCTGCTCGCGGTGCTGCATCGTCACGGCGGCATCGCACTGGGCGATCAGGACGTGTTCGTCAACGTGGTCGGCGGCATGCGGGTGACCGAGACGGCGGCGGACCTCGCCGTGGTGCTGGCGGCACTCTCGAGCTTTCGCGACAAGGCGCTCGGCGAAAAGCTGATCATCTTCGGCGAGATCGGCCTGGCCGGCGAGATTCGGCCGGTTCCGGGCGGCGAAGATCGATTGCGTGAAGCCGCCAAACACGGGTTCACGCGCGCAATCGTGCCCAAGGCCAATGCGCCGCGCTCGCGCCGCGTGGGCGATCTCGAGGTGGTCCCGGTCGCGCGGCTCGGCGAAGCCATCGAGGCCGTGGTCGGGTGACGCCGATGCCCGGGCCGGCGGTTCGGGCCCGGAGATGCGCCGATCCGGTGGGCTGTCAGGGGTCGCGCGACGACGGACAAAGGCATGCCAAGCGGCGCCGTCGCTTCGGCAAGCGCGGCGAGCGTGCCGATCCCTATCGCAGGCGCCCGTGAAACGACGCAGCGTGAAGCGCGTGGCGCCGCCAGACCGGCGTGACAGCGACGCGACCGACTGGCCATCCGTGTGCCCGGCGCTCATCGACGGCTGATCGTCCCGGAACAAGCGGCCGACGCAACGTGAGGCGCCCGAGATGATCTCCGGCGCGGGGTCAGCTGTCGCTGCTGTTTTCGCTCACGGCCTTGGCCCGGCGCGGTACGCGGCGCGGCGGCTGGATCCGGACCGTCTGAATCAGGTTGGCGCTGGTTTCGGTGATCTCGAATACATACTTGCCGATCTTCACGCGTGTGCCGGCGGTGGGGATGGTTTCGGTCTGCTCGGTGATCAGGCCGTTGATTGTGCGCGGCCCGTCAACCGGCAGCTTCCAGCCGAGGGCGCGATTGAGCGCGCGGATCGAAACCGTGCCGTCGACCCGATAGCTGTTCTCGCCGTCCATGGTGACGTTCTTCACACGCGTGAGTGGGTCGGTGGTGAATTCGCCGACGATCTCTTCGAGAATATCTTCCAGCGTGGCCAGGCCCTGGATATCGCCGTATTCGTCCACGACGAAGCCGATCCGGCGTTTCTGATTCTGGAAATTGAGCAACTGCTGGTTGAGCGGCGTGCTTTCCGGGATGAAGTAGGGCGCGCTCGCCAGCGAAACCAGCGAATCCTGATCCAGTTCGTCATTCGTGATCAGCGCCAGAAGGCGCCGCATGTGCACGATGCCCTTGATTTCGTCGATCGAGCCGTCGAACAGCGGCAGCCGCGTGTGCTGGTTGTGCACCAGCTGTTCCAGGATCTCGGGCCAGGGCTTGCTGATGTCGATGCCGACGATCTCGTTGCGCGGCACCATGATGTCCTCGACGGTGGCATTCTCCATGTCGAGGATCGACAGCAGCATCTTCTGGTGTCGGCGCGGAATCATGGCGCCGGCTTCGGTGACCACGGTGCGCAGTTCTTCCGACGACAGCGAATGCCCGGCGGCGTCTTCCGGCGAGACGCGCAACAGCCAGAGCACGCCGCGCCCGGCCGAGTTGAACAGATAGACCAGCGGCCAGAGCACCTTGAGCAGCGGCTTGTAGACATAGGCCGCCGGATACGCGATGCGCTCCGGATACAACGCCGACAAGGTCTTGGGCGTGACCTCGGAGAACACCAGGACCACGATGGTCAGCGCGATGGTCGACAACACCACGCCGAAATCGCCGTACAGGCGGATGCCGATCACCGTCGCCAGTGACGAGGCGATGATGTTGACCAGGTTGTTGCCGAGCAGGATGAGCCCGATCAGCTTGTCCGGGGCTTCCAGCATGTCGGCCGCGCGCCTGGCGCCGCCATGGCCGCTCTTGGCCATGTGTTTCATGCGATAGCGATTGACGGTCATCAGCCCGGTTTCGGAGCCGGAGAAGAATGCCGACAGAATCAGCATCAGGATGAGGATGCCGAATAGCACCCACAGGGGGATTGCGTCCAACAGCTACGGGCTCGTAATCAAATGAAGGGGCCGGGCGGCTCGCACGCCGCGGCTACCACCAATGTTCGCCCAGAATCAGCTCGAGCACCAACTTGCTGCCGAAATACGCCAGCACCAGCACCACATAACCGATCATCACGCCGCGTACCGCGACCCGCCCGCGCCAGCCGTAGCGCCAGCGCCCGAACAGCAGAATGGCGAACACCAGCCAGGCCGCGACCGACAGCAGCGCCTTGTGCGCCAGGTGCTGTTCGAACAGATGACTGATGAATAGAGCGCCCGTGGCGATTGCCAGGCTGAGCATGAAAAAGCCCGCGCTAATCAGGCGGAACAGCAGCGTCTCCATCGTCTGCAACGGCGGCAGCGTGGTGAACAGCCCCGACGGCGGATGCTGGCGCAGCTGGCGATGCTGCAGCGAGAGCACCGCCGCCTGTACCGCGCCCAGTGTGAGCAGGCCGTAGGCGAGCATGGACAGCACGATATGGATTTGCAGCGGCCAGCTCAGCGGCTCGTGGGCGCCGTTCGGGTCCGGCACGAGCAGACCGGCGATCGCGCACAGGCCGGCCACGGGATACATCACCAGCCCCAGGGCGCCGATCGAGCGCTTGAGCGAGAACAGCCAGAGCAGCAGCGCGGCCTGCCAGGCGAACAATGACAGCGCGGAGCCCACGCCAATGATCATCGCGCCGGTATGCAGCGTCATGTGTATCAGCGCGATCACATGCATCACCAGGCCCAGGCCCGCGAGCAGGGTCACGCGCAGGTAGGGCGCGCCCGCTGCATGATGCTGGTAGACGGCGTAGGTCGCGGCGGCATAGGCGGCCGCGGCAAGCAGCACTTCGATGATGACGAAGGTCATCGGGGGATGGGTGAGGGTAATCTCATGCGTCGTATTCTGCCGTATTTTCGGCGCGGGCTGCTGACGTTTGCGGCATCGGGGGCGCGACCGAGGCCGATCAGGTGCGGGCGCACCGCGGCGCGTGCCAGCGCGCAGTGCGCCTGTCGGGACAAGCCAGGCCGGGCCTGCCGGCCCGGTGGCGCGCCTCGCCGCGGCGTCGGATCGCGCGCCGGCTCACGACAGACTTCCCACGACCGTTATAATGGGCGCCGGATTACACCGAAGACGCGTTGCCATGTTCGACTCTCTAAGTGATCGCCTCAATCGCAGTCTCAAGACGCTGTCGGGCCGCGGCCGGCTGACCGAGGACAACATCAAGGCTACCCTGCGCGAAGTGCGCATGGCGTTGCTCGAAGCCGATGTCGCGCTGCCGGTGGTCAAGCAGTTCGTCGAGGATATCCGTGCACGCGCGGTCGGCTCCGAGGTGATGACCAGCCTCACGCCGGGCCAGGCATTGGTCAAGATCGTGCGCGACGAGCTCACGAATTTGCTGGGCGAAGCCAACGAGTCGCTCAATCTCAAGACCAGGCCGCCGGCGGTGGTGCTCATGGCCGGCCTGCAGGGCTCGGGCAAGACCACGTCGGTGGGCAAGCTGTCGCGCTATCTCAAGCAGCGCGAGAAGAAATCCGTGCTGGTGGTCTCGGCCGACGTGTATCGGCCGGCGGCCATCGACCAGCTGGAACGCGTGGCCTCGGATGTCGGCGTGGATTTCCATCCCAGTTCGTCGGGCGACAAGCCGGTCAAGATCGCGAAATCGGCGCTTGATGCGGCGCGCAAGGGTTTTTATGACGTTCTGATCGTCGATACGGCCGGGCGCCTGGGCATCGACGAGAAGATGATGGCCGAGGTGCGCGCGCTGCACGACACGCTCGACCCGATCGAGACGCTGTTCGTGGTCGACTCGATGACCGGCCAGGACGCAGCCAACACGGCCAAGGCCTTTGGCGATGCGCTGCCGCTGACCGGTGTGGTGCTGACCAAGGTCGATGGCGACGCCCGCGGCGGGGCGGCACTGTCGGTGCGCCAGATCACCGGCAAACCGATCAAGTTCCTCGGTACCGGCGAGAAGCTCGACGCACTCGAACCCTTCCATCCCGACCGCGTGGCCTCGCGCATCCTGGGCATGGGCGACGTGCTGTCGCTGGTCGAGGAAGCCGAGCAGAAGGTCGATCGCGACAAGGCCGAGAAACTCGCCAAGAAGCTCAAGAAGGGCAAGGGCTTCGACCTCGACGATCTGGCCGATCAGTTGCGCCAGATGCAGGAGATGGGCGGCATCGGCGCCTTGATGGAAAAGATGCCCGGCGGCGCGCAGATGCCCAAGGGCATGGCCGCGGCCGCCGACGAGACCCAGGTCAAGCGCATGCTGGCGATCGTCGATTCCATGACCAAGCAGGAGAAATCCTTTCCGGACGTGATCAAGGCCTCGCGCAAGCGCCGCATCGCGGCCGGCTCCGGCACCCAGGTCCAGGACATCAACCGCCTGCTCAAGCAGCACACGCAAATGCGCAAGATGATGAAGAAAATGAAGGGCGGCGGCATGAAGAAAATGATGCGCGCCATGCAGGGCATGGGCGGCGGCATGGGTGGTGGTGGCCCCGGTCTGCCGCCGGGCATGGGCGGCATGGGGCGCTGACCCGGTAGTTTTGGTTGCCGCAGGCTTCCATTTTGCGCGTATTGACGTACAATGCGCGTCCTTCAAACCGCGCGCGGACGAATCCGTGCGCACACGAATTCTCAACGGCGATAAAACGGCTATGGTCAAAATCCGGCTAGCACGCTCGGGCGCGAAGAAGAAGCCCTTCTATCACATCGTGGCCACGCACAAGGCCAACGCACGCGACGGTCGCTACATCGAGCGCCTCGGTTTCTTCAACCCGGTGGCGGTCGGTGGCGAAGTCCCGCTGCGTCTTGATATCGAGCGCATCGAATACTGGAAGGGCCAGGGCGCGCAGCTTTCCGAGCGCGTGACCAACCTGGTCAAGTCCTTCAACCGTCACGGCGAAGGCGAGGCCGCGCCGCGCGTTACGCCGCCCGAGTCCAAGGCCAAGGAAGCCAAGGCGCAGACCGTGCCGGCCGGCGCGACCGGCGACGTGTCGGAAGCGGGTCCGGAAGGCGAAACGGCGCCGCAGGGCGAGCAGGCTTCCAGCTAAGTCTTGACCGTGGCCGGTACGGCGCCGCATCGCCCCGTCGTACTCGGCCGTGTGAATGGCCTGTTCGGCGTTCGCGGCTGGATCAAGGTGTATTCCTACACCCGCCCGGCCGAGGCGATCCTCGACTACGAGCGTTGGTGGATCGGGCCCGAGGCCGATCGGCGCGGCTACCGGCTCGTCGAGGGCCGGGTGCAGGGCAAGACGCTCGTCGCCCAGCTCGCCGATGCCGACGGTGAACCGTTGGCCGACCGCGATGCCGCGGTCGAGCTGCTCGAGTTCGATATTGCGGTCGATCGTGGTGATATGCCCGATCCGGAACCCGGCGCGTATTACTGGTTCGATCTTGTCGGCCTGAGTGTGGTCACCGTGGACGGTGTTCCGCTCGGGCGCGTGACGGCGATGATGGAAACCGGGGCCAACGATGTGCTTGTGGTCCGCGGTGAGCGCGAGCGCCTGATCCCGCTGGTCGTCGACGAATTCGTCACCGAGGTCGATCCCGATGCCGGGACGATCCGGGTCGATTGGGATCCGGAGTTCTAGGTGTGTAAAGCCACCAGGTTGTTCAGGCCGAGGGTGCTGATGGGTGTGTGGTAGTCGAGACTGGCATGGGGGCGATGCCAGTTATAGTCATGCAGCCAGTGGGGCAGATGGGCGGCACGCTGATCGGCATTGTCATAGGCGCGAGCATAGGCCCATTCGTGCAGCGCGGTCTGGATCAGCCGCTCGGCTTTGCCGTTGGTGCGCGGCCGGTAGGGCCGTGTCCTCTTGTGTTTGAGCCCGAGTCGCCGACAGGCCTTGGCGAAGACAGCCGACTTGTAACAGCCGCCGTTATCGGTCAGCACGCGGTCGAATCGTACGCCCAGGTGCCGGTAATAGCGCAAAGCGGCTATCAGGGCGCGAACGGCACTCGGTCCCGTTTCATCCGGCCAGATTGTCGCGTGACTGACGCGGCTGTGATCGTCGATGGCCACGTGGACATGGTCCCAGCCTGCGCCGCGTGAACGTCCGGCTTGTCGATTGCCGGTCACGCGGTGACCGGGGCGCTCGAAGCGGCCGAGCTTCTTGATATCGAGATGCAGCAGATCGCCGGGTGCCTCGCGGGTATAGCGCTTGACCGGCGGCGCGGGATCCAGCGCGGACAGTCGGTTCAGGCCGGCTCGCTGAAGCACGCGTGCGATCGTGGTCACGGGCACGCCCAGTTCGCGACTGATCGCGCGATAGATACGCCGCTCACGCCGCAAGGCCACGATCCGCTGCCGGGTTGCCTCGGATAGCCGATGGGGGCAACGAGCCGGTCGCGAACTGCGTTCATACAAGCCGGACTGACCGTGCTCGCGATATCGGGCCAGCCACTTGTAAGCGGTCCGCGCGCTCACGCCCATGGCCTGCGCCGCTTCGACCGGGCGCTGACCATGTTGAAGGATTCGACGGACCAACAGGTCTCGACCATGAACGGTCAAACGCGCATTCTTGTGGGTGTTCATCCGGGTCACTCCTGAAGCTTGAAGGATTCGACACCCATCAGTTTCAGGGCGGTCGGCTCGGATGAACAACCTACTGAAAGATCACATCTAGGGCCCGTCAAATGGCCCGGAGCCGGCCCTGATGGGCCGCGACGCCCGCGCCGCCATGGCAGACTCGAATCCGCGATGCCCATGCCGCCAGCCGAGTTTCCGCCCCATGCATATCGATGCCATCACGCTGTTTCCCGAATGGCTGCTCGAAATCGAGCGCTACGGTGTGGTCGGGCGCGGGTTGCGCGAGGGGCGTCTTTCGCTGGCGGCCTGGAATCCGCGCGACTACACGACCCATCCCACGCGGCGCGTCGATGACCGCCCCTACGGCGGGGGGCCGGGCATGGTCATGCAGAACGCGCCGCTGGTGGCCACGCTCGAGGCCGTGGCGCACCGGCGTGGCGACGCGCGGCCGGCGCCGGTGCTGCTCATGTCGCCGCAGGGCGAACGCTTCGATCAGCGCTGGGCGGAGCGCCTGGCCGAAGGCTCCGGCTTTGTTCTGGTGTGCGGGCGCTATGAAGGCATCGATCAGCGGTTCATCGATCGCTATGTGGACGCCGAGATTTCGGCCGGGGATGTGGTGCTCTCGGGCGGTGAACTGCCGGCGATGATGATCATCGACGCCGTGGCCCGGCTGGTCGACGGCGTGCTCGGTGATGCGCGCTCGGCGGCCGAGGATTCGTTCGCCGGCACCATCCTCGATCATCCGCATTACACGCGGCCGCCCGGCGATGTTGGCGGGGCGGTTCCGGACGTTTTGTTATCGGGCGATCATGCGAAAATCGCGCGATGGCGAGAGAAGCAGGCCCTCGGCCGCACTTGGCTGCGACGTCCGGACCTGCTCGACGGCATCGAGCTGGACCCGCGCCAGCAGGCACTGTTGGCCGAGTTCATCGGCGAATATGCCGACCGTACGCCGCGATCATGAAAAACCCCAAATAATTCCCGCCAGGGGTCCCCAAAGCCGCGTTCTTTCCGGTATAATCCGCCGACTTTGAACGCCCACCCACGGCGGACAACCTACGATTTCAGAGGCAGGCCATGAGCAACATCATCGACGAATTGGACGCCGAGCAGCAAAGCGGCAAGAATATCCCGGATTTCTCCGCCGGTGATACCGTGGTCGTCCAGGTGCGCGTGGTCGAAGGCGATCGCGAGCGTCTGCAGGCCTTTGAGGGCGTGGTGATCGCCAAGCGCAACCGCGGCCTGAACTCGGCCTTCACGGTGCGCAAGGTATCGCACGGCGAAGGGGTGGAGCGCGTGTTCCAGACCTTCTCGCCGGGTATTGCCGAGATCAAGGTGCTGCGCCGTGGTGACGTGCGCCGCGCCAAGCTTTACTTCCTGCGTCAGCGCAGCGGCAAATCGGCGCGTATCCGCGAAAAGCTGTAGCTTCGCCTGCGGCATCCGCGGCCGATTGGGAAAAAGGCGTCTTTCGAGACGCCTTTTTTCGTTGGATTCCGGTGCACGGATAATCCGCGCCGGGCCCGGGCCGGTCGAACCACCGCTATGACGAGGTGTTCCGGTCCGGCAGGATGCGCGACACGCCCACCATGCGCTGCGACCAGTACCGGCCGTCCAGCTTGATCCGGCGCACGCCGCCCCCCTGGGCCGATGCGCCGGGCACGGCGATGACGGCCACGTTCGGGTCGACCACCACGCCCACGGTCAGGCGGCCGCGCCCGTCCTTGCTGTCGGTGCGGAAGAAGACGAGGTCGCCGGGTTGGGCTTGCGCCAGCGGGATCGGTTGGCCGGCATCGAGTTGGTCGGCAAGACTGCGCGGCAGCGCGCGGCCGTTCTGGCGGTAGGCGTAGTAGGCGAGCCCGCTGTCGTCGAACTGATCCGGGCCCGCCATGTGCGGGGCGTAGCGATCGCCGGCCTGTGCCAGCGCGACCGCGGCCACGCTCCGGCGTGCCGGCGTGGTCTGTTCAAGCGTCTTCTGGACGCTTTCCGATTGCGGGCCGGTGGTGCAGGCCGACAGCGCGGCCGCACAAGCCAGCGCCAGGCCGGCGCCTGCACGCGCGCCGATGAGGCTGGAGGCCCTAGGGCATTGGTATTTCATGACCCCTCATGATGCCGCAAGCGCGGGCCACCGGCCAGACGGGTAGCGCGCCGGTGGCCCGCGCCCCCGATCAGACCGCGCGGTGGGCGACCTGGCTTTCGACGTGGGCTTCGCGCGGGGTTTCATCCGCGAGCAGGGCATCGAGATACTTCTCGGCGTCGAGTGCGGCCATGCAGCCGGTCCCGGCCGAGGTCACCGCCTGACGATAGACGTGATCCATGACGTCGCCGGCCGCAAAGACACCGGGCTTGCTGGTAGCCGTGGCATTGCCCTGCGTGCCGCTCTGCACCTTGATGTAGCCGCCTTCCATATCCAGCTGGTCGACAAAGATATCGGTATTGGGCTTGTGGCCGATCGCGATGAAGATGCCATCGACCGACAGCTCCTGCGTTTCGCCGGTTTTCGCGTGGCGGAAACGACCGCCGGTCACGCCCATTTCGTCGCCCAGGACTTCGTCGAGTTCGTGATCCCAGAGGATGCTCACGTTGCCGTTGGCGGCCTTGTCGAACAGCTTGTCGGCCAGGATCTTTTCGCCGCGGAACTTGTCTCGTCGGTGCACGACGGTCACGTGCGCGGCCAGATTCGACAGATACAGGGCTTCCTCGAGCGCGGTGTTGCCGCCGCCGACCACGGCCACGTTCTTGTTGCGATAGAAGAAGCCGTCGCAGGTGGCGCAGGCCGAGATGCCACGGCCCATGAAGTGGCTCTCGGATTCGAGGCCGAGATAGCGGGCGGTCGCCCCCGTGGCGATGATCAGCGCATCGCAGGTGTAAACGCCCGAGTCGCCCGCCAGCCGGTACGGCGGGGCCGACAGATCGGTGCTATGGATCTGGTCGTGGATCATGCGGGTGTCGAAGCGTTCGGCGTGTTGCTTCATGCGCTCCATCAGACCGGGGCCCTGCAGGCCCTCGACGTCGCCCGGCCAGTTATCGACATCCGTGGTGGTCATCAACTGTCCGCCCTGCTCGATGCCGGTGATCATCACCGGTTCCAGATTGGCCCGCGCGGCGTAGATGGCCGCCGTGTAGCCGGCCGGGCCGGAGCCCAGAATGATCAGGCGGTGATGCGTGGCATCGGTGTGACTCATGATGTTAGACCGGATGTCGGGTGAATGCCGCTAAACTGCGGCACGCATCGGGCGTATTCAAGTCGCACGTCTGGCGTTGGGTCGCTACACTGGCGGCTCGCGACAGGAATACGAACTGGCTTATACGACCGCGCGCATCGCGCCGGTCTCATGGGAGACGCTGTGGCTGGCAAACCGTCTTTTTTCCGGCGCCTGGTCGGGGGACTCTGGCGCACGCTCGCGCTGATCTATTCGCTGATCTTCCTGTTGATTCTCATCGCGATTCCGGTGTCGATCTACCTGGCGGTGCATCACCCGGCGCCGCCGGTGCCGAGCCAGGCGGTGCTCGTGGTCGATCCGGTAGGCAATCTGGTGGAACAGGAAAGCGGGGTTGGCGGTCTGGTCCAGAGCGCCCTGTCGGATCAGGGCCAGCCCTCGGTGGTGCGGCGTCTGATCACTGCGCTCGACCGCGCCCGGCACGATGACCGGATCAAGGAAGTCCTGCTCAAGCTGGACGATCTGGGCGGTGCCGCACCCGGTCAGTTGCAGGATCTGATTGCCGCCATCGATCGCTTCAAGCAGTCGGGCAAGCCGGTGATCGCCTGGTCCGATGCGTATGACGAGACCCAGTACGAGCTGGCCAGTCATGCCGACAAGATCTACGTCGACCCGCTCGGTTACGTGCTGCTGACGGGCTACGGCGCCTATCGGACCTATTACAAGGACGCGCTCGACAAGCTCGGCGTGACCATCAACGTGTTTCGTGTCGGCAAGTACAAATCCTATGTGGAGCCCTATACGCGCAACGACATGTCGCCGGCCGCCCGGGCCGACAACCGCAAGTGGATGGACTCGCTGTGGGGTACGTACAAAAAGACGGTGACCGCCGATCGCGGCATCACGCCCGCGGATATCGATCAATACATCGCCAACTATGCCTCGAATCTCGTGGCCAACCACGGCAATGCCGCGGCGCTGGCCCGCAAGGCCGGTCTGGTGGATGCGGTCAGTACGTTGCGCGATTTGCATAAACCGTTGATCGCCAAGGTGGGGCGAGACCCGGCCAGCGGCAGTTTCAATCAGGTGAACCAGGACGATTACCTGGCCGATACCCACGGCCACACGAGCGCGAACGAGTCCAGACTGGCCGTGGTCACGGTCTCCGGCGATATCGTCAATGGCCAAAGCGTGCCCGGTTCGGCGGGCGGCGAGACCATATCGCGGCTGATCGACGCCGCGCGCCGCGACGACCACGTGGCCGGCCTTGTGCTGCGGGTCAATTCGCCGGGCGGTTCGGTGACCGCAGCCGAGCGGATACGGCGCTCGGTGGTGGCGTTCCGTCAGGCCGGCAAGCCGGTGGTGGTGTCCATGGCGGGCATGGCGGCCTCGGGCGGCTACTGGATTTCGATGAATGCCAACCAGATCTGGGCCGAGCCGTCGACGATTACGGGGTCGATCGGTATCTTCGCGATTGTGCCGACGTTCTCCAAGCCACTGAACAAGCTTGGCATTCATACCGACGGCGTGGGCACAACCAAGCTGGCCGGTGCGATGCGGCTGGACAAGCCGTTGTCCGAACCGGTCAAGACGATACTCCAGGCCGGCGTTGAGCGCGGCTACCACCAGTTCATCGGTCACGTGGCGCAGGCACGCGACATGTCGACCGATGCCGTGAACAAAATCGCCCAGGGGCGCGTCTGGAGCGGGGCCGGCGCCAAGCGGATCGGCCTGGTCGATAAACTGGGCGATGTCACCCAGGCGGAGGCGGCCGCGGCGAAGCTTGCCGGGCTTAACCCGGCGCACTACAAGCGTCAGTCCATGCAGCCGCCGTCGGACTGGCGCGCTGCCCTGCAGCAGCTGCTGACCAGCCACATCACCGCATCGCTGCTGCCGTCGTGGCTGGCTGCGCCGGCCCATACCGATGCCGTGGATTTCCTGCGCAGCCTGAGCGACCCGCATGGCCTGTATGCCCGTTGCTTCTGCCGGATACAATCCGCCGATACACTCAATGGCGCCGCCCGGGCGCGCAATGCTTTGAAGGCACGCTAGTCTATGGGATTGCTCATCGATGGCCACTGGCACGACCAGGGGTATGACACCGACTCGAACGCCGGCCGTTTCGTTCGAGAGTCCGCCGGGTTTCGCAACTGGATCGATTCGCAAGAGAACAGCGCCTTCACGCCGCAGGCCGGGCGGTATCACCTGTACGTGTCGCTGGCCTGCCCGTGGGCGCACCGGGCCTTGATACTGCGCCGGCTGAAAGGCCTCGAGAAGGTGATCGGCCTATCGATCGTCGATCCCTACATGGGCGAATACGGCTGGCAGTTCTCGGATGTGGCGGGCGCCATCCCCGATACGCTGTACGGACTCGATTACCTGCACCAGCTTTACCAGAAGGCCGCGCCCGACTATACCGGGCGCGTGACCACGCCCACGCTCTGGGATACGGTGCACGAGACCATCGTGTCGAACGAATCGGCCGATATCGTGCGCATGTTCAATTCGGCCTTCGACGCGCTGGCCGAGCACCCGGATCGCGACTACTACCCCGAAGCGCTGCGCGCCGAGATCGACGCGGTCAATGAGCGGGTCTATCACGACCTCAACAACGGCGTGTACAAGGCCGGGTTCGCGACCACGCAGGCTGCGTACGAACAAGCGTTTGACGCTGTCTTCGCGACGCTGGACTGGCTCGACACGCGTCTCGGCGGACAGCGCTATCTGGTGGGCGGGCAAGTGACCGAGGCCGACTGGCGCCTGTTCGTCACGCTCGTGCGTTTCGATGCCGTGTACTACAGTCATTTCAAGTGCAACCGGCAGCGGATCGCGGACTATCCGCATCTGGCCGGCTATCTTCGCGAGTTGTACCAGGTTCCGGGCGTCGCGGACACCGTGAACATGCAGCACATCAAACAGCACTACTACCGCAGCCATCCGGGTATCAACCCGACGGGCATCGTCCCGGTGGGCCCGGTGCTGGATTTCGAGGCGCCGCCCGAGCGCGGCCATCTGTCCTAGCGTCCTGGGATCACATCCGGCGACTGCGGGCCCGCGCCTGTTCCAGCATGTGCTGGAGCGCCACGGGCTGGTTGGTGAATATCCAGGGGATGCCGCGGCCGATTTCCCGTTCCAGCAGGCCGCGCCGGCTGACGAATCCGCTGCCGATCAGGCGGTTGTGTCGTTGGCTGGCGCGAATGTCGGCGCGTCGAATGAACAGATACGGACCGGCGATCCCGCCGCAGTCGTGCCGGCGGCTCCAGGCGCGAATCGCTCGCCAGTTACTCTTGGCCACCGGTACGCGTGCATTGGCCGGCAGGTCCGCCACCGCGTCGAACAGGGCCGGGTCGAGCGCGAGGATGTGATAATCGTCGCCGGCCGTGAGTCCGGCAAGCTGTTCGTGCATTCGGGTTTCGGCCCGGGTTGAGCCGCGCGTCTTCAATTCGATCATCAGATGGGCCCGATCGCCGTAGCGCTCTATGATCTCGGCAAGATGCGGCAGCTCCGGCGCACAAGCGCGCAGCGCGGGCCAGGTCAGCTCATCGATGCGCTCGGGACGCCCGAATACACGCGACAGATCGGCATCATGCACGACGACGGGTTCGTCGTCGGCGGTATAGCGGATATCGAACTCGATCGCACGGACGCCGGCCTGCACCGCGAGATCGAAGGCGGCGAGCGTATTTTCCTTGACGTGCACGTCGTCACGCGCCCCGCGATGGGCGACGATCAGGGTGCGTTCGAGCTGCGCGCGGGTCGGGCGACGGCGCGGCCAGGCCGCCAGGACGGCCTCGGCCAGCCAGAGGAGGTAATGTTCGACGAAATGTTGCAACACGGCCTATGCGAACGGGTCGACGCGGGATTATAACGGCTCGACGCCGGATGCAGCGTGGCCAGTCGGGCCTGTTATGCCTATCCTCAGCGGTTGGTACATCGACAGGCGACTCATGAAACAAGCCACGCGTCTCGTTCACGCCGGGCGGCGGCCGTCCGCGCACTACGGCATGGTCAACACGCCCGTTTATCACGCGTCCACCGTGTTATTCGACAACCTGGCCGCGTTCGACGCCTCGCAGGCCGACCCGTTTGCGGGCGTGCACTATGGCCGGTTGGGTACGCCCACGCAGTTTGCGTTCGAACAGGCTGTGGCCGAGCTCGAGGGCGCGCACGGCGCGGTGAGCACATGCTCCGGCCTGGCGGCGATCGCCACCGCGCTGCTTTCGGTGGTGGCGGCCGGCGATCATCTGCTCGTGGCCGATAACGTCTATGGTCCGACGCGCAAGCTTTGCGACGGTCTGCTGGCCCGGCTCGGCATCGAAACCGAGTACGTGGATCCGTTGATCTCGGCCGAAGCACTGGCCGCGTGCTTTCGCGACAACACGCGCGCGCTGTTTCTCGAAGCGCCCGGTTCGCTCACCTTCGAGATTTCGGACGTACCTGCACTCGCGGCGGTGGCGCGCGCGCGTGGCGCCTGCGTGATTGCCGACAATACCTGGAGCACGCCGATCTATTTCGATGCCTTCGCCCACGGTATCGACCTGTCGGTGCACGCCGCGACGAAATATATCGTCGGTCACTCGGATGCCATGCTCGGCGTCGTGAATTGTCGTGATGCCACCTATTACCGGGCGGTGCGGCACACATCCATCGCGCTCGGCTACTGTGCCGGTCCGGACGATGTCTATCTCGGCGCGCGCGGGCTGCGTACACTCGGCCAGCGTTTGCCGGTCCACGAAGCCAACGGTCTGGCGCTGGCGAATTGGCTTGCCGAGCAGCCGGCGGTGGCCCGCGTGCTGCATCCGGCCCGGGCCGATCATCCGCAGCACCACCTCTGGCAACGCGATTTCACCGGTGCCTGCGGCCTGTTCGCGATCGAGCTGGTGCCGGCGGACCGTCAGCGGCTGGCCGCGCTCATCGACGGACTGGCCTATTACGGTCTGGGGGCATCCTGGGGCGGTTACGAAAGCCTTGTGTTACCGGTGGCGCCGGCCGCTTCGCGCACGGCCACGCACTGGCAGGCACCGGGCCCGCTGCTACGCATCCACGCCGGGCTCGAGGACATCGCCGATCTCATCGACGATATGGCAGCGGGGCTGGCGCGTTACAACGCCGCCTGAGCGGGCGCGGCAAGCCAACGCGGCCGCAGCGCGGCGATCGCTCGGCCGTGGCGTCAGGCGCGGCGGTCGTCACCAGGCTAGACGCAGCCCGGCACAGATATGCCGGTGTGTCGGCGGGTAGAAGTTGCGGAAACCGGGCCGCCTGATATCGGCCTCGGTGTGAACACTCGCGCCACGCGTGACGTAATGATGGCCGTCGAACCAGGGTTTGGAATAACCGTCGTAAGGAAACGCCCTGAAGCCGGGATACGGCTTGAATGCGCTGTCGCACCATTCCCAGACCTGGCCGGTCGCATCGAGCGGTACGGTGCGCGCGGCGGCTTCCCACTCGTGCTCGGCGGGCAGGCGGGCGCCGGCATGGCGTGCGAATGCCCGCGCTTCGTACCAGCCGATGCCGTGTACCGGCGCGTCGCCGATGGGCTCGCGCCCATCGTGTCCGGCGATGTGCCAGCCGTCGTCCGCGGCGCGCCAGTGCTGGGGATGATCGATGCCCACGGTACAGCGCCAGCGCCACCCGTCGTCGTCCCAGAGCTCGTGGCGATCGTAACCGCCGTCCTGCATGAAGCTCAGCCACTCGGCGTTGCTAACCGGGCGGCTGGCGATGTCGAAAGCCGCGATCTCGCGTTCGTGGACCGGTTTTTCGTTGTCGTAGGCGGCGACGTCGGGCGTGCCCAGGCGAAGTCGCTGTGCCGGCACTGGCACACGCCGGTAGCGTGCCGGGGCCGGGCTCTGCAGCGTTGCCGTGCCCCGGCCCGCTTCGAGATCGAGCTGGGCGGCGGCCAGGCGCATGGTTTCCAGGTGCTGGGCGTAGTGCTGGCGCAGAAAGGCCTGTAGATAGCCGTGTTGTAACAATTCATGGCCGGACTCGGCCGCGCGTTGCCAGTAATGGTCGTTCACGACGGCGACTTGATCGGTCCATTCGCGCATGGCGCGCGGCCCGGGCAGGCGGGCCCCCCGTGTGTGCTTGGCGCATTCCTCGGGAAAATACAGCCCGCACCAAGGCGCGGTGATCGAACGATCCCCGAATATGCGCTCAGCCAACCAGTAGTTCTCCGCGAAAAACACATGGCCCACGTGCCACAGCAGTGGGCTGAGTTCGGGGTGAGGCTGGCGCCGCAGCATCGCCTCGTCGCGGCCCTCCAGCATGGCCTGCGATGCGCGACGTAGTGCGGCCAGGCGTGAGCAGGGTTGCGCCGTCATCATGCGAGTCCGTTCAGCAAGTCAGGGCCCGAGCGTAACAACGTGTTCCGGAACGACAGCTTGCCAGCCGGCATCGTCGTCGAAAGCTTCCGAGGCGATCACGCTGCCACCGTGCCATGCGCGATGGACATACAGCGAGGGCGCGGTGGTGTTGAATGCGCTGCGTACGGCGACGATTTCCCGGCCGTCGGTTAACACCATGTTGAGAAGTGCTTTCAGTTCCCCACGCTCCTCCAGCCATTCGTGAACCCGGCGTAACGCCTGTGTCAGGCGCTCGGCCAGCGATCCGGTCTGCTGGCGTACCAGGGCAAACAGGTATTCGGAATCGGTGTTTCCATTGATGGTCTGCTCGATCGCCGGCGCGAGTTCCGCGCGCACCCGCGCGCGCAGAGTGGCAGCAAAGTTCTGGATATAGCCGTTGTGGGCGAACAGGAGGCCGTCGCCGGCAAAGGGCTGGGTATTGGCGTGATCGGTACCGAGGCCCGACGTGGCGCTTCTGACGTTGCCCACCCATAGCCCCCGGCGCAGACTGCGCGCCAGGGCATCGACGTTGCCATCGGCCCAGATCGGCAACGTATGCCGGTAGACCGCGGGCTGGCCGTCATCGGCATACCAACCTACCCCCCATCCGTCGGCGTTGACGGTGGCGCTGGCCATCTCGCGTGCGTCCCAGGACTGACGCGCCAGGCTATGCGGCGTGGCGTCGAGGAATTGGCGCAGCAAACAGGGCGGGCCGAGATAGGCGGCGATTCGGCACATGACAGCGGCAACGGTGGAGGATCGGCCCATGATAACCTCGAAGCGTTCCGTTACATCGCTTGTGTCATGAGTCGAGATGTTCTGTCCACGCGGCTGGTCCATCACCGCGTGGCGCCCCTGCGTCGCGTGCCCGATCTGGCCGAGGATGCCCGGATGGGGCTGATGGAGCGCCCGCGCTGGCTGCCGCCCAAGTACTTCTACGACGCGCGCGGTTCGCAGCTGTTCGAGGCGATCTGCGACACCCCCGAGTATTACCCGACGCGCGCCGAAGCCGCGGTGCTCGCGGCCGAGTCCCGGCGCGTGATCGAGCGCGTACGGCCGGCGCATATCATCGAGCTGGGCAGTGGCAGCGCGCGCAAGACGCGATGCCTGCTCGCCGCATGCGATGCGCTGGGCGTGCACCCTCGCTACTGGCCGTTCGAGGTCAGCACGCAGATCATGATCGATTCGGCCGAGCAGTTGATCGCGGACTATGACTGGCTGCATGTCGAGGCCATGAGCGGCGATTACACCGCCGGGCTGGCCCACCTGCCGTTACCGGCCGAGGCGGCGCGGCGTCTGTTCGTATTTCTAGGCGGCACCCTCGGCAACTTCGACCCGGCCCAGGCGGATGCGTTCATGGCCGAGATCGTGGCGCTGATGGGGCCGGGTGACGCGTTGCTGATCGGCCTGGATCGGGTCAAGGACGTCGCTGTGCTCGAGGCGGCGTACGACGATGCCGCCGGTTACACGGCGGCGTTCAACAAGAACGTCCTCAACGTCCTCAACCGGACGCTGGACGGTGATATATCGCCGGATCTCTATCGGCACCAGGCCGTGTTCAACCGGCCGTTGTCGCGGATCGAGATGCGGCTGATCGCCGAACAGCCGCACCGGGTGCATCTGGAGGCGCTTGGCCGGGGCTTCGACATGGCCGCCGGGGAGTCGATTCTCACTGAAATCAGCCGCAAGTTCTCGCGCGACGACATCGCGTCCCTGCTGGCGCGTGCCGGGCTGCGCGAGGCGGAACACTTCGAGTACGGCACGGGCGATTACTCGTTGGTGCTGGCGGTGCCCGACGTCTGATCCGGGCGCCGCCAGCCGGCCCGGCGCAGGCCTCGAAATTCTCCGCCCGGGCGGCGTGCGCGCTACGCGGCGTCGAGCAATTTGAGCAGCAGTGCCGTCTGGGCATGCAGGCGGTTTTCTGCCTCGTCCCAGACCACGCTTGCGGGCCCGTCGATCACTTCGGCGCTGACTTCCTCACCGCGGTGGGCGGGCAGGCAATGCATGAACAGGGCATCATCCGCGGCCCAGCTCATGAGCGCGCGATTGACCTGATAGTTGGCGAAGTCCGCGAGACGGGTTTCGCGATTGTCTTCGTCGCCCATGCTGGCCCAGACGTCCGTGACCACGAGATTGGCGCCGTCCACCGCTTCCTGCGCCTGTTCGCACACCGTTACCGCCGCGCCCGCATCACGCAGCATGAGCGCGTCTGGACGATAGCCTTCGGGGGACGCGATGCGTAGCGAGAAACCCATCAGGCGGGCGGCGTTGATATACGAGTGGCACATGTTGTTGCCATCGCCGATCCAGGCCACCTTCGCGCCGCGGATCGAGCCGCGATGCTCGACGTAGGTCTGCAGGTCGGCCAGCAATTGACAGGGATGCAGGCGATCGGTCAGGCCGTTGATTACCGGGACCTTGGAATAGGCAGCGAACTGTTCCAGCACCGCATGTGAATGGTTGCGGATCATGATGGCGTCGCACATGCCCGACAGCACGCGTGCGGTATCTTCTACCGGTTCGCCGCGCCCGATCTGGGTATCGCCCGGCGACAGGAAGATCGCGTGGCCGCCGAGCCGTGTCATGGCCGCCTCGAACGAAACGCGGGTACGGGTGGACGCCTTTTCGAACACCATTGCCAGACTTTTGCCGATCAGCGGGCGATCGGACAGCGCGTGGCGCTTGCGCTCGATGGCGCGTTCGATCAGATCTTCGATACCGGCACTGCCCAGGTCGTCCAGGCTGAGGAAATGTCGCGAACTCATGAATGAATGGGGATCGTGGATGAATGGAAAGCCAAAGCATCATGCACGCTGCACGTGCGCGCGCGCCCTGATACTTTCGGTGGGCAGGTGCGCAATCCTCCAATAAAAAAGACCCCGCCGCAACGCGACGGGGCCCCGGATCGAGCTTGGCGCCAAGCGTGCTTAGCTGGCCGCCTCGAACTTCTTGGCGATGCCGTCCCAGTCGACGACGTTCCACCAGGCTTCCACGTACTCCGGCTTGCGGTTCTGGTACTTCAGGTAGAAGGCATGCTCCCACACGTCCAGACCCATGATTGGCTTACCGGATTCCGCAACCACGTCCATGATCGGGTTGTCCTGGTTGGGCGTCGGCACGATCTTGAGCTGATCGCCGCCAGCCGGGACCAGCCACACGAAGCCGGAACCAAACAGTCCTGTCGCTTCGCCGGTGAACTTCTCCTTGAAGTCGTCGAACGAACCGAAGCTCTTGTCGATCGCCTCGGCCAGTTTGCCGGTCGGCTTGCCACCGCCATTGGGCGACATCGTTTCCCAGAAGATGATGTGGTTGAGATAACCACCGCCCTGGTTGCGTACGGCGGCACCGTGCTGGCCCGCGTTGGCCAGGATCGTGTCCAGATCCTGGTCCGCCAGCGGCGTGCCTTCGATGGCCTTCTGGAACTTTGTCAGATAAGCATTGTGGTGCTTGTCGTGATGGATCTCCATGGTGCGCCCGTCGATGTAGGGCTCGAGCGCATCGTAATCGTAGGGCAGATCGGGCAGTTCAAATGCCATGACGGTGTCCTTGTTGTCATGAATGAATCAACGTCACTCCCTTATATAAGGATTACGCCTTGTATTTCAAAGGCGGCACGCGCCCTGTGCGCGCACACGCCGACCACGCGGGCGATCGGGCGGCAGGCTCGGTATCGGTTGCGCCGCCGGTGCGGCGCGTGCCGCGCACCGCGGATCGGGGTCGCACGGTCTTGATCGGAAGCCGTTTACACCCCAGTTATAATGGATTCACATCTAACCCCACATCGAGGTAGGGCCAATGAGCGCGAAAGCTATGGAAGTCATCAAGCAGGAAGTCGAGGGTAATCCGATCGTGCTTTACATGAAGGGTACGCCGGACTTTCCGCAATGTGGCTTCTCGGCGCGCAGCGCCGAGGCAATCAAGGCCTGCGGCGTGCCGTTCAAGGCCGTCAACGTATTCGACGACGAACAGATCTATCGCCAGGGCGTTAAGGTGTACTCGAACTGGCCGACGATCCCGCAGTTGTTCGTCAACGGCGAACTGGTCGGCGGTTCGGATATCGTGATGGACCTGTTCCAGTCCGGCGAACTCAAGCCGATGCTGGAAAAAGCCGCGACTCAGGAATCAGCCGGCGGTTGACCCGCGGCATTCCACGCCGCCGCCCGGGCTTTGAAGCCCGAATCGGCGGCGGCGATTTCGTGTGCACAGGGCGGGCGCTCGGTTGGGCTGATGAGCCGTTGACGCCGCTCACGACGAGGACGGTTCATGACGACGGGCGCGGATAACCCTCATATCGGCATTATTCTGATCGGTGACGAGTTGCTCTCGGGCAAGCGCCAGGATAAGCACATGCCGGCCGTCGTCGAGATGCTGCATGAGCGAGGGCTCGAACTGGCCTGGGCGCGCATGGTGGGCGACGACGCGACGCTTCTCGAGCGTACGCTAGCCGAGACCATGGGCGCCGACGATATTGTTTTCAGCTTCGGCGGCATCGGCGCCACGCCCGACGACCGTACCCGGCAGTGCGCCGCGCGTGCGGCCGGTCGCGCGCTCGAAATCAACGCGGCGGGGCGCGACATACTCGAGACAAAGTTCGGCAACGAGGCCTACCCGAACCGTATCCACATGGTCGAATGGCCGACCGGGTCCGAAGTCATTCCGAACCCGATCAACCAGGTGCCCGGTTTTAGCCTGGGCGATCATCATTTCGTGCCCGGTTTCCCGCGCATGGCATGGCCGATGGTGGCCTGGGTGCTCGATACGCATTACGGCCATCTGCAGGATGCCGAGCGCGATGTCGAATATCTGGTCGAAGTTTTCGATACGCCCGAAAGCGCGCTGATCGATCTTATGCAGGCGGTCATGGATGCGCATCCGGCGGTGCGTGTGGCCTGCCTGCCCGCCGCCGACGGCCGGCGCCGGATCGAATTCGGCGTTCGCGGTCGGCCGGCGCCGGCCGCCGCGGCCTTCGATGCCCTGGTCGCGGCATTGAATGAATCGGCCATTCCAACGGGCGCCTGTACCTCGCGCTAGGGTTTAGGTAGTCTTGCCTGCAAGCTAGATCTTTGAGCTCGCAGTAAAAAAGGATGAACGCGACAGGGGGTCGTCGCTGCGGGCAAAGGGGGGTTCTTGGACGGTAGCCGTCACCTGCGCCTGTTGAGCCTGTCGCGCGTTTTGCGTAGCCGGGTTACGTGCACGGCCTACTATGGATTGGCGATCGCTGTCATCGCCATCCTCGTCGCCACCGTGGCCAATGCCTTCATACAGGAGGGCGGAGTCACGATCGGCAAACTTTGGAACGCTCAGCTGAACAATCCGACGTTGTGGTTACTCGATGCCATGCCGTTCGTGTTCCTGCTGTGGGGCCAGTATGTGGGGCTGGTGGTGTCGACCGAAGCCAGTGCCATGGTGCTCGACGAGACCGAGACCCTGCGCGGCGACAATGCAGCACTCGCGGCCGAGGCGCGGCGCTCACAGCGCATCGATTCGCTCACCGGGCTGATTAATCGCAGCCACTTCGTCGACAGCCTTCAAGCGGCTATCGAGTCGGCGTATCTGAATGCGACATGGGTCGGTGTGATCGTGCTCGACCTGGACGGCTTCTCCGAGATCAATGAACACTACGGACAGGCGAGCGGCGACCGCGTACTCATCGCGATGGCCCGTCGCCTGGAACGGGCGGTGCCGGAATCCTCGACACTCGGGCGGCTGGACGCGGATCGGTTCGGCGTGGCGATCATGGCGCTGGCGTCGCAGCGCGAACTCGAGCAGGTGGCCGAGCGAATCAGGGCTGCCGTCACTCCGCCGTGTCCGCTCGACGGCATGTTGCTGCAACTCGCGGCGAGCGCGGGCGGTGCCTACTATCCCGATAATGCCAGCGACGCCTATGGTTTGATCGACGCGGCCAGCCAGACGATGTATGAAGTCAAATCGCGCGGCGGTGACTTCAGCATGGCCTGTTCGACGCGCAGGGTGCACGGGGTGGCCATGCACTCGTTGTCCGCGGAACTGCGCCGGGCGATTGACAAAGACGAGCTGGTTCTTCATCTCCAGCCGCTTGTGGACGCTTCGACGTGCGAAGTCTACGGCGCGGAGGCGCTCGTCCGATGGCAACATCCGCGCCGCGGTCTCATCATGCCGGGCGATTTCATCCCGCGCGCCGAACGCAGCGGATTGATAAACGACCTCACGCTCTGGGTGTTACGCCGCGCGGTCGAGTATGCCGGGGCGCTGCGCCGGGACGGTCGCAATCTGCGCATCTCGATCAACGTATCAGCACGCTCGATTCTGCGACCGGATTTCGCCGATACCCTGGAAGCGTTGCTGGCCGTCCAGGGGCTGCCCGGGGCGGCGCTGACGCTCGAACTGACCGAGGATACGCTCATGGCCGACCAGACCCGGACGCTGGAGGTCATGACGCGGTTGGCGGGTCGTGGCGTACAGGTCTCGATCGACGATTTCGGCACGGGCTATTCGCAGCTGTCGTATCTCAAGCGCTTGCCGGTCGCCGAGATCAAGATCGATCGCTCCTTCGTCCAGGATATGCTGGAATCGGATACGGATCTGTCGATCGTGTCGGCCACCATCGGACTGGCGCATGCCCTGAACCTGCGGGCCGTGGGCGAGGGCGTGGAATCGGCCGGCCAGCTCGATCGCCTGCGCGAACTGGGCTGCGACCTCATCCAGGGTTTTCACATCGGGCGGCCCATGCCCCTGGAAAAGTTCCAGCAATGGCTGGGGGACTGGGACCAGAGACACGCTTGATGAAGTGCAAGGTTGGGACAAAAAGACTGAGCCCGCGATCGCTCGCGCACCTGAAGCCGCAGTGCCTTGATCCTGCTTTTTATTTGCGCTGACTCGCGTGCATTGGCGGACAAATGCCCTGGCTTACTCCGCCCGCTGCATGAGGTACATCATCAACAAGACGCTTGCACAGCGACGGGCCGGGCCCTGGAGCGGCGCGCGTGGCGCAAGCGTTTTGTGACGCGCGGCCAGCGGGCGCGCGCGTCGCCCATCGGAACCGGTTCTCAGCCGAGTTCGAACACCTGGCCGAATTGTGGGGCGACGAAGGCATCGTCGTGGACGCCGTGGCGCTGTCGCGCCGCGGCCAGGTCGTGAGCCGGTTGGTCACGCCCTTCGTCGGTGAGCTTGAACGTCGCAAAATGAATACCCACGGAGCGTCGGGCCTCGAGATCGCGATGGGCTTTCACGGCATCGTCCGGATTCATGTGTTGGCGGCGCATCAACTCGCGCGGCTCGTAGGCGCCGATCGGCAACAACGCCAGATCGGGTGTGCCCAGGCGTTCGCGGATCCAGCGGAAATGCGGACCGTATCCGGTATCGCCGGCGAAATACAGGCGTCGTTCCGGCGTCTCGATCCAGAAGCCCGCCCACAGGCTACGGTTGCGGTCGAACAGCCCCCGGCGCGACCAGTGCTGTGCCGGTACTGCGGTGATCGCCAGATCCTCGGCGGTCGGTCGCGCGCTGTGCCACCAGTCCAGCGTCACGATCCGGCGACTGCCACGGCGGGCAAACCAGGCGTCGAGGCCGAGGCCGGCGACAAACACCGGATCATCCCGACGAACCAGGGCGGTGATGGTGGCGCGGTCCAGGTGATCGTAGTGGGCATGGCTGATCAGCACCAGATCGATCGGGGGCAGATAATGCCAGTCGATGGCCGGCGGCGTATGGCGACGCACGCCAATACCCGGTAGCGGGCCGACGCGCGCGGCATACACCGGGTCGGTAATCAGATTCAGGCCATCGATCTGGATGAGCACGCAGGCATGCCCGATCCAGGTCACGCGCGGCGCATGCGAGCGCCGCGGCGGTATCTTCGGGGTGTCCGTGTTTGCCGCATCGGGCGCTGCCGGCGGCCAGTCGGGGCCGCGCGGCCGCAACAGCCAGCGCCACAGGCCGAAGCGACTGGTCTGGCCGTGATCGTGCCAGGGGTTGGAGAAGCGTCGCCCGTCGAAGTTCGCGCCCGGGCGGGGCGGTCCGAACGATGCACTCAAGAGCCGCTGTCCACCGGCGTGTCCATCGCGTTGCCCCAGTCCGACCAGGCGCCTGGATAGCCGCGCACGCGCGCGTAGCCGAGGGCCTTGAGCACCAGATAGGCGTACGACGAACGCACGTGGGTCTGGCAGTAGGTGGTCACCTCGTTCGATGCGTCGATATCGCGATCGGCGAGCATACGACGGATTTCGTCCAGATCCCGGAGCTGCCCGTGCTCGTTCTTCAGCCGGTTCCAGTCGAGATTCACCGCGCCGGGGATGTGGCCGCCGCGGGCGCTGCGCACATCGTCACCGACAAACTCGGCTTCGCTGCGCACATCGAGAAAACGCACGTCGGCGGCATCGAGATGCTGGCGGATCCATGCCCGGTCGGCGATGGCCTGCGTGCGGCGTGCAATGCGGAAGTCGCCGGCCCCGGCCGCAGGCGGGCCGGACTCGAGCGCAAACGAGGCCGCCTGCCAGGCGGCCAGGCCGCCGTCCAGAAGGCTGAATGCGTCGTGGCCGGCCACGTCGAGCGTGTAGAGCAGACGCGCGGCCTGGCCGTCGCCGGCGCGATCGTAGGCCACGATATGCGCGTCGTCACGCAGACCGGCGGCCGACAGCGTTCGCGCCAGCGTGTCGTCGTCGGGAACCAGGCCGCCGGTGGCCCCGTCGCGGGCCATGATATCGGCCATCGTGATCAACCGGGCGCCCGGGATATGCGCGCGGGCGAAATCCTCGGGCGTATCCACGGCAACAATCTGCACGTCGGCGTCGTCCATCGCCGCGTGCAGCGCTGCGGGTTTGACGAACAGGTCCAGCTTGGCGGCCATGATGCTCCGGTTTCCGGTTAGACGTTTTCCCCGGCCAGGAACAGCCAGGTCGAGACCACGGTATCGGGATTGAGCGACATGCTTTCAATCCCCTGATCGAGCAGCCAGCGCGCCAGGTCCGGGTAGTCCGACGGGCCCTGGCCGCAGATGCCGACGTACTTGTTGTTGCGTTTGCAGGCGGTGATCGCTTTTTCCAGCATGATCTTGACCGCCGGGTCGCGCTCGTCGAACAGATGCGAGATCAGCCCCGAGTCGCGATCCAGGCCGAGTGAGAGCTGGGTCATGTCGTTCGAGCCGATCGAGAAGCCGTCGAAATATTCCAGAAACTCGTCGGCCAGGACGGCGTTCGACGGCAACTCGCACATCATGATGATCTTGAGATCGTTCTCGCCGCGCTTGAAGCCGTGTGATTCCAGCAGCTCGGATACGCCCTTGGCCTCGCCGAGCGTGCGCACGAACGGGATCATCATCTGGACGTTGGTCAGCCCCATGTCGCCGCGCACCCGCTTCATGGCTTCCAGCTCCAGCTCGAAGCAGGGCTTGAAGTCTTCGGCCAGATAGCGCGAAGCGCCGCGCCAGCCGATCATCGGGTTTTCTTCCTCGGGCTCGTAGGCGTCGCCGCCGATCAGGTTGGCATATTCGTTGGACTTGAAGTCCGACAGACGCACGATCACCGGCTTGGGATGAAAGGCTGCCGCGATGGTCGAAATACCTTCGACCAGGCGATCGACGTAGAAATTCACCGGATCGGCATAGCCGGCGATGTGGGCGTCGATGGTCGCCTTGAGCTCATCGGGCTGCTGATCGTACTCAAGCAGCGCACGCGGGTGGATGCCGATCTGGCGGTTGATGATGAACTCGAGCCGTGCGAGCCCCACGCCCTGGTTGGGAATGGAGGCGAAATCGAATGCCCGATCCGGATTGCCGACGTTCATCATGATCTTGGTGCCGATCTCGGGCATCCGGTCGAGCGAGACTTCGTCGACGTTGAAGTCGATGGCGCCTTGGTAAACATAGCCGGTATCGCCTTCGGCACAGGAGACGGTCACGTCGATGCCGTCGGCGAGTTTTTCGGTGGCGTGCCCGGTGCCGACCACGGCGGGAATGCCCAGCTCGCGTGCGATGATCGCGGCGTGACAGGTGCGTCCGCCGCGGTTGGTGACGATCGCCGCGGCCCGTTTCATTACCGGTTCCCAGTCGGGGTCGGTCATGTCGGTGACCAGGATGTCGCCGTTCTCGACCTTGTTCATTTCCTTGATCGAGGAGACGTTGCGCACCCGGCCGGCACCCACGCGCTGGCCGATCGAGCGACCGGTGACCAGCACGTCGTGGCCGGCGGCATCGAGGCTGTAGCGCTCCAGCGTCGTGGCATTGCTCTTCACGGTTTCCGGGCGTGCCTGCAGGATATACAGCTTGCCGGTCTCGCCGTCCTTGCCCCATTCGATGTCCATCGGCCGGCCGTAGTGTTTCTCGATCGTCATGGCCTGCGTGGCGAGCGCTTCGGCATCCTCATCCGACAGTGAGAAGCGGCGCTGGTCGGCGGTGTCGACGTCGACGAACTCGGTGGTCTTGCCGTGCGCGCGGTCGGCCGTGTAAACCATCTTGACCGCCTTGCCACCCTTCACGCGGCGCAGGATCGCCGGCCGGCCGGCGGTGATGTTGTCCTTGTAAACGTAGTATTCGTCCGGATTGACCGCGCCCTGGACCACCGCTTCGCCCAGGCCCCAGGAACTGGTGATGAATACCACCTTGTCGAAACCGGACTCGGTGTCGATGGTGAACATCACACCCGAGGCGCCGGTGTCCGAGCGCACCATGCGCTGGATGCCGGCCGACAGCGCCACCTGGCTGTGGTCGAAGCCCTTGTGCACGCGATAGGAGATGGCGCGGTCGTTGAACAGCGACGCGAATACGTCCTTGATTGCGAGCATGATGTTGTCGAGCCCGCGCACATTGAGGAAGGTTTCCTGCTGGCCGGCGAAGGACGCATCCGGCAGGTCCTCGGCAGTGGCCGAACTGCGCACCGCGACCGCCATGTCGTCCTGGCCCTCGGCAAGCGTGGCGAACGCATCACGGATGGCGGCTTCGAGCGCGGGCGGAAAGGGGTGGTCGAGCACCCACTGGCGGATTTTCGAGCCGGTCTCGATCAGCGCATCGACGTCGTCCACGTCCAGCGTGTCGAGCGCCTGGTTGATGCGGTCGGCCAGACCATCGTGAGCCAGAAACTGGCGATAGGCCGAGGCCGTGGTAGCGAAGCCGTCCGGCACCGATACGCCGGCATCCGCCAGATGGCTGATCATCTCGCCCAGGGAGGCGTTCTTGCCGCCCACCGACGCGACGTCGTTCATTCCCAGCTGGCTGAACCAGGCTACATACGAGTTATCCACGCTCGCTCTCCTCCGAAGTGCAATCCACAAGCACGTTATAAAAATCTTGGCTGCCGCATTCTACACGCAGGATGAACCGGCGGGGACCGTGCCGGGCCGGGTGGTTGCGGTGCCGGCCGATGCATGGCCTCTGGTGGTCGCGCGGATCGTCGGGCACGATGACACCATGAGTACGACCGATGCCCCGCTGCGTTCCATTTTCTTTTTGTCCGATCGAACCGGCATCACGGCCGAGACGCTCGGCGCCACGCTGTTGACGCAGTTCGACGAGAGTCAGTTCAAGCAGTCGACGCTGCCGTTCATCAACTCCGATGAAAAAGCGCGTACCGCACTCGAATACATCGAGCACATGGGGCGCACGACCGGTCTCAAGCCGATCGTGTTCTCGACGACCGTGTCGGACAGCGTTCGTCACATACTGCGCAGCGGCAACGTATTGTTCATGGATCTGTTCGACAGCTTCCTGCCGCCGCTCGAGGCGGAGCTGGAGACGAAGTCGAGCCATCTGGAAGGGCGCGCGCACGGCATCGCCGACAAGGATGTCTACGAATCGCGCATCGAGGCCATGAACTACGCCCTGACGCACGACGACGGCGTCGGCGAGCAGGGTTACGGCGACGCCCATGTGATCCTGGTCGCGCCATCGCGTTGCGGCAAGACGCCGGTGTGCATCTACCTTGCCATGCAGCACGGCATCTACGCGGCCAACTATCCCCTCGCCGAGGAAGACTTTGAAGGGCGTCGATTGCCGTCAGCGCTGGCGCCGCACAAGGACAAGCTCTACGGCCTGTGCATCTCGGCGGATCGCCTGCACCAGATCCGCAGCGCGCGCCGACGCGGCAGTCGGTATGCGGATGTCGGCCAGGTCAGTTACGAATTGCGTCAGGCCGAGCAGCTGTACAAGCGCCACGGCATTCCCTTTTCCGATACCACCAACAAGTCGATCGAGGAGATCGCGACGCTCATCATGGAAGACAAGCACCTGCGGCGACGGTCGTTCTGATGCCCGGGTGTCGTGATTCGTCAGTTGAAATGGCCGTGGTCTGCCTTATAGTCGCGCAATGGTTAAAGTAAAGCGCAACCACTGGCTCGCGGCGGCCACCCCGCGGAGCTTCACCGGCCTCATGGGGCTTTACGAGAGCAATTACCGGCGTTTCGAACGGCTTGCTCCGGAGCTCGATCTGCCGTTCGAGCACGCCACCTCCGTGGGCGAGGACGCGACACTGCATCTGCGTGTCATCGAGCGTTGCCGTTACACGACAACGGTCCACCTGACTTACTGGTTCGGTGACGGCGACACAGCGCGCGCCGACCCGGATTTGACGCTGCGCCTGTATCGCGACGCCCAGCTGGCCGAGGCCATCTACTGTGATGCGCGTTCGCGCTATGCCTCGCTGGCGGGTGTGCCCGATATCGACGACGCGGTGCTCGACAGCCAGTGGCCGCGCAACCTGCTGCTCAACAAGTGGCTGGCCTATTGTCTGGCCCAGGGCCACAGCTTCGGCGGCGCCAATCGTCCCCGTATGGCGCCGTAGGGCCGGCGGGATCTCGTGCCGAGTGATGGCGGCGCGAGCCCTGGCATGATCGGGGCGAGACCCTATCGCTCAAGGGATGGATCCGGCGCCAGCTGAAGCCCGACCTGATCGATGGTCCCGGCATCCAGGCGGCGCACGATCAGACGCAGGGGCCCCAGTTCCACGATGTCGCCCGCCACGGGGCGGCGTCGCAGGCGCTTGCGCATGAGGTGGGCCACATCGGTTCGACGCTCGTCTTCTGAAAGCGGGATGCCGTAGACATCCGCAAGCTCGCCGCTCGGCGCTCGGCCCGCCAGCGTGAAGGGGCCGAAGAACCGCCCCGGGGCCACGCCGTCGTGGCCCGTATCGCCGCGGAACAGGCGCCCGAGGTCGCTGCAATGGCTGCGGGCGGCCAGCAGATAGAGTTTATCGCCCACCGCGTAGACGAAACCGCGGCGCGGGAAACGTAATCGCGAACCGCGCGTGACCGCGATCACGCGCAGGTGGTCATAGCGCGTCAACGCCTCGCCCGCGGTGTTGGCCAGGGTCGAATCCGCCTCGATTCGGAACGCCATGATCTGGAACTGATCGTCACGCTCGCCTTCCAGGTCGAAGGTTTCGGTGGGCAGCGGCGCTTCGGGGACCTGCAGCTTGAGCAAGCGAGCCATCGCGCCGAGCGAGGTGCCTTGAATCAGCAGCGACACGAGGACCACGGCGAAGGTCAGGTCGAACAGGAACTGTCCGCCCTCGAGATTGATCATCAGCGGAAACAGCGACAGCACGATCGGAACCGCACCGCGCAATCCGACCCAGGCAATGAACCCCTGTTCGCGGATGGGGAAATGAAACGGCAGCAGACTCAACCACACGGCGGCCGGACGGGCGACGAAAATCAGAAACAGGGCAATCAGGAATGCCGGGGCCGCGTCGGCCCACAGCTGGCTCGGGTTCACCAGCAGGCCGAGCACCAGAAACATGCCCGCCTGCGCCAGCCAGGCCAGGCCGTCCATGACCCGAAAGACATGTTCGGTGGCTTCGTTGCGCCGGTTGCCGACCACCACGCCGAGCAGGTAGATGCCAAGAAAGCCGCTGCCGCCCAGCTGATTGATAGCGGTAAAGGCCATCACGCCCCCCGAGGCGATGAGCAGGGCATACAGCCCTTCGACGAGGGGCAATCGCGAAGCCAGCCACGACAACGCATAACCGAGCGCAACGCCGCCGATCGCGCCGATGCCGAACTGTCGGACCAGTTCCTCGCCGACGTTGGTGATATCGAGTCCCTTGCTCTGGCCGATGGCGCTCATCAGGTAGGTGACCAGGAAGATAGCCATGGGATCGTTGGTGCCGGACTCGATCTCGAGCGTGGCGCTGACCCGCTGGTTGAGGGTGACGCCGCTGCTGCGCAGCTGCGAGAAGACCGCGGCCGCGTCCGTGCTGGCCACGATCGAGCCCAGTAGCAGCCCGTAGCGCCAGTCGACATGGAGCACGAGTGCAATGAACGCCCCGGCCAGCGATGCGGAGACCAGGACCCCGACCGTGGCGAGCGACAGCGCCGGCCGCAGGGCGACGCGGAAGGTTTCCAGCGAGGTGCGCAGCCCGCCATCGAGCAGAATGACCGCCAGCGCGAGATTGGCGATAAAGAAAGCCAGCGGGACGCTGTCGAACTGAATATGTCCGATCCCTTCGCTGCCCGCGAGCATGCCGCAGACCAGAAAAATCAATAGCAGGGGCGGGCCGAACCGGGCCAGCGAACTCGCGAGCACGCTAAGGAAAAGTATCAGGCCGAGGAAAAACAGAATGATGTTGATATTGCTCATGCGGCAACAGAGGGGGGGCAGCGGCGCGTCGGCCTGAACCCTAACCGATCCCGCGTTTACGCCGACCTGAACGGGGTTGAGCTGCACGGCTTGTAAGTTCGTATTAGAATAAGCAAAGAACCGCAGAGAATATGAGGCCGTGATGACGATTTTATGCGGCGTACTGGTCGGACTGGCCCTGGGGCTGACGGGCGGCGGCGGATCGATATTCGCGGTGCCGCTGCTGATCTATGGTCTTAATGTGGCGCCTCGCGATGCGGTCGCCATATCGCTGATCGCCGTGGCGGTCACCGCCGCGTTCGGTGCGGTCGAGGGCGGTCTTCGGCGCGTGCTCGAACTGCGCGCCGCGGGGATCTTCGCCGCCGCCGGCGTGGTTTTTGCGCCCGTGGGCGTATGGCTCGGCGATCTCGTGCCCGCCAACGTGACGGTCGTCGCGTTCGCTGGCCTCATGCTCGTCGTGGCGGGGCGCATGATCATCAACGCCTATCGTGCGCCGGAACAGGCACGCGTGATCCGGGCGCGGGTCGCGGACGATGCGGCCACGGACGCGGCGACGGTCTGCCGCTACAGCGCCGATGGCCGGCTCCGGCTCACGGCACGCTGCAGTGTCGCGCTGCTGGCGTCCGGCGTTCTGGTGGGGGTGTTGTCGGGCTTTTTCGGCGTAGGCGGCGGGTTTCTGATCGTCCCGGCGCTGATGCTTGTCACCGAAATGGGCATTCACCGCGCGGTCTCGACGTCCCTGCTCGTGATTGCGCTCGTGGGCCTGTCGGGCGTGATCTCCGCGGTTGTGGCCGGGCGCCATATCCAGCCCGTGCTGACCGGCCTGTTCATAGTCGGCGGCATCATGGGCATGGGGGCTGGCCGAACGCTGGCGCAATACCTGGCCGGCCGAACGCTGCAGCGGGTGTTCGCCCTGGGCATGATCGCAATCGCCGTCATGATGCTGCTGGAGCGACTCGGCTTATTGTCGTAGGCGCCAGCCGCCCGGGCTAGGGGCGAAAAAAAGCCCGCCACGGTGAGCCGCGGCAGGCTTGGCTTGGTCGAGTCACGGATACGCTGTCGGCGTATTTTCGTGCTCCATCTGTTGGTGGAGGCGGCGGGAATCGAACCCGCGTCCGCGGATTCTCAACCCTCGGGTCTACATGCTTATTTCGTCTTTGATTGTCGGCATGAGCTACCCGACGAAAAGGGACAACTCACGCGTATCTTCGTTTACTCTTAACGGGTCGGCCCGAAGCGGGGCCTTGCCGCGAGTCTGTGAGAGTCGATACCCGGGACCGGAAGCACAGACACTTGCCGGGCGGGCACCAGCGGGCTTTAAGCCGCTAGAGCGTAGTTGTCGTCGTTCGCAACTAGCTTAGGGTGCAAACGGATTAACGAGGAAGATTGCAACCTCGGCATGCACCTCGGGTTTTGACATCCGCGTCGAAGCCATGTCGCCCCCGAAAAAGCGTCCTTATTGTAACAGCCTTCAGCATGAGGCTGTGGTTTTGATTTTGAAACCTCCGACGACTCATTCGAAGAATTGAGTCGCGGAATCCGATCACTCACCTCGTAGTGGGCTGGGCAGCCCACAACGTGGAGAGTGTCACCGGGTTTCCCGGTGTGGCGCCGGACTTTGGCCGGCGACCACCCGCCGTCGCCTTGCGGCGTCGGCGGAAGTGAACCAGACCCCGGGCCGCGATGTTGTATGCGGCATTGAGATCGGCGTTGTAACGTTTGCCCGTCGCAAACGAGCACAGACTGGCATTACCCGCATCGCGCCGCACCGGCCCTGACCCGTCGAAAGCCTGACGCGAGGTTCCCCGGGCATGAATCGCCTGGCAGCGCAGACCGGCTTCCGTGGCCTTCGACTCGATGCAGCCCACCAGTTGCCGGTGGAACCAGCGATGAAATCGCTGCTTCATCGTCGAGCGCCGGCGGCCGGCCTTCGGTCGCCAGCCCTTGAGGTTTTCCACGATCACCGCCTGACAGCCGTGTTCCTGTGCGGTATTCACCAGCTGTCGACTGATCTGGTGGGCCTGATTGTTCGACAGTTGGCGTAGCCGCCGATGATCGGCGGCGGCAAACCCGGACGGCAGACGGCAGCCGTGCCGGGTATGGGTCACGGCCGCCGATCGGATACGGGCCATGATGCGATGCGACCGGTCTTTGTCGCTTCGATCGAGAAAGCCCCGATCGTGCACAGTGCCGGTGGCATCGACCACCGCCCAGGTGGCTGCCGTGTTGATGCCCACGTCGACCGATAACACGCATTCGACGTGAGCGGGTTCGGGTAAGGTCACCGTCGTGGTGACCGGGACCGAGAGGAACCAGCGCGCGCCCCGGACGGTCAGCGACGGGGATCGGATCGTGCCCTTGGGCATATAGCGAGGCTTGCCCTGAAGCTTGAAGTCCATCCAGACCCAGTCGTTGTGATGCCGGACCTTGATCCGGCACGAGCGCATATCGGCATCGAACTGGATGCATTGGCCGGAATACAGGCTGGGAAAGGTGCCCGTGGCGCAGGTCAGCCGCGGCGGCCGGGCGTTCGGGTGCTTGCGCTCTCCAATCTGCCAAGCGTCATAGCGGGTCATGAACGACCGCACCTGACCGGCGGCATCCATGATCGCCGCCCGCCGTAGATAGCTTGGGAACTTGTAGTAACGCTTGGCGAAATAGCCGTAACGAACGACCCGGCGTTTAGCCGTGGGATGTATCAAGGCCTCAATCGGGGCGACGATCGCATTGTCGCTGTGCGCCCCCAGCGTGTGCCAGTGCGCTATCACCACCCCCATCAGATCCCGCACCAGGGCACGATAGATCGCCAGCGTGGCCCGCAGCGCTTCGCGCTGCGGCGCTGTGTCGGCTTTGAGGGCGAGTCGGTCGCTGCGTACAATGTTCATTTTTAGATAACGTATTAGAGAATCGCCGAAGATGCAATCCAGAACGACAATTAAAACACGGAACCATGCGGCCTATCGGCTGCATTATCATGTCGTCCTGGCAATTAAATACCGAAACAAAGTCATTACTCCTGACATGCAGGAGCGCCTCCGTGACGTGTTCGCGCATGTGCTATCGAAATGGGGTGCGAACTAACCGAGTGCAACGGGGAGGTTGATCAGGTTCATCTGCTCATCGAGGCGCATCCTGCGCTGGACTTGTCACGGTTGATCGGCAACCTGAAGACCGTCAGTGCTCGCCGCATGCGGCAAGAGTTTGCTGACCACCTAGCCGTTTTCTTCTGGAAACCGTACTTCTGGTCCCGCGCTTACGGCGTAACCACCACCGGAGGCGCCAACTTGGCCACGGTCAAAGACTATGTGCGCTCACAAGGTGAGCGTGGCGCCTAGACCCGCGACTCATTCGAAGAATCGAGTCGGGGAATGCGGCGCTTTTTTGTTCAAGCTCAGCCGTCGGTGCGCATGATCTGGGCCTTGCGCCGCTGCCAGTCCTGGGTTTTCTTGGTTTGGCGTTTGTCGTACTTGGCCTTGCCCTTGGCCAGCGCGATCTCGAGTTTGGCCTTGCCACGGCGCCAGTACATCGCGAGAGGGACGATCGTATAGCCTTTCTGTTCGGTCGCGCCCACCAGCGTCGCCAGCTCACGCTCATGCAGCAGCAATTTGCGTGTCCGGGTGGCATCCGCGACCACGTGGGTGGAGGCCGATTCCAGTGGTTGTATATGGCTGCCCAACAGGAACGCTTCCCGGTCCTTGATCAGGACGTAGGCTTCCGCGATCCGGCCCTTGCCCGCGCGCAGTGATTTGACTTCCCAGCCTTCGAGAACCAGCCCGGCCTCCAGGCGGTCTTCGATGAAAAAATCGTGACGCGCGCGTCGGTTGAGCGCGATCGTGCTCGATGGCTGTTTCTTGTCCTTGCTCTTACTCATAGACTTATTATAGCCGCCGAGGCAAGCTTTGCGGGCCATGGCGCTTACTTATCGTCCGCTACCGCAGCTCTGGTCCTCTTCCGCGCGATTCGTAATCGTCTGCACGGCGGCGATCGTGAGCCTCGGTGATTTCTGGCGCCTGCCTTATCTGTTGTCGGCCTATGGCGGTTCGGCGTTCCTGCTTATGTACGTGCTGGCGCTGGTTCTGATGGGCATGCCGGTGTTCAGCGCGCAGGTGCTGATGGCGCGCGGCGCCCACACCGATGTGCCTGGGGTGGTGGCGCTATGGACGCGCGGTACGCCGCATTCGCGACTCTGGACAGCCGGCGCATACGTCACGCTTCTGGGCGCCCTGCTGTTGTTGGCCGCTTATGCGGTGATTGCAAGCTGGTCGCTGGCCTACAGCATGCGGGCCGTGTTCACGGGCCTGGGCGGCGGCACGATGAGCCAGGCGGCGAGCCGGTTCGTGGCGTTCGCGCGCGACGGCGAGCGCGGTCTGGGCTGGCTGTTGCTGTTCGTTCTGCTGCTGGTGGCCACCACGGCGCGCGGCCTGCCACGCGGCACGGAGCCGGTCATGCGCACGCTGGCGGCGTGCATGCTCGGCTTGCTGAGCCTGTTGCTTATCGTCGTGATCTGGCACGGGCCGGCGCGCGGGGCGGCCGGGCATCTGTTCAGTTTCGATCCCGATGCGCTCGGTGTGCGGGGCGTTCTCGAGGCGTTCTACCAGGCATTCTTCTCGTTGAGTCTGGGCACGGGGGTGATTGTGGCGCTGGCCTCGCATCTGCCGGCCCGGGCGCCGGCGGTGCGGTTGTCGGCGATGGTGATCATTGCCAGTCAGGTGGTCGCGCTCGCGTTCGCCGTGGTGCTCGCGAGCCTGGTGCCCGGTATCGGGGATCAATTCTCGGCCGGGGTGCAACGTATATTCGAAGTGCTACCGGCCAGCGTGCAGCCCGCCTGGACCATGGCGCTGCTGTTCGTGTTGCTGGCCATGATCAGCATGACGACCGGCATCGGTCTGTTCGAGTTGCTGGTGCAGGCGGTTTCCCATCGGGCGCGGGTGCCGCGGATGCAGGCGTCGGTGTACACGGGGCTGGTGGTTGCCGCGCTCGGGCTGGCCGCGCAGAATGCGTTCGGCGTGCTATCGGATTGGCGTGTGTTCGGTTACAACCTGTTCGATTGTTTCAGTCTGGTCAGCGCGCGCTGGCTGATTCCGATCACCGGGCTCATGCTCTGTGTGCTGGTTGGCCGCGTGCTCGCGCGGCGTCGCCTGGCCCAGGCGTGGACCCCACAGGGTGAGGCGACCGGTCGCGACGCGGCCACGTTCGCGATTTGGCACGGTCTGCTGCGCTATCCGGCGCGCATCGCGCTGATCGCGGTTGTGGCTTATGCGCTGGGCGCACTGCGCCTTGCCGAATCCATCTGGGCCCCCTGATTCGAATGAGCCGGGACGCAATGAAGCAGGTCGATGTCGTGTTTGCATTGCCGGGGCGATGCTGGCGCGAATCCGTGCGGATCCAGGCGCACGCGACGGCCGCGCAGGTCGCGAATGCATCCGGGTTGGACGCGGTCTGTCGGGCCGAAACCGGGCAGGCACCATCGGCTTACGGCGTGTACGGTCGCAAAATCGGTGGGGAACAAGTGATTGCGGACGGGCAGCGCCTGGAACTGTATCGCCCGCTGACGGCCGATCCGCGCGAGCGGCGCCGGCGCCGCGCCGGAACGGATGGCGCAGCGCCGACGGCCTAGTTCGGCTGCCCGGGGAGGGCCGGGCCCTTGTGCGGCAGCGGATTTTGTACGGTGGGCTGGTTTTGGGTCTGCACGGTCGAGTTCGCGCCGGGCAGATTGTTGCCGGCCCCGGGATTCGGCTGGGTGGCCTGCGGCGGCGCGCTGTGGCTGCCCTGTGCACTCGTCGTGCCGAGCGGCGTGCCCAGCCCGCTTGTGCCGCCGGGGCCGGACTGTTTGCCACCCTTGAATGCCTGGGCCGTGTATTCCTCGTCGCCCTCGATATCCGACAGCTTGCCGTTGACGAAGTACAGGTCGAGCTTCGACTGGCGCACGTGCGCGTTCGGATTGCGATAGTAGAAGACGTAATCCCAACGATCGGATTGGAACGGCGATTTGATCAGCGGCGTGCCGAGCACGTAGGCGACCTGCTTCTTGGTCATGCCTTTCTTGAGCTTGGCTACTTGATCGGCGGTCACGATGTTGCCCTGGACGATCGGGACACGAAAGAACACCGGGAGACTGCAGGCGGAAAGCGCGAGCAGGAGCACCAGCGCAGCGATTAGTTTCATAGAAAGGAACCCTTGATTAAATCGGCCGCGGCTCGCGCTTGCCATCGCAAATTGGACTCGGTGCGTCTTCGGCCCGCAGACCGGCTGGCGAAACGCCCGGGCGAACCCGGCGGCCGAGCCGAATAACGCGGCAGGGCGGCAGCCCGGGCCGAGCCCGTTCGGGGCCGGAGCTTCGCGCGCGCCTGCACGGCGTTATCGGTCGTTTATTGGCGCTCAGCAAACCGCTCTCCTTCTTCCTTGCCTGCCGCGCGCGAATTCCGCCGCGCGGCCGCCTCAGATCTGATCAGAGGTTGTGCCCCCATGTCGCGAACCGCATCATACGGCACGGCTTTTTCGCCTGCCAAACGATTGCATTCGCGCCTGCGGCGATTTCGGGGTCGGTCGATCGTGCATCTTGCCCCGTCCGGGCGCTCAGTCGGGTGCCGTGCCGGCCCGGGCAATCATGTCAGCCGCATGCGCGCGCGTCTGTTCGGTCAATTCGACGCCGCCCAGCATGCGCGCCAGTTCCTCGATGCGATCGTCGTCATCCAGCGCGATGATGCGCGTGCTCGTCTGCCGGTTTTTCACCTGCTTGGCGACATGCAGGTGGTGCTGGGCCTGCGCCGCCACCTGGGGCAGGTGTGTCACGCACAGCGCTTGGCCGCTGGCGCCGAGCGCGCGCAGTTGCCGGCCGACGATCTCGGCCACGCCGCCCCCGATGCCGGTATCGACCTCGTCGAACACCAGGGTCGGCACGCGCGTGCGCGCGGCTGCGATCACTTCAATCGCGAGGCTGATGCGGGACAGTTCGCCGCCGGAAGCGACCCGGTCGAGTGGGCGGGCGCTCTGGCCGGGATTGGCGGCGATCAGGAATTCGATGTGGTCGGTCCCGCGGGTCGAGACGCGTTCGCTGGCCCCGGGGCGCACGCGAACGCTGAATTCGCCTTCGGGCATGCCCAGGGAGCGAATGATGCCGGTGATGGCGCGGCCCAGCGGTTCGGCGGCGCGCAAACGCGCCTGGCTCAGGGTCCGTGCGGCGACCGTGTAGGCTTCGAGCTGTTTCTGTTCCGCGGCCTTGAGCTGGGCCCGCTTTTCGTCGGCCCCTTCCAGTTCGGCCAATTCGCAGCGCAGGCGTTCGGTCAGTGTGGGCAGTTCTTCCGGCGCGACATGATGCTTGCGCGCGATGTCGCGCAGCGTGCCGAGCCGGTTCTCGACTTCGGTGAAGCGCTGCGGGTCGATATCCAGGGCTTCGACGTGGCGGCGCAGGCTGTCGGCTGCCTCCTGGGCCTGGATCAGCGCATTGCCGACCAGTTCCGCGATGGGCCGGAATCCGGCGTCGATATCGCCAAGCTCGCACAGCAGTCGTTCCGTCGCGCCCAGACGGTCGGTGGCGGCCCCGTCTTCGGCCTCGTAGAGCAGGGCGAGTGCCCGCTGGCCGTCACCGATCAGGCGTTCGGCGCTGGCCAGCCGCTTGTGTTCGGCTTCCAGTGCCTCGAGCTCGCCGGCTTCGGGCCCCAGGGCGTCGAGTTCGTCGACTTGATAACGCAACAGATCGATTCGCGATTCGCCGCGGCCGTCGCGTTGCTCGATGCGTTCGATCGCCGCCCGCGTTGTGCGCAGTTGTCCGGCGGCCTCGGCCACCGCCCGCAGTGCCTCGGCATGTTCGCCGTATTCGTCCAGGAGGTCGCGCTGTGCGTCGCGTTTGAGTAGCGATTGATGCGCGTGCTGGCCATGAATGTCGACCAGGCATTCGCCAAGCGATTTGAGCTCGCGTACCGGCACGGGCGTGCCGTTGATCCAGCCGCGGCTGCGGCCTTCGCGGGCCACCACGCGGCGGATCACGCACTCATCGTCGGCATCCAGTTCGTGGTCGGCGAGCCAGGCCGCCGCGGCGGGGGCGTCGGCCAAGCTGAAGCGTGCGCTGATATCGGTTCGGTCGGCGCCTTCGCGTACGGCCGCGCCATCCGCGCGATTGCCAAGAATAAGGCTGAGTGCATCGACCAGGATCGATTTGCCGGCGCCGGTCTCGCCCGAGAGCACCGTCATGCCCGATCCGAATTCGACCGCCAGGCGGTCGATGATGGCGAAGTTACGGATGGTTATTTCTGCCAACATCGCTGTGTTCCGATTCGGCGCCGTGATACGGCACGATATGACTGTATGGAAATACAGTCCTACTGTATCAGACCCGATGCGCCTGTTGTCCCCGTCCCCAGTGGAGCTTGTTGCGCAGAATGTTGAAGTAGTCGTAACCGGGCGGGTGAATCAGGTTTAGGTTGTACGGGGCACGGGCGACGACCACGCTGTCGCCCGCGGCCAGGCCCCGGCTCAGTTGGCCGTCGCTGGTATACAGCGCGCCCCCCTCGATCGTCTGCGCGATGTGGATCTCGATTTCGTGCTCGGCATCCACGATGAGTGGCCGGTCGGACAGGGTATGCGGGCAGATCGGCACGAGGGCGAGCGCATTCAAGCCGGGATGCAGCACCGGGCCGCCACCGGACAGCGCGTAGGCGGTGGAGCCGGTGGGCGTGGCGATGACCATGCCGTCGGCGCGGTGGTGACTGATGAAGTCGCCGTTCATGTAAGTGTCGAAATCCAGCACCCGGGCGAACGCCTGGTTGCGGACTACGCACTCGTTGATGGCGGGCATGCCGTCGGCCTCGATCTCCCGGCCGGCCGGCTTGAGCCGCGCGCTGATCATCAGACGCGCCTCGGCGATGTAGCGACCCGCGAAAACGTCGTCGAACGTCGATTTCATGTCGTCGGGCAATACATCGACCATGAAGCCCAGCCGGCCGAGATTGATGCCCAGCAGCGGCACGCCGTGCGCGGCGACCGCACGCCCGGCGTCGAGCAGCGTACCGTCGCCGCCGACCACCACCACCAGATCGCTGGCCGCGCCCAGCTCGGCGCGTGAACAAGCTTCCACGCCGTAGATCGCGGGGTCGTGCGAATCGTCGATCAATACGCGCTTGCCGCGTCCGAGAAGGTCGGCGGTGAGTGCGTGCAGGGTGCGCATCACGCCGATATCGTCGCGTTTCGCGCAGATGCCGACGGTGGAGAAGAGGGTGCCCATCGAGGCCTAGTCCATGGCCGGGTGATGGGCCCAAGCATTCACAGGTTCGATGACAATTTCAACGCGCACGACCGGACGGGGACGCCGAGACGGGCGCCTGGAAACATTATTCGATGTCTTGAAATACGCACGGCCAGCCCAATTCTTGGCTTCAGTCCGCGCCGCGACCGCGTCATGGGTCCGGCGAACAGCCAACCGATTACCTGCCATATTGAAAGTGGGGATTTGTAATGAGTCAGCACGACGAGCGCCAGACGCCGCACGGCGAGCGGGATTCTGCCGCCGCGAACAGGCCGCAGCCGGACATCGAGCAGGCCCGGGACGGGCGTGAGGATGATGTGGATACCGGTGAGGCAAGCGCCGACAGCATGGACGAGACCGATGCGCTGAGCGCTGAGCTCGAGCAGGCCCGCGCCGACGCCGAGAAGTACCGCGATCAGGCCGTGCGTGCGGCTGCCGAGCTGGAAAATGTGCGCAAGCGGGCACAGCGCGATGTGGAATCCGCCCGGAAGTTCGCGATCGAGAAGTTCGCCACGGAGCTGCTCGGTGTGCGCGACAGCCTGGAGCTCGGCCTGAAGGCGGCCGAGGAGAACCAGGGGGATTTCGAAAAGCTCAAGGAAGGCATGGATATGACGTATCGCATGCTGGCTTCGAGCATGGAAAAGGTCGGCATCGAGCCGATCAATCCGGAAGGTGAGACCTTCAATCCGGAATATCACGAGGCCGTCTCCACCCAGCCGAGCGACGAGCTGGCGCCGAATACGGTGGCCTCGGTGATGCAGAAGGGCTACATGCTCAACGGGCGCGTACTCAGGGCTGCAATGGTCACTGTCGCGAAACCCACCGGCGAAGGCTAAAAAGCGGGGCGCGCCGCTTGAAAAGCAACGCGGATCGCCCCAAATCGATTGTCAAGCAACGTTTTGAGCCGCTGCCCACGCAGCGCAAATTGAAGAATCAAGAGGGACCAAGACATGGGCAAGATCATCGGTATCGACCTGGGCACCACCAACTCGTGTGTGGCGGTGCTGGAAGGTGACACGCCGAAAGTCATTGAAAACGCCGAAGGTGAACGCACGACGCCGAGTGTCGTCGCCTTCACCGACGATAACGAGACGCTGGTCGGCCGTCCGGCCAAGCGCCAGGCGGTAACCAACCCGACCAATACGCTGTATGCCATCAAGCGTCTGATCGGTCGTACCTTCGATGATCCGACCACGCAGAAGGACATCGAGTCCGTGTCGTACCAGATCGTCAAGTCCGATAACGGTGACGCCTGGGTTCAGGTGGGCGACAAGAAAATGGCACCGCCGGAGATCTCGGCCAAGGTGCTGCAGAAGATGAAGGCCACCGCCGAGGATTATCTGGGCGAGACGGTCACCGAAGCCGTGATCACCGTGCCGGCCTACTTCAATGACAGTCAGCGCCAGGCGACCAAGGATGCCGGTCGCATTGCCGGTCTCGACGTCAAGCGCATCATCAACGAGCCGACCGCGGCCGCGCTGGCCTATGGTCTGGACAAGAAGGGCGGCGACAAGAAGATCGCGGTCTACGATCTGGGCGGCGGTACCTTCGATATTTCGATCATCGAGGTCGCTGAAGTCGACGGCGAACACCAGTTCGAGGTGCACGCCACCAACGGCGACACCTTCCTCGGCGGCGAGGACTTCGACAACAAGATCATCGATCACATCGCCGACGAGTTCCAGAAGGAGCAGGGTGTCGATCTGCGCAAGGACAAGCTGGCCCTGCAGCGGCTCAAGGAAGCGGCCGAGAAGGCCAAGATCGAGTTGTCGTCGACCCAGCAGACCGAGGTCAACCTGCCTTATGTGACGGCCGACCAGTCGGGCCCGAAGCATCTCAACATGAAAATCACGCGGGCCAAGCTGGAGTCCCTGGTTGAGGATCTGGTGGCGCGCACGATCGATCCGTGCCGTACCGCGCTCAAGGACGCGGGCATGAAGGCCTCGGACATCGACGACGTGATCCTGGTCGGCGGCCAGACGCGCATGCCGGCGGTCCAGGAAGCGGTCAAGAGCTTCTTCGGTCAGGACGCCCGCAAGGACGTGAACCCGGATGAAGCCGTGGCCGTGGGTGCCGCCATTCAGGGTTCGGTCCTGTCGGGCGACACCAAGGACGTGCTGCTGCTGGATGTGACCCCGCTGTCGCTCGGTATCGAGACGCTCGGCGGCAAGATGACCAAGCTGATCGAAAAGAATACCACCATTCCGACCCGCAAATCGGAAACCTTCTCGACCGCCGAAGACAACCAGCCGGCCGTGACCGTGCACGTGCTCCAGGGTGAGCGCGAGCAGGCCAGCGCCAACAAGTCGCTGGGCCGCTTCGATCTGAGTGACATTCCGCCGGCACCGCGCGGCACGCCCCAGATCGAGGTCACCTTCGACATCGACGCCAACGGCATCCTGAATGTCTCGGCCAAGGACAAGGCGACCGGCAAGGAACAGTCGATCCAGATTCGCGCCTCGTCCGGCCTGTCCGATGACGAGATCGAGAAGATGGTCAAGGATGCCGAGGCGCATGCCGAGGAAGATGCCAAGTTCAATGAACTGATCACCGCGCGCAATCAGGCCGACAGCCTGATCCATGGCACCGAAAAGGCCATGCGCGATCTCGGCGACAAGGTGTCCGAGGACGAGAAGAAGCCGGTCAACGACGCCATCGCCGAACTGCGCACCGCGCTGGAAGGCGACGACAAGGACGACATCGAGGCCAAGACTCAGAAGCTGTCGGAAGCTTCGGCGCCGATCATGGAAAAGGCCTATAGCCAGGGCGGCGAACAGGGTCAGGAAGGCGCGGCCGAGGGCCAGCAGGGCCAATCGGGCCAAACCGGTAACGCCGAGGATGACGTGGTGGATGCCGACTTCGAGGAAGTCAAGGACGACGACAAGAAGTCGGGCACGAACTCGTAAGACCTGGCGGATGTCGCCACGCGCCGGGGTAGCGGTAGTCGCTGCCCCGGCATTTTTCATTCAACGCAGGTAAAGATGGCTGATTAATCCGCGAGGTCGAAAACGATCGACGACCGCGCGGTTCAATCAGGGATCTTGGGCAACGATCATGGCAAAACGCGACTATTACGAGGTTTTGGGCGTTTCTCGAAACGCCTCGCAGGACGATATCAAGAAGGCCTATCGCCGTCTGGCCATGAAGAATCACCCGGACCGTAATCCCGGTGACGAACAGGCCGAGGCGCGCTTCAAGGAGGCCTCCGAGGCCTACGAGGTGTTGTCCGACGATCAGAAGAAGGCCGCCTACGACCAGTTCGGCCATGCCGGACTCGGTGGCGCGGCCGGCGGCGGTGGCGGCTTCGGCGGCGCCGGTGCCGGTGGTTTCGGCGACATCTTCGGCGATATCTTTTCGGATATCTTCGGCGGCGGCATGGGCGGCGGCCGCCAGCGCGCCACGCGCGGCGCGGATTTGCGCTACGACCTCGATCTCGAGCTGGAAACCGCGATCGAGGGCGATACCATCGAGATCCGTATCCCCACGCTGGAGCAGTGTGAAGCCTGCGGCGGCGACGGTGCGGAGCCGGATTCGCCGGTCGATACCTGCGATACCTGCAATGGTCATGGCCAGGTGCGGATCCAGCAGGGATTCCTGTCGATCCAGCAGACGTGTCCGGATTGCCAGGGCTCGGGCAAGAAAGTCCGCAACCCGTGCCGGAAGTGCAATGGCGACGGTCGCATCCAGTCCTCCAAGACACTGTCGGTGAAGGTGCCGCCGGGGGTCGACAATGGTGACCGTATTCGTCTGTCGGGCGAAGGCGAGGCCGGCGAAATGGGCGGCCCGGCGGGCGATCTGTACGTGCAGATCAACGTCAAGCCGCACGAGTTCTTCGTGCGCGACGGCAATAACCTGCGCGCCAATGTGCCCGTGGACATGATTACCGCTGCGCTGGGCGGCGAAATCGACGTGCCGACGCTCAAGGGCAAGGTCAGCCTGCGCGTTCCACCCGAGACCCAGTCGGGCAAGACCTTCCGGCTGCGCGGCAAGGGGGTGCAGTCCGTGCGCACGTCTTCGCCCGGCGACCTGCTGGTCAAGGTGAGCGTGGAAACGCCGGTGAACCTCAACAACAAGCAAAAGAAGATGCTCGAGGAGTTCCGCGACTCGCTGCAGGAAAGCGGTCGCAGCCACAGTCCGGCAACCACCGGCTGGCTGGACAAGGCCAAACGTTTCTTTGGCGAGCATCTGAGCTGATCGAATCCCGGGCACAGGAGGGATTATGAGTACGCGTGTGGCGATCAATGGGGCCGCCGGTCGCATGGGGCGCGAACTGGTCGTAGCCTGCGGCCGGCGCGCCGATCTCGAACTGGTGGCCGCCTTCGGCGCCCCCGGCAGCGATACGCTCGGCGTGGACGCGGGCCGTCTGGCCGGCATCGCCGAAACCGGCGTGGCGCTGACCGATTCCGGCACCCTCGCCGACGCGGATTTCGATGTTCTGGTGGATTTCTCCCTTCCCGAACCGTCGATCGAGGCACTGGCTGTTTGCCGCCGGAAGGGCGCGGCGATGGTAATTGGCACCACCGGGTACTCGCGCGAGCAGCAGCGCGAGATCGAGGCGGCCGCCGATGACATCGCGATCGTACAGGCGCCAAATTACAGCGCGGGCGTCAATCTGTCGCTGGATCTCGTGCGCCGAGCGGCCGCGGCGCTGGGCGACGATGTCGACATCGAAATCATCGAAGCGCATCACCGGCACAAGGTAGATGCGCCCTCGGGTACGGCGCTCAGGCTGGGTGAAGTTGCCGCGGAGGCCACCGGGCGCAATCTCGACGACTGCGCCGTTTATGCTCGCCACGGTCATACCGGCGCGCGTGATCGCCGGGCCATCGGCTTTGCCACCGTGCGCGGCGGCGATATCGTCGGCGAGCACACCGTGATGTTCGCGGGCGAGGGCGAGCGCATCGAAATCACGCACAAGGCCAGTTCGCGCCAGACCTTCGCCGGTGGAGCCATGCGGGCCGCCGGCTGGGCGGCGCGGCAGGCGCCCGGCCACTACGGCATGAACGACGTGCTCGGCCTGGCACAGGACCGGTAACGCACGACCCCGTCATCGGTTTCGGGCGCGGTTCGTGCCTGGCGGGGCGCAGTGTCGCCCGTATCCGGAAACACGGCGAATCGCCGCAACGCCGCATCAGGCGACACGACAGCGCGCAACGAGCACGGTGTCGCCGTGCTACCCGGGTGACCTGCAACGCAGCGTCGCATGCAGCGGCACGGGGCCCGGTTCGGCGGCTGGAAGCGAAGCCGCGAAATCGCTATACTCTCGCCGCCTTGCGGCCTGTCTCATTCCAGTACTGGAGCCCCCATTGCCCCCGAAAGCCATACTTGCGCTCGAAGACGGAAGTATTTTTCGCGGTCGCGCCATCGGTGCGCGCGGTCGAACGGTCGGTGAGGTGGTGTTCAACACTGCCATGACGGGATATCAGGAAATCCTGACCGACCCCTCCTACCGGCAGCAGATGGTCACACTGACCTATCCGCATATCGGCAATACCGGGACCAATGGCCAGGACATCGAGTCCGCCGGCGTGCAGGCAGCCGGGCTGATCATCCGCGAAGTGCCGCGCGCGCCGAGCAACTGGCGCAGCAACGACAGCCTGGTCGGTTACTTGGAAGCCAACGGTATCGTGGGCATCGGCGATGTCGATACGCGGCGCCTGACGCGTCTGCTGCGCGAAAAGGGGGCCCAGAACGGCGCCATCGTCGCCGGTGACGATATCGATGAGGACGAGGCCATTGCCGCCGCGCGTGGTTTTCCGGGCCTCAAGGGCGCGGACCTGGCGGCTGCCGCCGGAACGCGCGAATCGTATGTCTGGACCGAGGGCAGCTGGATCGGCCCCAACGACAGCCATGCGCCGGCCGAACCCCGGTTCGCGGTCGCGGTCTACGACTACGGTGTCAAGTACAATATCCTGCGCCGGCTGGTCGACTGCGGCGCTCGGGTGACGGTGGTGCCGCCCAAAACCGCGGTCCAGGATGTGATCGACCTCGGCGTCGACGGCGTTCTATTGTCCAACGGCCCAGGCGACCCGGAGCCCTGCGATTATGCCATCGCGACCTGCCGCGAGCTGATTGAGCGCAAGCTGCCGACCTTCGGTATCTGTCTCGGCCACCAGATTCTCGGGCTCGCCGTCGGCGGTCAGAGCTTGAAGATGAAGTTCGGCCATCATGGCGCGAATCACCCGGTTCTGGACGTGGCCACAGGCGAGGTGATGATCACCAGCCAGAACCACGGCTTCGCCATCGACGAGGCCAGTCTGCCGGACAACGCCCGCGTGACCCATCGCTCCCTGTTCGATCATACGCTGCAGGGCATCGAGATCACGGACGCGCCGGTGTTCTCATTCCAGGGACACCCGGAAGCCAGCCCTGGCCCGCATGACGTCGGACCGCTGTTCGAGCGCTTCATTCAAGTCATGGAAGAAAACAAGTCAGTCCGCGAATGAACGCAAATGAACGCGAATGACGAACGCGTGTCGGAGCGCGTCATCGGTTGCGCGTTCGAGGTCAGTAACCGGCTGGGTGCCGGTTTTTTTGAAAATGTTTACGAAAATGCGCTGGCGGTCGAATTCGATGTGCAGCGCATTGATTATGACAAGCAGAAACGGTTAACCGTGACCTACCGTGGCAAGACGGTAGGGGCGTATGTTGCGGATCTGGTGATAGAGGACTGCCTGATCGTCGAAATCAAGGCGTTAAAGTCGTTAACGAGTGTTCATGAAGCGCAGCTAATGAATTATTTGCGAGCAACAGGCCTGCCGGCGGGATTGCTACTGAATTTCGGCAGACCCCGTGTCCAGGTAAAACGGCTGGTCAATTCACACGACGACCATAGCCCTGTATAGAGCCTTGTCTTATTCGCGTTTATTCGCGTTCATTTGCGGACAAATTTGGTAACCATGCCCAAGCGCACAGACCTAAAAAGTATCCTCGTCATCGGCGCCGGCCCGATCGTCATCGGCCAGGCCTGTGAGTTCGATTATTCCGGCATGCAGGCCTGCAAGGCGCTCGCCGACGAGGGCTTTCGCGTCATCCTGGTCAATTCCAATCCGGCCACGATCATGACCGACCCGGAGACGGCGGACGCGGTCTATATCGAGCCGATCACCTGGCAGACGGTGGCCAAGGTGATCGCCAAGGAAAAGCCGGATGCGCTGCTGCCCACGATGGGCGGCCAGACCGCGCTCAATTGTGCGCTGGATCTGTTCTATAACGGCGTGCTCGAAGAGCACGGCGTCGAGATGATCGGCGCGTCGCGCGATGCCATCGACATGGCCGAGGATCGCAACGCCTTCCGCGAGGCGATGACCGAAATCGGTCTAAAGACGCCGGCGTCGAAGACGGTCCATACCATGGCCGAGGGCGAGCAGGTGCAGGCCGGGATCGGTTTCCCGATCATCATGCGGCCTTCGTTCACGCTGGGCGGTACCGGCGGCGGCATTGCCTACAACCGCGAGGAGTTCGAGGATCTGCTCTCGCGTGGTCTGGAGTTGTCGCCCACCAACGAAGTGTTGCTCGAACAGAGTGTGCTGGGCTGGAAGGAATACGAGATGGAAGTGGTCCGCGATCACGCGGACAATTGCATCATCATCTGTGCGATCGAGAACCTGGACGCCATGGGCGTGCATACCGGCGACTCGATCACGGTCGCGCCGGCCCAGACGCTGACCGATCGCGAATACCAGGTGATGCGCGATGCCTCGCTGGCCTGCCTGCGCAAGATCGGCGTCGATACCGGCGGGTCGAACGTCCAGTTCGCGATCGACCCGGCCACCGGCGACATGATCATCATCGAGATGAATCCGCGCGTGTCGCGTTCCTCGGCGTTGGCCTCCAAGGCCACCGGCTTCCCGATCGCCAAGGTGGCGGCCAAGCTGGCGGTCGGCTACACGCTCGATGAGCTGCAGAACGAAATCACGGGGGGCGCCACGCCGGCATCGTTCGAGCCGTCGATCGATTATGTCGTCACCAAGATGCCGCGCTTTACGTTCGAGAAATTCCCGACCGCGGACGACCGCCTGACCACGCAGATGAAGTCGGTTGGTGAAGCGATGGCGATCGGCCGCAACTTCCAGGAATCGCTGCAGAAGGCGATGCGCAGTCTCGAAATTGGCTCCGACGGTTTCGAGCCCAAACTGGCCGATGTCACGACCGAAGCGGCACAGGATACGCTGCGCAGCGAACTGTCGACACCGCGCGCCGAGCGCCTGTGGTATGTGGCGGACGCCTTCCGCGCCGGTTTCTCGATCGACGAGGTGCATCGGCTGACCCATATCGACGTCTGGTTCCTCGACCAGATCGCCGAACTCATCGAGATGGAAGGCGCGCTGGCCCACTCCACCATCGGCGATCTCGACGCCGATACGCTGCGTGCCTACAAGCGCAAGGGCTTTTCCGATCTGCGCCTGGCCACGCTGCTCGGCTGTGACGAATTCGCGGTGCGCCGGGCGCGGCTGACCCACGGCATCGTGCCGGTGTACAAGCGGGTCGATTCCTGCGCCGCGGAATTTCCCACCGCCACCGCCTACCAGTACTCCTCCTACGACGAGGAATGCGAGGCCAATCCCTCGAATCGCGACAAGATCATGGTGCTGGGTGGCGGGCCGAATCGGATCGGTCAGGGCATCGAGTTCGATTATTGCTGTGTGCATGCCGCGCTCGCCATGCGCGAGGACGGCTACGAGACCATCATGGTCAACTGCAATCCCGAGACGGTCTCGACCGACTACGATACTTCCGACCGGCTGTATTTCGAGCCGCTGACCTTCGAGGACGTCATGTCGATCATCGACGTGGAACAGCCGAAGGGCGTGATCGTGCAGTACGGCGGCCAGACGCCGCTCAAGCTGGCGCGGCGGCTGGAAGCGGCCGGTGCGCCGATCATCGGCACCACGCCGGACTCCATCGACCTGGCCGAGGACCGCGACCGCTTCCTCAACCTGGTCAACAAGCTGGGGCTGAAACAGCCGGCCAACCGCAGCGCGCGTTCCGAGGCCGAGGCCATGCGGCTGGCCGAGGAAGTCGGCTTTCCGATGGTCGTGCGGCCGTCCTACGTCCTGGGCGGCCGGGCCATGGAGATCGTTTACGCGCCGGAGGATCTGCAGCAATACATGTCGGCGGCAGTGAAGGTCTCGCCCGACTCGCCCGTGCTGCTCGATCGTTTCCTGGAGGATGCGATCGAGCTGGACGTGGATGCGATCTGCGATGGCAGTGAGGTCTTCATTGGCGGCATCATGGAACACATCGAGCAGGCCGGCGTGCACTCGGGCGACTCGGCCTGCAGCCTGCCGCCGTACAGCCTGGGCGACGATGTGCTCGACGAGGTCCGGCGCCAGACCGCCGCGCTGGCCAAAGGCCTGTCGGTCGTCGGCCTCATGAACGTTCAGTTTGCAATCCGGGCGGGCGAGGTCTATCTGCTGGAAGTCAATCCGCGGGCCTCGCGGACCGTGCCGTTCGTGTCCAAGGCCACCGGCATGCCGTTGGCCAAGATCGCCGCGCGCTGCATGGCCGGGCAGACACTGGCCGAGCAGAACGCGGGTGTCGAGCGCAAATTGCCACACTTCGCGGTCAAGGAGGCGGTGTTCCCGTTCACCAAGTTCCCGACCGTCGACCCGCTGCTGGGCCCGGAAATGAAGTCCACGGGTGAGGTCATGGGCGTGGGCAAGACGTTCGGCGAAGCGTTCGCCAAGTCGCAGCTCGCCAGCGGCGTCGGCCTGCCCGAAGCCCCGGGCGTCGCCCTGATCACGGTACGCGATGCCGACAAGCCACTGGCGATCGAGATGGCGCGCGAACTGGTCGCCGCCGGTTTCACGCTCGTTGCGACCCGCGGTACGGCGTCGGCATTGACCGCGGCCGGAATCGAGTGTGCGGCGGTGAACAAGGTCAAGGAAGGCCGCCCACATATTGTCGACATGATCAAGAACGGCGAGATCCAGCTGGTGGTCAACACCACCGAGGGCAAGCGGGCGATCGAGGAATCGCGTTCGATCCGCATGACGTCGCTACGTTACAAGGTCTCGTACTTCACGACCATTGCCGGCGGCCAGGCCAGTGCGACCGCGTTGTCCGACGAGCGGGTGCTGGATGTGTATGCGCTGCAGGAGATCCAGGCCCGGGTCACCGCATAGAGCGGGCCGGGAATCCGCTGGGCTGGCCGCGCAATGGTTGCGGCCAGCAAAAAAACGAGCGGATGGTATAATCGAGCCAAATTCGAACCGAAAAGCAAGAGCCATTTCACAGACTGACTCTTCGACTTCCGATGAAGTCCATTTCCGGCCCCCGAGCAAGCAGGACGGGGCCGGTATTCTGCATCTGGTGCACGAACTCGGTGTGCTGGATGTGAACTCGGCCTATGCCTACATGCTCATTGGCGAGCATCACGCCAGCACGAGCGTCGTTGCCGAAATCGACGGCGAGCTGGTGGGTTTCATTACGGCCTATATCCTCCCCGAAAAACCGGACACCGTATTCGTCTGGCAGGTCGGCGTTGCCGAAGCCGGGCGCGGCAAGGGGCTGGCAACGCGCATGCTGTTCCAGATCCTCAAGCGTGACGCCTGCGCCGATGTCCACTATCTGGACACCACCATCGGCCCCAGCAACGAGCCGTCGCAGGCCCTGTTCCGTGGACTGGCGCGCCGCCTGGATACCGAAGTCGCCGAAAGCGAACTGTTCTCGAGCGAGATGTTCGGCGATTTCGAGGCCGACGAGCCCCACGAGCCCGAAATTCTGTTTCGTATCGGCCCGTTCGACCGCGACAGCGTCGAACGCGCGTCAGACTAGACAAGACCCAGACCCAACGCCCGCATGGGCCAGGAGTTCTCAATGGAAATCATCGACCGTCTCGAATCGGAAGTGCGCGGTTACGTCCGCTCGTTCCCGAAAGTGTTTACCCACGCCAAAGCCAACAGGATGACCACCGAGGATGGAGACGAGTATCTCGACTTCTTCTCGGGCGCCGGCGCGCTCAACTATGGCCACAACGATGAGGTCATGAAAAAGGCGCTGCTCGACTACATCGCATCCGACGGCGTCACCCACGGCCTGGACATGGCCACGGACGCCAAGCAGAAGTTCCTCGCGACGTTCGAGGACGTGATCATGAAACCGCGGGGCATGGACTACAAGATCCAGTTCCCGGGGCCGACCGGTACCAACGCGGTCGAGGCCGCGCTCAAGATCGCGCGCAAGGTGAAAGGCCGCGATCGCGTACTGTTCTTTACCAACGCCTACCACGGCATGACGCTCGGCGCGCTGGCGGTCACCGGCAATGCGGCCAAGCGCGGCGGCGCCGGCGTGGACATGCCGGGTGCGATTCCGCAGCCCTACAGCGGCTATTTCGGCCACGGTCGCGACACGGCCGAAGACCTCGAGATGTTGCTGACGAACAGCTCCTCCGGGTTGGAGAAGCCGGCGGCCATCATCCTGGAAACGGTCCAGGGTGAAGGCGGCATCAACGTGGCCGACTTCGACTGGCTGAAGACGATCGAGCGTCTGTGCCGCGAGCACGACATGCTGCTGATTGTCGACGACATCCAGGCGGGCGTGGGGCGCACCGGGCCGTTCTTCTCGTTCGAGCCCGCGGGCATCAGCCCGGACATCATCACTGTCTCCAAGTCGCTGTCGGGTTACGGTTTGCCGCTGGCGATCACCATGATCAAGCCTGAGTACGACATCTGGGCGCCGGGCGAGCACAACGGCACCTTCCGCGGCAACAACCATGCATTCGTCACCGCATCGGCAGCGCTGGAGCACTATTGGCGCGACGACAAGCTGGAAAAATCCGTGCTGCGCATGAGTGACCGCATCAAGGAACGCCTCAATGGCATTCTGGCCGCCAATCCGGCATTCAAGGCCGAGGTTCGCGGGCGCGGGTTCTTCATCGGCATGGATTGCGAGCAGGCCGAGTTGGCTGACGAGATCGCGGCCGAATGCTTCAAGAATCACCTCATCTGCGAAACCGCCGGGCCGGACGATAACGTGATCAAGGTCATGCCGCCGCTGATCACCCCGGATGCCGATATAGAGGCTGGGCTGGATATCCTCGAAACCGCGATGAAGACCGTGCTCGACAAGCATGGCCTGCTGCACAACGCGGCCTGAACCCGGGCGTTCGAATTTGTGCTATCAGTGAAGGTGCTTTGCTGTAGCATGAAATTGTTGCTGTAAACCAACAAAGGAGTCGATATGAAGATCGTCCGTACCGAGGATCTGCGTGGCACCGATCGCGAAGTGGTCAGCCCGGATGGCTGGACCAGCGTCCGTTGGCTGTTGGCCAAGGACGGCATGGGGTTTTCGTTCCACGAAACCACGTTCCCGCCGGGCCTCGAATTCGACATGTGGTACAAGTACCACTTCGAGGCGGTGTTCTGCTATCAGGGCGAAGGCAGCATCGTGAATCGCGACACCGGCGAAGAGTTCGAGATCAGGCCGGGCACGGTCTACGCGCTGGACAATCACGATCGGCATACGCTCAAGGCGAAGACCGAGATGAAGCTCGTCTGCGCCTTCAACCCGCCGGTCACCGGGCGTGAAATCCACGACGAAGACGGCGCCTACGTGCCACCGGACGACTGATTCGGTGCGTTCGGCACTGTCTGCCTGACAAAACCCCGGCGGCTCCCGCCGGGGTTTTTTTTGGGGTTCATCGCGTATTGGCGTCCGCGTTGCCGCCAGCCGCGCCGCGGGATCAGACCGTCAAGCCACCGATCAGGGCGCCCACGAGAAGCGGAAAGCCCTGGATCACGATGACCAGGAACAGGCTGATCGAGGCGAGGGCGCCGATCACCGGCAAGCCGATCAATGCCGTGCCGGCGGCCATCAGCATCAGGCACAGGACCAGTGCCGGCAGAATCGCCGCCAACAGGCCGCGCCCGGCGCTGCCGGCGGTTCGCCCGCCGACGAATCCGGCGAGCAACGGACCGGCCAGCGGCAGCCAGAACAACACCAGCGAAATGACGGCCATCCAGATGATGGCCATGACCAGACTGCCTTTCTGCATGCGGCTCCCTCGTGGACGCAGCGTCCGTGAATACGGACAATGGGCGCAAGTATGGCATCGCAAGACCCGCGCGCGACATGAACTCCTATAGCCTCGACAACTACGAACGCCCGACACTCGTGCCGCCCGAGCCCGGCACCCGGCTGCTTATGCATTCCTGCTGCGCGCCCTGTGCCGGCGAGGTGCTGGCGGCGGTCAAGGCATCGGGCATCGATGTCACGGTGTATTTCTACAATCCGAACATCCACCCCCAGGCGGAGTATGAAATGCGCAAGGCCGAGGACGCGCGCTACTGCGACGAGCTCGGCATTCCGCATATCGACGGCGACTACGATACCGACAACTGGTTCGACCGAATCCGCGGGCTCGAAGACGAGCCGGAGCGCGGGCGCCGCTGCACCGTGTGCTTCGACATGCGTTTCGAGCGCACCGCGCTGTTCGCCGCGGAGAACGGTTATCACATGATTTCGTCGACGCTGGGGATCTCGCGCTGGAAGAACATGGCGCAGATCAACGAAGCCGGCGTGCGTGCGACCGCGCGCTATCCGGAGATCAGCTACTGGACGCTCAACTGGCGCAAGAAAGGCGGAGCGGCGCGCATGATCGAGATCGCCAAGCGCGAGGCGTTCTACCAGCAGGAATATTGTGGCTGCGTGTACAGCCTGCGCGATACCAACAAGCACCGGCGTGAAATGGGCCGGGAGCGGATCCAGAAGGGGGTCAAGTTCTACGGTCGCGAGGCGGTCAAGAGTCCGCTGCCGTCCGATAACGGGCGCGGCGAATATCCCTGGCTGCAATCGAAGGTGGCCTCGGACAATTAAGGCCCGAGTGCTCCGTGACGGACATCGGACCCGGCGCCGGTCATGGCCGCCGCGCGGTGGGATGGGTCGGCGGTGTTCCGGCTTCACCGTGGCGCGAACATGGGCGGTCTATTGGGCGCGCAGCGCCTACGGGATGCGGTAACGCGACAGCGGCGTTGTTGTCACCGCCCGATGGCAGGTCGCTATCGGGCTTTCGAGTCCACCGCGGTCAATAGGCGAATTCCTCGAATACCGGATCGACCGAGTGATTCCAGCGGCCGTTGTATAGCGCCAACAGGCGCTCGGCCGGCGTGACCCCGGTTTCCGCGATCTCGGCGAGCTGATCCAGGAACATGGATTCGTCGCGATCCCGGCTATCCAGCTGCGCGCGCCGGCGCAGGCCTTTTTGCGCGATCTTTATGGTTTCGCGTGCGATGTCGCCCAGCGTGCCGCCCCGAAACGGGGTTTTCAGGCCATGCGTCGGCGCCTGGTCGCGCAGGTGGTTGCGCTCTTCGCGCGTGAAGTCGGCCACCAGGTTCCATGCTTCGTCGAGCGCGACGCTGTCGTAGCAAAGTCCGGCCCAGAGCGCCGGCAGGGCGCACAGGCGGCGCCAGGGGCCGCCGTCGGCACCACGCATTTCCATGAAGCGTTTCAGGCGCACTTCGGGGAAGATAGTGGTCAGGTGATCGTCCCAATCGCCCATGCTCGGGCGCTCGCCCGGCAATGCCGGCAGTTTGCCGGCCAGAAAATCGCGGAACGACTGGCCGGAGGCATCGATGTAGCGCCCGTCGCGATAGACGAAATACATCGGCACGTCGAGCGCGAATTCCTTGTAGCGTTCGAAGCCCATCGCCTCGTCGAATACCCAGTCGAGCATGCCGCAGCGATCCGGATCGGTATCGGTCCAGATATGGCTGCGGTAGGAGACAAAACCATTGGGCTGGCCTTCCTTGAACGGGGAATTGGCGAACAGTGCGGTGGCGATGGGCTGCAGCGCGAGCCCGACGCGGAACTTCTTGATCATGTCGGCTTCGGAGCCGTAGTCGATGTTCACCTGCACGGTTGAGGTGCGCAGCATCATGTCGATGCCGAGATCGCCTTTCTTGGGCATGTACGACTTCATGATCTCGTAGCGCGCCTTGGGCATCCACGGGCAGTCCGCGCGCGGCCACTTGGGCTGAAAGCCGAGCCCGATCAGGCCGACATTCATTTCCGCGGCGACTTCCTTGACCTGGCGCAGATGGATGTGGATCTCGTCACAAGTCTCGTGGATGGTATACAGCGGCGCACCCGCGAGTTCGAGCTGGCCGCCGGGTTCGAGCGTGATGTGGCACTGGTCGAGCTCGAGCGCAACAATGCGACCGTCCTCGACCATCGGCTGCCAGCCGAAGCGCTGGAGCTTGTCCAGGAAGGTCGAGATGCTCTGCTCTCCGTCAAACGGTAGCGGGCGCAGCGTGTCGCGATCGAATACGAACTTTTCGTGTTCGGTGCCCAGGCGCCAGCGGCTCGGCGGTTTGCAGGCATCTTCGAAATAAGCGACCAGCTGGCGCTCGTCGGTGATCGGCGCACCGCCGGACTGAGAAGGAGCGGACATGGGTTCTCCCGAGGGCGAGCGCCGCGCCCTGGGGGAGCGAAGCCGCCGGAATTTTGCAACATGGTAACGTTTCGGGGTTGCGCGAGGGTAGCTGCGCCGTGCATGCGCCCCGATAATCGTTTTCATCGACCGGCCCGTGACGGCCGCAAAGGATTGGTGATGGCCACGACAACCCCGCTCGCCGGCAAGCTGGATTGCTATCTGCGACTCACGCGCCTGAACAAGCCGATCGGGATTTTCCTGGTGGTGTGGCCGATGCTCTGGGCGTTATGGCTCGCCGCGCGTGGCATGCCAAACCCCTGGGTGTTGTTCGTGTTTGTGGTCGGCGCCGTGCTCATGCGCTCGGCCGGCTGCGTGATGAACGACTACGCCGATCGCCATATCGACGGCCACGTCAAGCGCACCAGGGCGCGCCCGCTCGCCACCGGCGAGGTCGGGGAGAAGGAGGCGCTGATGCTGTTCGCGCTGCTATGTCTGGCCGCGTTTGCATTGGTGCTCACGTTGAACGGGCTGACCATCGCCATGGCCTTTGTCGGCGTGGCGCTGGCGGCGCTGTATCCGTTCACCAAACGCGTCACCCACTGGCCGCAGATGTTTCTGGGCGCGGCCTTCGGCTGGGCGGTGCCGATGGCATTCGCAGCCCAGAGCGGACATGTGCCGGCCGGCGGCTGGGTTCTGTTCGTCGCGACGCTCATCTGGGCGCTCATCTACGATACCTATTACGCCATGGTCGACCGGGACGACGATCTCCGGATCGGCGTGAAATCCACGGCTGTCCTCTGGGGCGAGCGCGACCGCGCCATCATCGGCGCGTTTCAGTGTCTGTTCTATGCCCTGCTGGTGGGGGTGGGCGTGATGTTCGCGCTGGGCTTTTTCTACTACCTTGGGTTGGCCGGGGCGGTGGCCATGTCGGTCTACCACCAATGGATCACGCGTGCGAGGGATCGGGAATCCTGTTTCAAGGTATTCATGCAGCACAATGTTCTGGGCGGCGTGATCTTTGTCGGCCTGGTCCTGGACCTCGCACTGTTGTAGAACAGGCAGGGATTCCAGGTCGATATCGGCGTGCCAGGAACGCCACGCAGGCGGCACCGTAGCCGCTGCTCAGGATCGGCGATTGCCGATAACGTGGAGCGCCGGGCGCGGGTGGTCAGACCGGCAACCCCAGCCCGGCGCCGTTCATTCAGTAAAAAGCGTAACTCATGACCAATCAGGATCTGATCGCCCGCGATCTCAACGTACTGTGGCACCCCTGCACACAGATGAAGGACACACAAAAACTGCCGCCGATTCCGATGCGGCGCGGCGACGGCGTGTGGCTCGAGGATTTCGACGGCAATCGCTATATCGACGCCGTCAGTTCCTGGTGGGTCAATATATTCGGCCACGCCAATCCGGCGATCAACGAGCGGATCAAGACCCAGCTGGATACCATCGAGCACGTCATGCTGGCCGGGTTCACCCACGAGCCGGCGGTCGAACTCGCCGAGCGCCTGGTGGACATCTCGCCCGAGGGATTGAACAAGGTGTTTTATGCCGACAATGGCTCGGCGGCGGTGGAAGTTGCGCTCAAGATGAGCTTTCACTACTGGCTCAATACCGGCCACGGCGAAAAGACCCGCTTCATCAATCTCGGCAACAGTTACCACGGCGAAACGCTGGGCGCCTTGGCGGTCGGTGATGTCGCCCTCTACAAGAAGACCTACGAGCCGCTATTGCTCAAGCCGCTGACCGCGCCGTCGCCGGATTGTTTCCATCGCGAGGCGGGCGTGTCCTGGGAAGAGCACAGCCGGCAGATGTTCGTCCACATGGAGGCGTTGCTCGCCAAACACGCGCACGAAACCTGCGCGGTGATCGTCGAGCCGCTGCTGCAATGTGCCGGGCACATGCGCATGTATCACCCGGTCTATCTGGAACTGCTGCGCGAAGCCTGCGACCGCTACAACGTGCATCTGATTGCTGACGAGATCGCCACCGGTTTCGGCCGCACCGGCACGCTGTTCGCCTGCGAGCAGGCCGGGGCGCACGGTATCACGCCCGATTTCATGTGCCTGTCCAAGGGCATCACCGCGGGTTACCTGCCGATGTCGGTGGCATTGACCACCGATGACGTCTACGCCGCGTTCTACGACGAATACGAAAACCTCACGGCCTTTCTGCATTCGCATTCCTACACCGGCAATCCGCTGGCCTGTGCCGCGGCGCTCGCCACACTGGACGAATTCGCGGCGCGGGACCAGATCAACGCCAACCGTGTGCTGTCCGAGCGCATGGCCCGTGCGACCGCGCCGCTGGCGGATCATCCGCATGTGGCTGAAGTGCGCCAGACCGGTATGGTGCTGGCCATCGAGATGGTCAAGGACAAGCCCAGCCGCACGCCGTTCGACTGGCGTGAACGACGCGGCCTGTCGGTATACCGGCACGGGCTGACCCGTCAGTCGTTACTGCGACCGCTGGGCGACACGATCTATTTCATGCCGCCTTACGTCATCACGCCGGAGCAGATCGATCACCTGGCGGAAGTGGCCGCCGAGGGTATCGATCACGCTGTCTCGACTTGAATCACGCACGCTGCTAGCCTGTGCGATCGGCGTAATGGCACAGCCTTGCGCCCCCAGTTGAGTCGCGAAGCGGTCGCCGTCTCGGGCGACCGTTTTGTTTTCCATGCGAAGAATCATGCCGAGGTGGTTTCATGGACCGTACGCCACTGACCGAAAGCGGCGCGCAGGCGCTGCGCCAGGAACTTGAACGCCTGAAGAAGACAGAGCGTCCGCGCATCGTCGCGGCGATCGAGGAAGCGCGCGCGCACGGCGATCTCAAGGAGAACGCGGAATACCACGCTGCGAAGGAAGAGCAGAGCTTCAACGAGGGCCGGATCGCCGAGGTCGAGGCCAAGCTCGCGTCGGCCCAGATCGTCGACGTAGCCAAGGCCGGCGCCCAGGCCAACGGGCGTATCATCTTCGGTGCCACCGTGGATCTGGCGGACGAGGATTCCGGCGACGAGTTGACGTACCAGATCGTCGGCGAGGACGAGGCGGATATCAAGAAGGGCCTGCTGTCGTTTGCGTCGCCGATCGCGCGCGCGTTGATCGGCAAGAGCGAGGGCGACGTCGTGGATGTCGACGTGCCCGGCGGCAAGCGAACGCTCGAGGTCGTCGAGGTGCGCTACCGCTGAGTAAGCCGGGGTGCGGCGGCCTCAGCCGTCGCTCTTTTCCGGGTTGGGCCGATACAGCGTTGCGGTCCGGCCGATCTGCTGCACGCAGGCGGCATCGAGCGCGGCGCAGGCTTGTTCGACTTCGCTGTTGAATGAAGCCTTGTCGTCCGCCACGAGCTTGACCTTGACCAACTCGTGATCGGTCAGGGCCCGATCCATTTCCGCAAGCACGCCCTCGCTCAGGCCGGCTGCCCCCGACTGCACGATCGGTTTGAGGTGGTGGGCCTGTTTCTTCAGCGCCAGGCGGGTCGATTTATCCAGGGCGACGGGCATGGTGTCCAGTGTTCATCAGCAAACCAACAGTATAAGGCCATGAGCAAGCGGAGTGACACCAAGCGCTGGTTGGCGGCGCATCGCGCCGACCCCTACGTCAAGGCCGCGCAGTCCGACCATTACCGCTCTCGGGCGGCCTACAAGCTGGCCGAAATCGACGACAAGGACCGTTTGCTCGCCCGCGCCCGCTGTGTGGTCGATCTCGGCGCCGCACCGGGCGGTTGGAGTCAGTACGTGCGCCGCCGGAAACCGGAGGCCCGGGTCATCGCGCTCGATCGCCTGCCCATGGACGGCATCGACGGGGTGCGTTTCCTGCAGGTGGATTTCGCCGAGCAGGCGGGACTCGATGCGCTCATGTCCGAACTCGATGGCGCGGGCGTGGATCTTGTACTTTCCGATATGGCCCCCAATCTGACAGGTGTGAAGGCAGCAGATCAGGCCGGTGTGATGCAGCTGGCCGAGTTGTCGCTGGCGCTGTGCGATGACGTGCTGCGGCCCGGCGGGGCGCTGCTGATCAAGGTGTTTCAGGGCGAGGGCTTCGATGAGCTTCTGGCCAACATGCGTAAGCGCTTTGCCCGGGTCATGACGCGCAAGCCCAAGGCTTCGCGCGATGCGAGCCGAGAAATGTACCTGTTGGGCACCGGCTGGCAAGGCGGCTGACGCCGCTTTTCGCTTGCATCGCCTGGTGGGTGGTTTGAGTACATGATGGTTTACACTGTCGGTAGATAGCCGACCGAATAACCAAATACGATCGCCGGCGTCGGTGATCGAGGACGACGATCTTGAACGAACTTGCGAAGAATCTGCTGCTCTGGGTGGTGATCGCGCTCGTATTGATGAGCGTGTTTTCCAGCTTCGCGCCCTCGGGCTCGACTGGCTCGAGCATGGCGTATTCCGACTTTCTGACGAAGGTCAAGAACGACAATGTATCCCAGGTGCACATCGAGGATCACCACATCTCGGGGCAGCTGAGTTCCGGGCAGAAATTCCATACCTACAGCCCGGAAACCGATAACAAGGCCATGATCGGTACGCTGCTCGATCACCATGTCGAGATCACTGGCGAGCCGCCGAATCAGGGATCGTTTCTCAAGCAGATCCTGATCTCCTGGTTCCCGTTCCTGCTGTTGATCGGTGTCTGGATCTACTTCATGCGCCAGATGCAGGGCGGCGGCAAGGGCGGCGGCGCCATGTCGTTCGGCAAGTCCAAGGCCAAGATGATGGCCGCCGACCAGGTCAAGCTGACGTTCGCGGATGTGGCCGGCGTCGAGGAAGCCAAGTCCGAGGTCCAGGAGTTGGTCGAGTTCCTGTCCGATCCATCCAAGTTCCAGCGCGTGGGCGGCAAGATTCCGCGTGGCGTGCTCATGGTGGGTTCGCCGGGGACCGGCAAGACGCTGCTCGCCAAGGCGATCGCCGGCGAGGCCGGGGTGCCGTTCTTCTCGATTTCGGGTTCCGATTTCGTCGAAATGTTCGTCGGCGTGGGCGCATCGCGTGTCCGCGACATGTTCGAGCAGGCCAAGAAACAGGCACCGTGCATCATCTTCATCGACGAGATCGATGCGGTCGGCCGTCAGCGCGGTGCCGGTCTCGGCGGCGGGCATGATGAGCGCGAGCAGACGCTGAACCAGCTGCTGGTCGAGATGGACGGCTTCGAGGGCAGTGAGGGCGTGATCGTGATCGCCGCCACCAACCGCCCGGACGTGCTCGATCCGGCGCTGCTGCGCCCGGGCCGCTTCGACCGCCAGGTCGTGGTGCCGCTGCCGGACGTGCGCGGTCGCGAACAGATTCTGAAAGTGCACATGAAGAATGTGCCGGTGCATGAAAACGTCAAGCCGAGCATCCTGGCGCGCGGCTGTCCGGGCTTTTCCGGTGCGGATCTGGCCAACCTCGTCAACGAGGCGGCCCTGTTCGCCGCGCGTGCCAACAAGAGCGAGGTCACGCAGGACGACTTCGAGCGCGCCAAGGACAAGATCATGATGGGCGCCGAGCGCAAGTCCATGATCATGAATGAGGACGACAAGCGGATGACGGCCTATCACGAGGCCGGCCATGCGATTATCGGCTTGTCCGTGCCGCAGCACGATCCGGTGCACAAGGTCACCATCGTGCCGCGCGGGCGTGCCCTGGGCGTGACCATGTTCCTGCCCGAGGAAGACCGCTACAGCTACTCGAAGCAGCGGCTCAACAGCCAGATCTGCTCGCTATACGGCGGCCGTCTGGCCGAAGAGATCATCTATGGCAAGGACATGGTGACGACCGGTGCCTCCAACGACATCGAGCGCGTGACCGAGATCGCCCGCAACATGGTCACCAAGTGGGGGCTGTCCGAGCGCATGGGGCCGATTGCGTACAACACCGAGGATAGCGAGCCCTTCCTCGGCAAGGCCGCGGCCCAGGGCGGCGGCATTTCCGACGAGACAGTGCATGCCATCGACGAGGAGATTCGCTCGATCATCGATGGATGCTACGAGCGGGCGCGGCAGATCCTCGAAGACAACATGGACAAGCTGCACCTCATGGCCGATGCGCTCATGAAATACGAGACCATCGACCGCAAGCAGATCGACGAGATCATGCAGGGCCACGAGCCCGGCCCGCCGGAAAGCTGGACCGACTCCGATCCGTCTGGCCCGGGCAACGGTGGCTCCGGTGCGAGTGTCGGCCGCGGCGAGAGCGCCGGCGAGTCGGATACCGGCGGCAAGCGGGGCGGCGACAGCGTTCCCAGCCCGGCGCATAACCGGCAGTCGTAGCAAATCGATCGAGCCGGCGGTTCCGAGTCTGGAGCCGCCGGTTTTTTTTATGGATCGCGTATGAATACAAACGGCCACCAGGCGCCGGTCGCTGTACTCGCCGGTGCGAATCGCCGTGTGTCGCTGGCCGAACCCGCCGTGATGGGGGTGCTTAACGTCACGCCCGACTCGTTTTCCGATGGCGGGCATTACGTCACCGTGGAATCGGCGGTCCGGCACGCGCTCGCGATGATCGGGCGGGGGGCGGCCATCATCGATATCGGCGGCGAATCGACCCGCCCCGGCGCCGCGCCGGTATCGCCGGCGGCCGAATGCGATCGCGTGCTGCCGGTAGTCGAGGCGCTCCGCGCGGAAAGCGACGTCTTCATCTCCGTGGACACAAGCAGCCCCGAGGTCATCAGGGCCGCGTGCACGGCGGGCGCCGACATGATCAACGACATCCGTGGCCTGACGCGCCCCGGCGCGCTCGAGGCCGCGACCGCGGCCGATGCGGCGGTCTGTGTCATGCACATGCAGGGCGAGCCGGAGAGCATGCAATCCGCACCGGTTTATACCGACGTGGTGGCTGAAGTACGCGGCTTCCTGCAGGATCGCGTTGCCGCCTGTCGTGCGGCCGGCCTCGCCCCTGCGCGCATCGTGGTCGATCCGGGCTTCGGGTTCGGCAAGACGCTGGCGCACAACCTGGCGCTCCTGCGCGCCATCGGCGAACTTGATGTTGCCGGGCGGCCGGTGTTGATGGGCGTATCGCGCAAATCGATGTTCGCGCGGCTGTTCGAGCGTGACGACATGCCGTCGCGCATCAATGCCAGCCTCGGCGCGGCGTTCTGGGCCACGCTTCAGGGCGTGGGTATCATACGCTGTCACGATGTGCGCGAGACGGCGCAGATGGTGTGTCTTGCGCGGCACTTGATGCCGGGCTAGTGATGCCGGGCCGGTGATGCCGGGCCGGTGATGCCGGGCCGGTGATGCCGGGCTAGCCCGGCATCGGGCGGCCGGACCAAGCAATCGGGGAGAACCGAGGTGGGTCGGAAATACTTTGGAACCGATGGAATCCGGGGCGAGGTCGGGGAAGCGCCGATGACGCCGGATTTCGCGTTGCGACTGGGCTGGGCCGCGGGGCGCGTGCTGCTGCGGCGTCTGAACGAGCGCGGCAGCGATGCAGTGCGCGGCGCGCGCCCGTGCGTGGTCATCGGCAAGGACACGCGCCTGTCCGGCTATATGTTCGAATCCGCGCTCGAGGCCGGTTTCGCCTCCGCCGGCGTCGACGTATTGCTGGTCGGCCCGCTGGCGACGCCTGGCATCGCCTATCTGGCGCGGACGTTTCGCGCGCTGGCCGGCGTGGTAATCAGCGCCTCGCACAATCCTTTCGCCGACAACGGCGTGAAGTTTTTCTCGCACCATGGCCAGAAGCTGGACGATGCGCTCGAGATCGAGATCGAAACCGAGCTCGACCAGCCGCTGGCCTGCGTGGCCTCGGGCCAGTTGGGCCGCGCGCGCCGCGTGGAAAGCGCCTCGGGCCGCTACATCGAGTTCTGCAAATCCACCGCGCGCCTGGCCAATGGCGGCCTGCGCGGCCTGACGCTCGTGGTCGACTGCGCCAATGGGGCGGCCTACCAGACGGCGCCGGAAGTGTTTCGCGAGCTGGGTGCCACCGTGCATGCGATCGGCAACAACCCGGATGGCCTGAATATCAATCAGGACTGCGGATCGACCCATCCCGATCATGTTGCAGACGCCGTGCAGCGGCTCGGCGCCGATGCCGGTGTCGCCCTCGACGGCGATGGCGACCGCTGCATCATGGTCGACGAGAATGGCACGGTCGTCGACGGTGATCAGTTGCTCTACGTGATTGCCGACGAGCGCCAGCGGGCCGGAGAGTTGCGCGGGCCGGTGGTGGGCACGCTCATGAGCAACCTCGGCCTGGCGCTGGCCCTCGAAGCGCGCGGTATCGAGTTCGAGCGTGCGCAGGTCGGCGATCGCTATGTCTTCGAGCGGCTGCTGGCCCGCGGCGGCACCGTGGGCGGGGAATCCTCCGGCCATTTGATCTGCCTGGATCGAGCGACCACTGGCGACGGTACCGTGTCGGCGCTGCAGGTGCTGGCCGCCATGTGTGATCGACACCAGCGCCTGTCGCACCTGGTCGCCCCGGTCGAGAAGTGTCCGCAAACGCTCATCAATGTGCGCGTCGGGCGCGGCACGGCCGACGCGCTGATGGCTGACGCGTGCGTGATGCGGGCGGTGAGCGACGTCGAGACTGCACTCGGCGGCGACGGGCGCGTATTATTACGACCCTCGGGCACCGAGCCGCTGTTGCGGGTGATGGTCGAGGGGCGGGACGGCGAAGCGGTCGCGCGCCATGCCAAATGCCTGGCCGATGTGGTCGATCAGCGAGCCGCGGTCTGAGGCGGACACACCATTCATCACGGAAGAGGGAATCCATGACACGTCGTAAATTCATCGCCGGCAATTGGAAGATGAACGGCAGCGCGGCGCAGGTTGACGCCTTCGGCCGTTCCCTGGTCGAGGCCGCGCCCTCCCTTGATTGCCATCTCGCCGTGTGCGTGCCCTTCGTCTACCTGGAACGCCTCGCGCGGGCGCTGGAGCCGAGCCATGTGGCGGCCGGCGCGCAGGACCTGTCCAGCGAGCTCGAACCCGGCGCCTTCACCGGCGAAATCCACGGCGCGATGCTGGCCGAGTGCGGCGCGCGTTATGTCGTGGTCGGCCACTCCGAGCGGCGCGAGCTGTTTGGCGAGAGCGACGACGTCGTGGTGGCCAAGGCCGAAGCGGCGGTCGCCGCGGGCCTGACCCCGATCGTGTGTGTGGGCGAATCGCTCGAGCAGCGCGAGGCCGATGACACGGAGAGCGTGCTTGCGCGCCAGATCGACGCGCTGACCGGCCGTTGCCAGCGTCGGACCCTGGAGGCCATGGTGCTGGCCTATGAACCGATCTGGGCCATCGGCACCGGGCGTTCGGCCTCGCCGGAACAGGCGCAGTCCGTTCATGCGTTTTTACGGTCCCAAATCGCGAACTGGGATGCTACAATAGCCAACTCGCTGCCGATCCTTTACGGCGGCAGCGTAAAACCGGATAATGCGGTGGCGCTTTTCGCTGGCGCGGACGTCGACGGGGCACTCGTCGGCGGGGCGTCGCTCAAAGCGGACTCATTCGTCGACATCGCGCGCGCTATTGTCTAGTGCGCCGAGCGGACTGATTGCATGGTTTATACGATTCTGGTGATCGCGCAGGTTGTGATCGCGCTTGCGCTGATTGCGCTGATTCTGTTGCAGCACGGCAAGGGCGCTGACGCCGGCGCCGCGTTCGGCAGCGGCGCCTCGGGCACCGTGTTCGGTGCCAAGGGTTCGGCCAACTTCATGAGTCGTGCCACCGCGGGGCTGGCTACGCTGTTCATGCTGGCCAGCCTGGTCCTGGCCTATCTCGTGAACGGGGCCAGCACCACGGGCGGCGGTGGCAGTGTGACCGATCAGCTGACGCAGGGCTCAGGCAGCAAGCCATCCGTGGTCCAGCAGCAGACAGGTAACAAGGCCGGCGGCGGTCAGGCGAACAAGGTCCAGGGCGGTTTGTCCGGATCGGGTTCGGGTAGCGAGGCCGCAGGTGCGAGCAAGAGCAAGAGCAAAGGGCCGAAAATTCCCGATTAGCCCATGGGACGATTTTGCCGACGTGGTGGAATTGGTAGACACGCTGTCTTGAGGGGGCAGTAGCGAGAGCTGTGCCGGTTCGAGTCCGGCCGTCGGCACCACATCAAGCCGTGTCCTGTGATCAGGGCGCGGCTTTTTTCGTTCATCGCGGCGGATTTACACAGATGGCGGTTAGTCGTCAGTGGCGCTGGTTCGTTGGTATTTCACATTTTCAGCAGACGTAGGTCGGCTTGGACCGCACCCCGCTCGCGGATTTGAGTCGATGTCGAATTACGCTTCGCTAATCCGACCTACACGACCGGGTCGCGACCGCTGTGGCCATGGGGCGCCGCAGGGCTAATCTCTTCGTTCCTCAAGGCATTCGTCCACAGATCAACACGGATTCACGCAGATGGCGGTTAGTCGTTTGGGGCGCTGGTGCGATTGTGGCGCGAATGGACTGTATGCGCTTTGTTCGCAAGCGAATCATTCGGGTGACGAGCTTCGTTCGACGCCGTCGCCGGTTAGCGCCTCGAATCCGCTACGCCGCGGAAGTGCAATCGCATCGGCGTGAATCGGCGTCGATCTGTGGACCATGTTATTCGACGAACGAGGCCCGAAAGCATAATGCGCCGCGCGTCTGCCAGGTCGAAATACCGATCCGCCATTAGCGTACTTCGCGTTCATTTGCGGACCGGGTTCGCGATATACGTGGTTTCGGGGCGCCGCACGACTGGCTAGCTTGGTTCCTTAAGGCATTTGTCCACAGATCGACACAGATTCACGCAGATGGCGGTTAGTCGTTTGCGGCGCTGGTGCGATTGTGGCGCGAATGGACTGTATGCGCTTTGTTCGCAAGCGAATCATTCGGGTGACGAGCTTCGTTCGACGCCGTCGCCGGTTAGCGCCTCGAATCCGCTACGCCGCGGAAGTGCAATCGCATCGGCGTGAATCGGCGTCGATCTGTGGACCACGTTATTCGACGAACGAGGCCCGAAAGCATAATGCGCCGCGCGTCTGCCAGGTCGAAATACCGATCCGCCATTAGCGTACTTCGCGTTCATTTGCGGACCGGGTTCGCGATATACGTGGTTTCGGGGCGCCGCACGACTGGCTCTCTTCGTTCCTTAAGGCATTTGTCCGCAGATCAACACAGATTCACGCCGATGGCGGTTTGTCGTAGGTCGGCTTAGGCCGCAGGCCGTAAGCCGACATGGCCGATCGCACCCCACTCGCGAACTGGCGTCCATGTCGGATTACGCTGCGCTAATCCGACCTACACGACTGTATGCGCTGCCTTTCCAAGCGAATAATTCGAGTGACGAGCTTCGTCCGGCGCCGTTGCCGGTTAGCGCCTCGAATCGGCTGCACCGCGAACGCACAACCGCATCGGCGTAGAGTTTCTTCGCCGAACGAAGCCCGAAAAGCATAAAGGCGTCTGGCGCGAAGTCGTGCGCAATCGCGACAGGCCCGAGCGATGCTTGTCGGAGATCGTGGTTGTGAGCGGCGCATACAGCGCGACGGGTCTTGCAGTACCGCGGCGTCTGGGCGTTCGGATCGCCCGTCATGCCGGGCTTCGCGATGCCTTTGAAATAAACACGCAACAAAAGGCTTGCGTCTGTCAGCGTCTATGCTAATCTGCGCCTCGCGTTGACCGATTGGACGGCCAGTCGGGCGGGTTTCAAAGCCTCTCGGAGACAATTTCCGGCTTGCTTTGCAGTCCGCAACTTGTTATAGTTTCGCGCTCATCGGGTGCGGGGTGGAGCAGTCTGGCAGCTCGTCGGGCTCATAACCCGAAGGTCGCAGGTTCGAATCCTGCCCCCGCTACCACAACTGGTTATCGAAAAGCCCCCGATGCGGGGCTTTTTTGTTGGCGACTCATAATCGCCGAGTCTCAAGATTATGCCGCACCGCCTGCACAAGCTGCTCGAACCTGTCGTGACCGATATGGGCTACGAGTTGTGGCACCTGGAATCGGTGGGCGCCGGCGCGAACGCGGTGGTGCGCCTGTATATCGATTCGCCCGACGGAATCGGCATTGAAGATTGCGAAGCGGTCAGCCATGAGGTGAGCGCGGCGCTGGATGTGGCCGACGGCGAGGGCGGCGCGAGTTACCAGCTCGAAGTGTCTTCGCCGGGTCTGGACCGGCCGCTCGCCAGCGCGGCGCATTTTCAACGCTTTGTCGGCGAGCGCGCGCGCGTGCAGATGTTTGCGCCGGTGTCGGGTCAGCGGAAGTTCAAGGGTCGAATTCATGCCGTGAAGGGTGAGGTGGTTGAGTTGGCGTGTGATGACGCCACATACGATCTGCCTTTGGGCGATATGGCCAAAGCGCGACTGGAGCCGGTATTCGACAACGACGAGTGAGGCGACGGATCGGGTCTGCAACGGTCCCTCCGGGCCGGCGTAAGCGAAACACTCAGGTGGTGTGATGAATAAAAATGTCCTTTTAGTCGCCGAAGCGGTATCGAACGAGAAAGGCGTCGATCGCGAGATCATCTTCGAGGCGATCGAGGCCGCGCTGGCGTCAGCGACCCGCAAGAAGCATGGCGGGGAGATCGCGGTGCGTGTCGAAGTCGACCGCAAGACCGGCGATTACAAGACGTTTCGTCGCTGGCAGGTGATCGATCCCGGTGCCGAGGGCGAGGATGGCGAGCCGGTGTTCATTGAAGCCCCGGATCGCGAGATTTCACTCGAGACCGCGCGCGAAACGCATCCCGAAGTCGAGGTCGGCGATTACATCGAGGAACCGATGGAGTCGGTCGAGTTCGGCCGTATCGCGGCGCAGGCGGCCAAGCAGGTTATCGTGCAGAAAGTGCGCGAGGCCGAGCGAGCGCAGATCGTGGACGCCTACAGGCACCGTGTCGGTGAGTTGATCACGGGGCTGGTCAAGCGCATGGAGCGCGGTTCGGTGATTCTCGACCTGGGCGGTAACGCCGAGGCGATCATCCCGCGCGATCAGATGATCCCGCGCGAGCCGATGCGCCCGGGCGACCGTGTCCGCGGTTATCTGTATGATGTGCGTCCCGAACAGCGTGGTCCGCAGCTGTTCGTGTCCCGCAGCAAGCCGGAGTTTCTCATCGAACTGTTCAAGCTCGAGGTGCCGGAAGTCGGTCAGGGCCTGATCGAGCTGCGCGGGGCCTCGCGCGATCCGGGCCTGCGTGCCAAGATCGCGGTGCAGGCCAAGGATCGCCGGATCGACCCGGTCGGCGCCTGCGTCGGCATGCGCGGCTCACGGGTGCAAAGCGTGTCCAACGAGCTTGCCGGCGAACGCATTGATATCATCATGTGGAATGAGAATCCGGCACAATTCGTGATCAATGCCATGGCGCCGGCGGATGTCGAATCCATCGTTCTTGACGAGGATTCGGGTAGTATGGACCTGGCGGTCGCTGAGGATTCCCTGGCCAAGGCGATTGGCCGCGGTGGTCAGAATATTCGTCTGGCCTCCGAGCTGACGGGGTGGAAGCTCAACGTCATGACGCTCGAGGACGCGGACGCGAAGAGCGAGGCCGAAGGTGAACAGCTTCAGGTCATGTTTCGCGAACAACTCGATGTCGATGACGAGGTCGCAGTTATCCTCGTTCAGGAAGGTTTCACCTCGACTGAGGAAATCGCCTACGTGCCCGAGGCTGAATTGCTCGAGATCGAGGAATTCGACGAAGATATCGTCGAGGAGTTGCGCAGTCGCGCACGCGATTACCTGCTGTCCAAGGCGATCTCGAGCGCCGAAGGCGGCGACGCGGAATATGAGCCGGATCTGCTCGAAGTCGACGGTGTCGACGAACAGTTCGCGGGCCAGCTGGCGGCAGCCGGCGTGGCCTCGCGCGACGAGCTGGCCGAACTCGGCGCCGACGAGCTCATGGAGCTGGTCGAGATCGACGAGAAGGCCGCCGGCGAGCTGATCATGGCCGCCCGGGCGCACTGGTTTGCCGATGAGCAGGCCAGCGCAGAATAATTAGGGCGATCGAACGGAACGGATGGCCCCGCCGATAGCGCGTGGGCACCACGGAGTAAGCAAAATATGGCGCAAACGACAGTCAAACAGCTGGCATCGGAAGTCGGTATTCCGGTGGAGCGACTTGTCTCGCGCTTGGCCGAGGCGGGCGTATCCGCTTCCACGGCCGACGATCAGATCAGCGACGACGATAAACTCAAGCTGTTGCGTCACTTGCGCTCGGCGGACACAGGCCGCTCGGGCGGAAAGCTCGGTACCAAGCGGTCCGGCGTGTCGTCGCGCCGACGTTCAACGTCGGAGCTCAAGGTCAACACCGGGCGTGGTGGATCGTCGGGCCGTACGGTCAGTGTCGAGGTGCGCAAGCGGCGCACGTTCGCGAACCGCGGTCAGGAATCCGCGGACGACAAGTCGGAGAGCGAGGCGAGCGCGCAGCCGGCGCAGAGCCAGGAGCTCGACCAGGCCGCCGAGCAGGCGCGCGTCGAGGCGGAGGCCGCCGAGCGCGCGCAGCGCGAGGAGCGCGAGCGCAAGGAGGCCGAGGATCGTGCCCGGCGCGAGGAGGAAGAGCGCCAGCGCGCCGAAGCCGAGGCCAAGCGTCAGGCCCAGATCCAGGCGCGAAAGGATGCCGAGGCCCAGGCCAGTCGCGAGGCGATGGAGCGTGAGCGCGCCCGTCTCGGGGTTCGGGTCGACGCCGCGCGCTCGCGTGCGCAGGAAAACCTGCGGCGCGCAGCCGAAAGCCACGGTCGCACGGAAGAGGATGTGGCGCGTGAGCGCGAGCGTGCCCGCGGCGCTGAAAGCACAGCCGGCGCGGGTGCCGCCGCCAAGGCGCCTGCCGGTGACAACAAGCCGCGCAAGGAACTGCATGTCGCCGAAGGCAAGCAGGGCCGGCGCAAGGACAAGAAGAAGCGGGGCGGCGGTCGGCGTCAGAAGAACGTCAACGTGGCCACCGAGCATACCTTCGAACGCCCGACAGCCCCGGTTGTGCGCGACATCGAGATTCCCGAGACCATCACCGTGGCCGATCTGGCGCAGAAGATGGCAGTCAAGGGCGGTGAAGTGCTCAAGCGCATGATGCGCCTCGGTGTGATGGCGACCATCAACCAGACGGTTGATCAGGAAACCGCGCATATCATCGTCGAGGAAATGGGCCACAACCCGAAGCCCGTGCATTCGGAAACCGCCGAAGAGGCGCTGGCCCAGGAAGTGCGGGCCGAGGAAGAGCAGGTCGAGGGCGTGCCCCGGGCGCCGGTGGTGACCATCATGGGCCACGTCGACCACGGCAAGACCTCGCTGCTGGACTACATCCGCCGCACCAAGGTGCAGGCGGGCGAGGCCGGTGGTATTACCCAGCATATCGGCGCCTACCACGTGCAGCACGACAAGGGCGCGATCACGTTCATCGACACCCCGGGCCACGCGGCGTTCACGCGCATGCGGGCACGCGGTGCCGAGATCACCGATATCGCAATACTGATCGTGGCCGCGGATGACGGCGTCATGCCGCAGACCCGGGAATCGATCCAGCATGCGCGCGCCGCCGGCGTGCCCATCGTGGTCGCCGTGACCAAGATGGATGTCAGTGGCGCCGACATGGACAAGGTCAAGTCGGGCCTGTCGGCCGAGGACATCATTCCCGAGGACTGGGGCGGCGACGTGCAGGTAGTGCCGGTGTCGTCCAAGACCGGCGAAGGCATCGACGACCTGCTGGACGCGGTGCTGTTGCAGGCCGAGGTTTCCGAGTTCAAGGCGCCGATCGATGTCGCCGCGCGCGGCGTGGTAATCGAATCCAGCCTGGAGAAGGGCCGCGGCCCGGTGGCGACCATTCTGGTCAAGGCCGGCAAGCTCAAGCGCGGCGACAGTATTCTCGCGGGGCCGCATTACGGTCGCGTCCGGGCGATGTTCAACGAGCTCGGCGAGCAGGTGAAGGAGGCTGGCCCGTCGATACCGGTCGAGGTGCTGGGTTTGTCGGGCACCCCGGAAGCCGGCGACGATGCTTTCGTGGTGGCGAACGAGAAGAAGGCGCGTGAAATCGCCGCCCAGCGCGAGGAGCATCAGCGCGAGTCGAAGCTGGCCCAGCAACAGGCGGCACGGCTCGAGGAGGTGTTCTCCGCGATTGGCGACGACGGCCCGACTGAAACCAAGGATCTCAACCTGCTCATCAAGGGCGACGTGCAGGGCAGCGTGGAAGCGCTGGTCGAATCGCTGCGCAAGATCCCGAGCGAAGAGGTCAAGATCCGGATCATTTCGAGTGGTGTCGGCGGTATCAGCGAATCCGACGTCGAACTCGCGCTGGCTTCACAGGCGATCATCATCGGTTTCAACGTGCGTGCCGATAACCAGGCGCGCAAGACGATCGCGGAAGCCGGTGTCGATGTGCGCTACTACAGCGTGATCTATGAGGCGATCCAGGACGTCACCGATGCGGTGAGCGGTCTGCTGGGCACCGAGCTGCGCGAAGAAATCATCGGCCTGGCCGAGGTGCGCGATGTGTTCCGCTCCTCCAAGCTCGGCGCGATCGCGGGTTGCGTGGTCGCCGACGGTGCGGTGGTGCGGGGTCAGCCGATCCGCGTGCTGCGCGACAACGTGGTGATCTACGAGGGCGAACTGGAATCGCTGCGGCGCCACAAGGACGCGGTGGATCGCGTGCCGGCCGGCACCGAATGCGGCATCGGCGTGAAGAACTACAACGACATCAAGCCGGGCGATCAGATCGAGGTGTATGAGCGCACCGAGGTTCAGCGCAAGGTCGCCGACTCAGAGACCGCCTGAGCCGGCGATGGGACGCGAATTCTCACGTCATCAGCGGGTCCGTGAGGAGCTCAAGCGCGAGCTGGGGGTCCTCATCGCCACGCAGGTCAAGGATCCCCGGGTGACGTTCGTCACGATCACCGATGTCGAGGTGTCCCCGGATCTGAAATACGCGAAGGTGTTTGTCAGCAACTTCGACGTGACCGCCCCCGCCGAGAAATCGGCGGAGGCGATCGCGGGGCTGCGGGCGGCCCGGGGTTTTCTCAAAAAGCATCTCGGCCAGCGCCTGCGGTTGCGGGTGATGCCGGATCTGCGCTTCATCGAGGATGCAACCGAGCGGGAAGCCCAGCGTCTGGACCAGATCATCTCCGGCGCGGTGCGCGAAGACCGTGACAACGCCGAGTCCACCGCCCGCGAGGACGATACGGCGGACCCGGATCGTGGCGCGTCGTAACAAGGGCCGGGACATCGACGGTGTGATTCTTCTGGACAAGCCGCTCGGCGTGTCCTCGAATCAGGCGCTGCAGCGGGTCCGGCGGGCGTTCGATGCCCGCAAGGCCGGCCATACCGGCAGTCTGGATCCGCTGGCGACCGGTCTGTTGCCCGTATGTCTTGGCGAGGCGACCAAACTGTCCTCCTATCTGCTGGCGGCCGACAAGCATTACCGGGTCACCGCGCGTATCGGTCAGGAAACCACGACCGGCGATGCCGAAGGCGAGTGGTCGCGAAGCAGTGATGTGGCCACGCCCACGGGCGATGCGCTGGCGGCGCTAGTGGCCGGATTCGTCGGCGTCCAGACGCAGGTTCCGCCGATGTATTCGGCGCTGAAAGTCGACGGCAAACCGCTCTACGAATACGCACGCGAAGGCCGCACCATCGAACGCGAGCCGCGAACGATCACGGTACACGCGCTCGACGTGGTTGCGGCCGATGCGGATACCCTGACGCTCGACGTGGCCGTGAGCAGCGGGACCTACGTGCGCACGCTGGTCGAGGACATCGCGCGCGCCTGGGGCGGTTGCGCGCATGTCGCCTCGTTGCGCCGCACCCGGGTCGGCTCGCTCGGTGACGATGAGCCGATGGTCGATCTCGCGTCGATCGAGGCCGCGGCTCGCGACGAGCCGGCGCGCCTGCATGGCTGGCTGCGGCCGGTTTCGGCCCTGATCGGCGACTGGCCGGCGGCATCGGTTGATGCCGCGCAGGCCGACGCGATCCTGCAGGGTCGAACGGTATACGGCGACTGGCCGGCGCGCGACGGGCTATTGCGCGTGGTGTCGCCGGCGGGGCACCTCCTGGGCCTGGGCTATTGCCCGGGCGATGGCGCGCTTCGCCCGAAGCGGTTGTTCGCGCGGCCGCAACCGTGAAAAACGGCGAAACGCGCGGAAAATCGCCTTTTTAGCGGTTGTAAGCGCGCGCTTTCGCCGCTAGAATACCGCCTCCACTGAACCCGGCGGTCCCATCAGGCAACTGGCCAACGCACGGGCTTTTCCCAAAGGGTGAGCTGAACGTCGACTCGGCCCCGATTTGGAAAAAGCCAGACTGCAGCACAATCCAGTTGCGCGGGCTCGCCAAGACAACTCCAGGAGTGATTATGGCTCTGTCGACGCAAGAAAAAGCCGACGTTATCGAGAAATATGGCCGCGGAAGCAGCGATACCGGCTCGCCCGAAGTGCAGATCGCGCTGCTGACCACCCGTATCAGCCAGCTCGGCGCGCATTTCGACCAGCACAAGGCGGATCACCATTCGCGTCGTGGCCTGCTGAAGATGGTCAACCGTCGCCGCAAGCTGCTCGATTACGTCAAGCGTCATGACGCCAACCGCTACAAGACGATCATTCAGGATCTTGGTCTGCGTCGCTAAGCGCGCGATCATTTTCGCTTGATCGCCAAAGCGCCCCTCGGGATGCCCGAGCCGGGCGCTTTTTTGTTTCAGAAAGCAAGAAGCCAGGAAGAAATACGTGAGTAAAGTAGAAGTCACCAGCCGGCAAACGTTCCAGTACGGCGAGCACGACGTCACGCTGGAAACCGGTGAAATCGCGCGCCAGGCGGATGGCGCGGTCAAGGTCAGCATGGGCGACACCGTGGTGCTCGTCACCGCGGTCGGGAAAAAGGAAGCCAAGCCCGATGCGAATTTCTTTCCGCTGACCGTCAATTACCAGGAGCGCACCTATGCCGGCGGCAAGATCCCCGGCGGGTTCTTCAAGCGCGAAGGCCGCCCGGGCGAGAAGGAAACGCTGACCTGCCGTCTGATCGATCGTCCGATCCGGCCGCTGTTTCCCAAGGATTTCCATAACGAAGTCCAGATCATTGCCACGGTGATGTCGGTCGATCCCGAGATCGATCCCGACATTCCCGCGATGATCGGCGCCTCGGCCGCGCTGGCGCTGTCGGGCATGCCGTTCGACGGCCCCATCGGCGGGGCACGCGTGGGTTATGCCAATGGCGAGTACGTACTCAATCCGAGCGCGACCCAGATCAAGGAAAGCGACCTCAACCTCGTCGTCGCCGGTACGTCCGACGCTGTGCTGATGGTGGAATCCGAAGCCAAGCAGCTGTCGGAACAGATCATGCTGGGGGCGGTGCTGTTCGGCCACGAACAGTTGCAGGCCGCGATCCAGGCGATCAGTGCGCTGGCAGCGGAAGCCGCCAAGCCGGCCTGGAACTGGCAGGCGGCCGAGAAGGACCAGTCGCTGGCCGAGGCGGTCGCGCGCATTGCCGGCGAGGACGTCACCGCCGCCTACCAGATCGCCGACAAGCAGGAGCGCCAGACACGGCTGGGCGAGATCAAGGACAAGGTCGTCGAGGAACTGGTGGCGACCGAAGACGAGACAGGCTACTCGCGTGAAGACGTGAAGGCTGCACTCGGCGATCTCGAGAAGAAGACCGTGCGCTCGCGGATCCTCGAAGGCGAGCCGCGTATCGACGGGCGCGACACGCGCACCGTGCGCGACCTGACCATTCGTACCGGCGTGCTGCCACGGACCCATGGCTCGGCGTTGTTCACCCGCGGCGAGACCCAGGCCCTGGCGGTCGCCACGCTCGGCACGGGTCGCGATGCCCAGCTCATCGATGCAGTCGAAGGCAAGTATGAAGACCCGTTCATGCTGCACTACAACTTTCCCCCGTACTGCGTGGGTGAGACCGGCTTCATGGGCAGTCCGAAGCGGCGCGAGATTGGCCACGGCAAGCTGGCCAAGCGCGGTATCATGGGCGTGTTGCCGGATCTCGAGAACGAGTTCCCCTACGTCATGCGCGTGGTCTCGGAAGTCACCGAATCCAATGGCTCGTCCTCCATGGCCTCGGTCTGCGGCACGAGCCTGGCGTTGATGGACGCGGGCGTGCCGATCAAGGCGCCGGTCGCCGGTGTGGCCATGGGCCTGATCAAGGAAGGCGACAAGTTCGCTGTGCTCACGGATATCCTGGGCGACGAGGATCACCTCGGCGACATGGACTTCAAGGTGGCCGGGTCCAAGAACGGCATCACCGCGCTGCAGATGGATATCAAGATCGGCGGCATTACGCGCGAGATCATGGAAGTCGCGCTGGACCAGGCCAGGGAAGGCCGTCTGCACATCCTGGACGTCATGTCCGAGGCGATCGACGCACCGCGCAAGGAAGTCTCCGAGTGGGCGCCGCGCATCTTCACGATCAAGATCGATTCGGAGAAGATCCGCGACGTGATCGGCAAGGGCGGCGCGACGATCCGCTCCATCACCGAGGAAACCGGCGCGTCGATCGATATCGAGGACGACGGCACGATCCATGTGGCCGCGGTCGACAAGTCGGCGGCGGATCTCGCGATCCAGCGTATCGAGGAGATCACCAAGGACATCGAGGCCGGCCAGATCTACGAAGGCAAGGTCGTTCGCATTGTCGACTTCGGCGCCTTCGTCAACCTGGCGCCGGGCCGCGACGGTCTGGTGCATATTTCCCAGATCGCGCCGCATCGTGTGGAGAACGTCACGGACGAGCTCTCCGAAGGTCAGATGGTCAAGGTCAAGGTGCTGGAAGTCGATCGTCAGGGCCGTGTCCGGCTTTCGATGAAGGAACTGGCTGAGCCCGAGGAAAGCACCGAGGGCTGATCGCTTCGGTTGCTGGTCTGGCGGCAACGCGAAAGGCGCCTCCCCGGGGGCGCCTTTTTCATGCGCTCTGATCACCCTCGCGCCGGCGCGGCCCGGCCACTGCAGCGCGCGCCGGGCCATGGGATCGTGACCATAAAAAAAGCCCCCTTGGATAAGGGGGCTAAGTGCGAGAAAGGCCGTTAGGCCTTTCGGAGGAGATTCGGTGATCGCCTTCGCGACCATGAACTAAGTATAGTACGACTTTCGTATAAATCAAGCGTCGTCGCCAGAAATTTTCCCGGCCCATTCAATCGGATGGCGGGTTACGCCCGGCGCCGGTCGGTCCGCCGTCTTCGGGGCGCCCGGTTGCCTGCTCTTTCGCTGATGACGAGTCACGGCGCGCCATGTTGGCGAGAAACTCGCGGCGCACGCTGCGCCATATGGGCAGCTGGTCCTGGGATAGCTCGCGCAGAGCGGCGAGCGGGTTGTTCGCCCCCAGCAAACGGCGCAATCGGTCCCGGAACTGGGACTGCTGCTCGTTGAAGAATTCGAGCGACAGCTCGAGATACGAGCTCATGGTGCTCTGCATCGAGTCGCCATAGAAGCGAATGATGTTGCGTAACACCTCGGTCCGAAAGATCGGATTGCCGCCTTCCTCCTGCTCGCTAATCACCTGTAGCAGGATGCTGCGGGTGATGTCGTGCCCGCTGCGCTTGTCCACGACCTTGAAGTCCTCGTTGGCGATGACGAGCTGGCGAATGTTCTCGAGCGTGATGTAGCGGCTGACTTCAGTGTCATACAGCCGTCGATTCGGATATTTCTTGATGATCCGCTGGGAGGACATCGGCGTCTCGATTACGACAGGTCGCGGGCGACTCCGTCAGTGTGCCAGACGCGGCCGCCCGGGACCGGCCCCGGCGGGGCCGGTCTGGTGCAACAAGCGCCTGTGGCCGCCTGCAGCGGCCGCAGGCCCTAGCGCCCGAGCTGACGCTCGCGGATCTCGTCGAGGCTTTTGCAGTCGACGCAGAGCGTGGCTGTCGGGCGGGCCTCCAGGCGGCGGATGCCGATCTCGGTACCGCAGGTTTCGCAGAAACCGTATTCGTCCCGGTCGACCCGGGCGATGCCTTGGTCGATCTTGCGAATCAGCTTGCGCTCACGGTCCCGCGTTCGCAGTTCGAGGCTGAACTCCGACTCCTGGCTCGCGCGGTCGGTTGGATCGGGGAAATTGGCCGCCTCATCCTTCATGTGATGCATCGTGCGATCGACTTCCTCCATCAGCTCTTTTTTCCACTGAACGAGGATGCTGCGGAAGTGTTCGCGCTGCGCTTCATTCATATACTCCTCGTCCTCGGACGGGACGTAGGGCGTAAACTCTTGAGGCGCGTCGAGTTTTGAGGTGTTTTCCGTAGTCGCCATTGTGTTCTCGGGTCGACAAACAGCGCGTAGCTTTAGCAAAAATGATGCCGGTATGCAATCAAACATCGCCATGGGCATGCATTCGGCCGGGTGCATGGCGCCGTCGTGCGCAGCCGCGGATGGTCGCCGAACGTCGGCGGCCCGCCCCGGTGCGTCAGCCCCGGGCGCGGGTCGGCCGGTCCCCGGACGGTGGGGCGTCGGTTTCGATATAGAGCAGCGTGGCGCCGATGACTGCGGCCGGCACGACCACCAGATTGGCCAGGGGAATCGCGGTGGCCAGTGTCACCACACTCCCGAACCCGAGGTGGCGCCAGCCGTGTGCGTACAGGTGCTGCATCTTGTCGTCGAATGCCATGCCGCGATTCGCCATGGGCAGGTCGAGATACTCGAAGGCCAGCATAAAGGCGCCGAATACGAACCAGAGTGGCGCAATCGCGAGGTTGGCCACCGGGATGAACAGCAGCACCAGGCTGACCAGCCCCAGCAGCGCCGCGCGTGTGGCGTAATAGCGCAGGCGCCGCAGTTCGCCGATCAGCCCGTCCCACATCTCGCCGGCGATACTCAAGCCGCTGTTCGGCTCGTTTCCGGTTCGCAGTTGTTCCACGCGCGCCGAGAGCATGCCGTTGAACGGGCTGGCGATGAGATTGGCGAGCAGTGTGAACAGGTAACAGAAGGCCAGGGTGCACAGGATCATCGCCAGCCACCAGAGCACGTCCTCGAGCCAGGCCAGCCAGTGCGGCAGGCCGGCCAGCCAGTGCGTGAGCCAGTCGTCGATCTGCCAGCCGAGCAGGCTGACCAGGGCAACGATCAGGGTGATGTTCACGACGATGGGCACCACCACATAGCGGCGCAGTCTCGGCGCGCGCAACAGGCCGAAACCGCGCGCCAGATAGCTGGGTCCGATGACCAGTTCGCTGACGGGATTCATCTATCGTTCGCTTGGCGCGTTCTAGAATAAAGCCGCCATTGTAGTCGTTCCGGCGGTGTTCAATGCCGTATCGGCTGCCCGATGACGTTTCAGACAGCGAGTTACGACATGATCTCACCATCGTTGCTTCACGCCGCCGCCCTGGCGCTGCTCATCCCGGCGTTGGGCCTGACGGCCTGTTCCAAGAGCAAGCAGGATCAGGCGGACAACGCCCAGGCGCAATTACAGCAGGCCAACCAGAACCTCGAACAGGCACAGAAAAACCTGGCACAGGCGCAACAGCAGGCAGCCGAAGCCAAGGCGTCGGCCAAGAAGAAAGAGGCACAGAAAAAAGTCGCCGACGCCAAACAGGATCAAGCGCGCGCCAGGCAGAAACAGAGCGAGGCCAAACAGGCATCGGAGCACAAGACAGCGCAGGCCCGCAGCCACGCGCGGGAGCAGGCCCGCAGCCATTCCAAGCCGGTATGTAGCGACTGCGGCACGATCAGTTCAATCACACCGATCCAGCGCAATGCGCAGCATGGTAGCGGTGTCGGCGCGGTGGCCGGTGGCGTTGCGGGCGGGGCCATCGGAAGCCAGATCGGCCACGGTGCCGGCAAGACCATTGCCGAGATTGCCGGCGCGCTTGGCGGCGCCTATGCCGGCAACGCCGCCGAAAAGCATATCCGCAAGGTCACCGTGTATCGGGTCAACGTGGCCATGGATACCGGTGGCACCCGCAGCGTGACGCTGAATTCGGTCAACGGCCTCAGTACCGGCACGCGTGTTCGCGTCGACGGCCACAACCTGGCGCCCTTGCGATAGCGGTGCGGCACGCTGTAGCCGTCGTGTTCAGCGTCTGCCGCCGGCGTTACGCGAGATCGACCCGCGGCGCCGGTTGCCAGCCCTCGGCCCGATGTTCGGCGATCACCGTGGTATCGATGCCGCCACGGACCCAGAACTCGGCGGTCAGGCGCATGAAGCGCGGCGCGGTGGCGGCGACGAGGTCCGACAGAATCCGATTGGTGACGGCCTCGTGGAATGCGCCCTCGTCGCGATACGACCAGATATAGAGCTTGAGTGACTTCAGTTCCACGCAACTCGCCTCCGGCACGTATTCGAGATGGAGCGTGGCGAAGTCGGGCTGGCCGGTCACGGGACACAGGCAGGTGAACTCCGGAATCCGCATGCGGATCGTGTAATCGCGCTCGGGCTTCGGGTTGTCGAAGGTTTCCAGTGAACGGCTCGGGGAACTAGGCATGGGGCGATGGCATCGTGTCGGATCAACGCGGCGCTAGGTTACACTAGCCGGCTTTGCATGCGTAGCGGCGCGTAGCCGTGTCAGGGGCGACAATGCGCGAAATCCAAGGCATCACGATCGGCGTAGCGGGCTGAACATGGCATGCGTCTGACCCAGATCAAGCTCGCCGGTTTCAAGTCGTTCGTCGATCCGACGACGCTCTCGCTGGCCTCGAATCTGACCAGCGTCGTCGGGCCCAACGGTTGCGGCAAATCGAACGTAATTGACGCCGTGCGCTGGGTGACCGGCGAGTCGAGCGCGCGGCAACTGCGGGGCGAGGCGCTGGAAGATGTCATCTTCAATGGCTCGCATGCCCGCAAGCCGGTGGGGCGGGCATCGGTCGAGCTGCGGTTCGACAACAGCGAAGGCAAGCTCGGCGGGCAGTACGGTGCCTTCGGTGAAATATCCATCCGGCGCGAACTGAGCCGCGACGGCGGCTCCAAGTACTTCATCAACAACACGCGGGCGCGTCGGCGCGACGTGGTGGACCTGTTTCTCGGCACCGGCCTGGGTGGCCGCAGCAACTACGCCGTGATCGAGCAGGGCGCGGTCAACCGCCTGATCGAGGCCAAGCCGGAAGACATGCGCCAGGTGCTCGAAGAGGCGGCCGGCATCTCCAGATACAAGGAGCGCCGCCGCGAGACCGAGAACCGTATTCGGCATACGCGCGAGAACCTGGAACGACTGGACGATCTCATCTCCGAGGTGAGCCAGCGCCTGGGCACGCTCAAGCGCCAGGCCGCCAACGCCGAGAAGTACAAGAGCTACAAGGCGGACGAGCGCCGGTTGCGGGCGGAATTGCTCACCCTGCGCTGGCAGGCGCGCGCCGGCGAAGTCGAGGCCGCCGAGGCCACGCTGCGCGCGGCCGAGGATCGGCTGCGCGAGGCGATCTCGGCACGCCGCCGGGCTGAAAGCGCGCGCGAGGCGGCCAACAAGGCGCAACAGCAGGCAATGACCGAAGTACAGAACCGCCAGGCCGCGTTCTACGACGCCCAGGCGAATGTCGGGCGGATCGAACAGGCGCTCGATCATGCCCGCGAAGTTGCGCAGATGCGCCAGCGCGAGCGCCAGGCGCTGCTCGACCGGCGCGATGCACTGGCGCAACGACGCGAGGCCGATCACGAGGCCGACCGGGCGCTGGCGGCCGAACAGCAGACCCGCCAGGCCGAGCGCGATGCCGCGGCGGCCGGCCTGGAGGCGGCGCGCGAGCGCCTGGCGGCGGCCGAGCAAGAGGCCACGCAGGCCGAGACCGCCTGGGATGCGTTCAACGCGGGCGAGCACAACCCGGTGCAGCAACTCGACGCCGAGCGCACGCGCGCACGCTATGCGGCACAACAACGCGACGCGTTGGCCGAGCGCGACGCCGCACGGCGCGGCGAGCGCGAACGCCTGCCCACGATCGATGAGTCGGCGCTCGCCGCGAGCGAACAGGACGTCGCGGCCCGCACGCAACAGCTCGAGTTCGATCGCGAGCAGGCCGCGACCACGGCCGAAGCCATCGACGCGTTACGCGCCGAAATAGCAGAACTGGAACAGCAACTGACGACGCAGCGTACCGCGCTCGGCGAGCGCCAGGCCGAGCTGGCCTCTGAGCGCAAGATGCAGCAGGCCGTGCTGCGCGAAGACGACGAAGCGATCAATACCTGGCTGGCGGCCTGCGGGTATGGCCAGGCCCAGGGCGTAGCACGCCGCGTACAGGTGCGTGACGACTGGCGGGCCGCGGCCGAAGCCGCGCTGGGCGCGCTGCTGCGTGGTTTCACGGTGGAAAGCCTGGCCGGTTCGGCCAATGCATCGGCGTGGCCCAACGAGCCCGTCACCCTGATCGAATCCGATCGCGAGCCGGCGGTCGCGACGCCCGAGCCGCCGGCCGGTCTGGCTGCGCTGGCCGAGGGCATCGACGGGCCGGCCGCGATCCGGGCGGCGGCCGCCCATGTTTTCGTGGCCCCGGACCTGTCGCGGGCGCTGGCGGCGCGCGAGCAACTGGGCCCGAATCAGCTGCTGGTCACCCCGGACGGCTGTCGGATCGGTGCCACCAGTCTCACCACGCCGGCCCCGGAATCGGCCGAACGCGGCGTGTTCGAGCGCGAGCAACGGATCGCCGCGCTCGACGACGAAGTACGCGATCTCGACGCGCGCCGTTCCGCCAGCGAGGCCGCACTGGCCGAACGGCGTGAGCAGCTCGAGACCCGTCGTGCCCAGGCCAGCGAACTGGATGAACGGGTCGGCCAGAGCCAGCGCGCGCTGGAAACGCGGCGCGCCGAGCTGGAAGGCGAGCGCCTGCGGGTCGAGCAGACGCGGCGCCGCGATGCCGAGATCGAAGCGGAGCTGGCCGAGCTGGCCAGCCAGTATGCCGAGGCCAGCGCGCAGGCCGACGCCGCCCAGGCCCGGGTTGCCGAGCTGGAGACCGAGGCCGAGCGCTTCGCCGCTGCTCGCCAGCAGGCGCGCGATACGCTGGCGGCGACGCGTAACGCACGGGACAAGGCGCGCAGCGAGGCGGCCGCCGCCGAGCGTCGCCTGAGCGAACTCGACAGCGCCCTGTCGCAGCTGGCGAGCCGGCGGGAGAACCTCGCCTCGCGATTGGCGGATACCCAAACCGCCCTGGACGATGTCAATGGTCAGCTGGAACGTTTCGACGCCAGTGGCCCCGGCGAACAGGCGGCCAGCGAATACAGCGCGGACGATTTGCATGCGGCACGTGAAATCCAGGCGCGCGCCGAGCGCGAATTGCGTGCGGCACGCGAATCATTGACCGCGCGTGAAAACGAGTTGGAACAGAGTGCGCAGGCGGCGATGAACGCCGAGCAGGTCGCCGAGAGTGCGCGCGACGGCCTGCAACAGGCCAAGGTCGACGTCGAAACGGCGGGCGTCCGGCGCCAGGGCGTGGTGGAACAGTTGTCGGAACTGGGCGAAGCGCCGGCCGATATTGCCCGGACGCTGCCCGAGGACGCCACCGTCGACGCCTGGAATGAAGCGATTGAAGCCATCGAACGCCGGATCGCCCGGCTCGGCGCCATCAATCTGGCGGCGATCGAGGAATACGACGAAGTCGCCGCGCGCGAGCAATACCTCGGCGAGCAGCACGCGGACCTGTCCGAGGCGTTGTCGACCCTGGAGCAGGCGATCGCCAAGATCGACCGCGAGACGCGTCAGCGCTTCAAGTCCACCTACGATCAGGTCAACAGCCGCTTCTCGGAAATGTTTCCGCAATTGTTCGGCGGCGGCGAGGCCGCGCTCGAACTGACCGACGAGGACTGGCTGACCACTGGCGTGCGCGTGATGGCGCGGCCGCCCGGCAAGCGCAACGCCTCGATCCAGATGTTGTCCGGCGGCGAAAAGGCGCTGACCGCGGTGGCGCTTCTGTTCGCACTGTTCGAGCTCAATCCGGCGCCATTCTGTATGCTCGACGAGATCGACGCGCCGCTCGACGATGCCAACGTCTCGCGTTTTTGTGAACTGGTGCGCAAGATGTCCGCACAGGTGCAGTTCATCGTCATCACGCATAATAAACTGACCATGGAATTGGCCGAACAACTCCACGGCGTGACCATGGCCGAGCCCGGCGTATCCCGGCTGGTCAGCGTCGACATCGATCAGGCGTTGGATCTCGCCGGCTAGCGTCCGCGCCGCCCACGGTCCCTCATCCACTTTCGTTCTCGTCGCCTATGTCTATCGTGCAGTGGCTTGTTCTCATTCTCGTCGTCGTCGTCGTTGCCGGCGTCTACTGGTATATCCGTCGTCAGGGCGGGGGCGATCCCTGGCAGGGCATGGACGACCCCGCGGCCGGGGGCAGCGAGCGCGCACCGGGCGGCGGCGATTCGTATATCGTCGGCGTACGCACGATCAACAAGGAAACGCCGGCCGACCGCAAGGCGGCGGTCGAGGCCGCGCGCGCCCGCGAGGCCGAACAGGCGGCCGATCCCGAGGCCACGGACCGTACGCGCGCGGTACGCCAGCCGACGGCGGTGCGGCGCAGGCCAGCCGCGCCCGACGCCAACGGGCAAGCGCCAGCCGACAGCGCGCCGCGCGATCGAACCACGGTGCGTTCCAGCGAAGCCGAGACGCCGCGCGGCCTGGATCAACCGGCTGGCGGCGAGGGCGACGCGCCGGGCCCGGACACCGAGATTCCGCCGGCCGCGACCGAGCGTGTCGAGATGGTCGCACCCGAGCGCAGCGATCAGTCGCAGTTGTTCGTGCTCTACGTCGCGGCACCCGAGGGGCATGTCTTCGACGGGCCGAGCATTCACGAAAGCCTGGCCCGGGCCGATCTCAAGTTCGGCCTCAATGATCTGTATCACCGGGTCACCGAAGTTCACGGCGTGACCGAGTCGGTTTTTTGTGTGGCAAACATGCTCAAGCCGGGCACGCTGGATCCGGTCGACCAGGATCAGCTGACCACCCCGGGCCTGACCCTGTTCCTGCTGGTGCCCGCGCCGATCGAGGGCCGGCCCGCGATGCGCGACATGATGGAAACCGCGAACCAGCTGGCCACCGACCTTGGCGGGCAGGTGCTCGACGACAACCGTGCCTTGCTCAAGGCGCAGACGGCGCAGTACATACTCGACCAGATCGCCGACATCGACCGTCGGGCTCAGCTCGGTCGCCGGCGCTGATGAGCGAGCCCGTTCCGGCCGCCAAGCGCAAGCGCGCCCGGGCGCTCGCCCGGGCGCTGGCTGAGCACAGCCGTGCCTATTACATCGAAGCCGAACCGACCATTTCGGACGCCGAGTACGATCGCCTGTTTCGCGAGCTGGAGGCCCTCGAGGCCGAGTACCCGGCGCTGGTCACGCCCGATTCGCCGACCCAGCGTGTCGGCGCGCCGCCGGTGGATGAATTCCAGTCGGTCGAGCATGCGACGCCGATGTTGTCGCTGGCGAACTGCTTCGACGACGACGAACTGGCCGAGTTCGATCGGCGCGCCCGCGAAGGTGCCGGCGTGGATGAGCTGGTCTACTGCGCGGAGCCCAAGTTCGACGGCACGGCGCTGAATCTGCGCTTCGAAGCCGGCGTCATGGTGCGTGCCACCACTCGTGGCGACGGCATCACCGGCGAGGACATTACCGCCAACGCGCGCACCATCCGCAATCTGCCGCTGCGCCTGGCCACCGACCATCCGCCGGCGTTCATCGAGATCCGGGGCGAGGTCGTGCTCGCCCGCTCGCGTTTCAACGCGCTCAACGCACGGCTGGAAGCACAGGGCCAAAAGACCTTCGTCAACCCGCGCAACGCCGCCGCGGGCAGCCTGCGCCAGCTGGATTCGCGCATCACGGCCACGCGTCCGCTGGCCTTCATGGGCTACGGCATCGGCCGGGTCGACGGCGCCGAACTCACCGACAGTCTCTTCGAACAGCTGCGATTGCTGGCGGACTGGGGTTTCACCATCAGCCCGTATGTGGATCGCGTCACCGGATTGCAGGGTTGTCGGGCTTACTACGAAGCCATGGCCGCGCGCCGCGCCGAGCTGGACATCGAGATCGACGGCTGTGTGTTCAAGGTCGACGACGGTCCGAGCCGCGACGAGCTGGGTTTCGTCGCGCGTGCGCCGCGCTGGGCGATTGCGCGCAAGTTCCCGGCCGAGGAAGCCACCACCACGCTCAACAGCGTCGAGTTCCAGGTCGGGCGGACCGGTGCGCTCACGCCGGTGGCCAAGCTCGAACCGGTCTTCGTGGGCGGTGTGACCGTCTCCAACGCCACGCTGCACAACATGGACGAGATCGAGCGCAAGGGTATTCGTATCGGCGATCGCGTGGTGGTGCGGCGGGCCGGCGACGTAATACCGGAGATCAAGGCCGTCGCCGCGCGTGGTGCCCGGGCCACAGCGATCGAGCTGCCGTCGGCCTGTCCGGTCTGTGGTTCGGCGGTCGAGCGGGTCGAGGGCGAGGCCGTGGCGCGCTGTACCGGCGGGCTGGTGTGCGCGGCGCAGCGACGCGAGGCACTCAAGCACTTCGCCTCGCGCAACGCGCTCGACATCGAAGGCCTCGGCGAGCGCCAGATCGAGGCCTTTGTCGCCGAGGGGCTGCTGCATTCGCCGGCCGACATCTTTTCGCTGGCCGAATATCGCGACGCCCTGGTCGAACGCGAAGGCTACGGCGAGAAATCCGTGGCCAACCTGCTGGCCTCGATCGAGGCGGCCAAGCAGACCACGCTGGAACGCTTCATCTTCGCCCTCGGCATTCGCGAGGTCGGCCAGACCATGGCGCGCGACCTGGCGCGTCACTTCGGCACGCTGGAGGCGCTGAGAGCCGAGGCGCAGCGTTATCACCAGCGGCTGGCCGATGTACAGGCGCAGCATCCGGACAACAAGGCCGCCCGCGATCGTGCGATGGTCGCCGAGGGTCTGCAGGCGGTGCCGGGTGTCGGCGCGCGCGTGGCACAGTCGATTGCCGATTTCTTCACCGAGCCGCGCAACATCGCGGTCATCGACGCCCTGATCGAGGCCGGCGTGCACTGGCCGAGCGTGGATACCGATGCCGCCGCCCAGCCTCTGGCGGGCCGGACCTTCGTGCTGACCGGCAGCATGGCGTCACTGACACGCGACGAAGCCAGCGACCGTCTGGAGGCACTCGGCGCCCGAGTGACCTCGAGCGTGTCGAAAAAAACCGATTACGTGGTGGCTGGCGAGCGCGCCGGCAGCAAGCGCGACAAGGCTGAAAAGCTGGGTGTGGCGATTCTCGACGAGGCTGGCCTGCGGGCATTGCTCGACGAACACGAGGGCTGATGCGGTGCGGCGTTGGTTGGACCGGTAATGCGGCGTTATTTCAAATAGCGGCGAAGGAAAGGGCGGCTTGATCGTTCGCGCATGCCGTTGCATGTAACGTTGAAAGGCGTAATATGTTGCATGTAACGGAGGATTCCAGCATGCCTGACGTCAATTCAAGAGTTCGAAAGCATCGTGATGCGTTGCGCATGGCAGGACTGCGGCCGGTGCAAATCTGGGTGCCTGATACGCGCCGGGCCGGTTTTTTGGAAGAATGCCGCCGCCAGTCACGGCTCGCAGCTGCAGCAGACCGGGCCGACATCGATACGCAGGCGTTCATGGATGATGCGCTCGCTGATATCGACGGCTGGACAGAATGACGCGGGGCGACTTTGTGACTATTGCCATTCAAGGCGATTATGGCAAACCGAGACCCGCAGTCATCATTCAGGCCGATCAATTCCATGAGCACGCTACAGTGACCGTATTACCGGTAACAAGCACTCGAGTAGCCGCGCCCTTATTTCGTATTGCCATTCAACCGAGCGACGCCAATGGCTTGCAGAAAGCTTCGCAGGTGATGGTAGATAAAGCCATAACCGTTAAACGTTCCAGGGTAGGCCAAGTGTTCGGACGTATTGATCCAGATTCAATGCTGGAGGTTGAACGGTGCCTGGCTGTGTTTCTAGGCATCGCCAAGTAAGCGGAGCTTGCAGCGAGCATTGGGCGAACACAAGCGATATCAACGAGGCGCGAGTTCTCAATCGTCTCGTGCCAGGTCCACGATCAAGGCAAGTCACGCCGCGGCGCCGCAGCCTTGCCGTCCGTGCCCCGAGATCGTAGTCTATCGCGTCGATTCCAATACAGGATGAGCAGGGTGGCGCGAAGCTGGCTCGAGGTCACAACCGGGGAAGTGCAATCGCGGATGGGCGACAACGAGCGCCTGGCCGAGCGGCGCGAGGCCATGGCCGAACAGGCCTGGTCGGCCATCGATGATTGGGTGGCTGCGGCATTCCAGGCCGCGGGCGAACGTATCGGCCGTCGCGAGTTTCGCGTAGCCGGCGACAGCGAATATGCCGTCGCTCGTTGTGGCATCTATGCCCCGGGCGCGGTTGAGCACGATCCACGCGTGGCGTTCCACGAAGCCGAATTCGATGCTTACCAGCCGCTGGTGGTACTGCGCCGCAAGGCCGACGGCGCAGGCGCGCCTGTCGAAAGCCGCACCCTGCGAGTCAGTGCGCTGGACGAAGCCACTTTGAACGAATTCCTCAGCGGCTGAGCGTGCCGCGGCTCAGCCCTTACAGCCGGAACTTCAAGCCGGTATAGATAGAGCCGCCGGGCGCCGGTTCGAAATAACGTCCGCCGTCGCTGTTAATGCGGATGTTGCCTGAATATTTTTCGTCGAACAGATTGTCGATGCCGGCGTAGACGGTCAGGTGATGCGCCCCGGCCGGCACGGCCTTGTCCACGCATCGATATGCGCCCTTGGCGCCGATCTCGGCGCGTGCCCCCGGGGATGGTCCTGACCTCAATTTCTGGCGGTTTTATTGCTCGGGGGCCAGTGCGCGTATCTGCAGCGCGTGGATATCGGTCTGCATGAGATCGCCCAGCGCGTCATAAACCAGTCGATGACGCTGGATGGGGCTTAATCCGGAGAACCTCGGCGACCGGATCGTGACATGAAAATGCCCGAGCCCGGTTGCCGCGCCCGCGTGGCCGACATGCAGGTGGCTGTCGTCGCGGATGGCGATGTCGTCGGTGTCCAGCCCCGTGGCGAGGGCGGCGCGGATACGATGGATGCGATCACTCATGGAAACGGCTTAAAAGACCTTCTTGTACGGATAGACCCTGGATTCCAGGTATACGCCTTCGGCGTTGTAGGGATCGACTTTCGCCCATTGGCGGGCCGACTCCAGGCTGTCGAAGGCCGCGATGATGATGCTGCCCTGATAACCCTCGGTGATCTTGCCGTAGGCGTCGGTGCGCGGCAGCGGGCCGGCCGTCAGCAGGCGGCCTTCGGCATCCAGATCGCGCAAGCGCTGGCGATGCTCTTCACCGGCCTTGGCCCGACCGTCGGCGCTCTCGGCCACGTCAAAGGAAACGATAGCAAAGTAATCCATGGCAATTGGTTCCCGAAACGGGTGTATAGGGGATCATAGTGTGCCGTATGCAGCCAGGCTCGACTATGGGCGATGCGGCCGGGAATGGTTACAATAAATGTATGAGCGAACTCGTCCACATCCACGCGGAGACCCCGCAGCCCCGCCGTATCGAAAAGGTCGCCAGTGCGCTGCGTGCCGGCCAGGTGGTGGCCTATCCCACGGACTCATCCTACGGCCTGGCATGCGCCATGGGCGATCGTAACGCGATGGAGCGTATCCGGCAGATCCGCGGGCTCGATCGCGATCATTTCTTCACCCTGGTGTGCCGCGACCTGTCGGAGATCGCGCATTACGCCAAGGTGGAAAATCCAAGTTTTCGTCTGCTCAAGTCCGCAACGCCCGGGGCCTACACCTTCGTCCTTAAGGCGTCCAAACAGGTGCCGAACTGGCTGGCGCACCCCAAGCGCAAGACGATCGGCATCCGGGTACCCGGTCATCCGGTCGCGCGTGCGATCGTCGATGCGCTCGGTGAGCCCTTCATGACGGTGACCGCGGTCGCCCGCGACGATCGCGCCCTGTCCGAGGCCACCGAGGTACGCGAGGAATTCGACCGGCAGATTGATCTCGTGGTGGATGGCGGCGCCACCGGCGTCGAACCGACGACCGTGGTCGACCTGACCGAAGACGTGCCCCGGATCCTGCGCCCGGGCAAGGGCAGCGCCGAGGCGATCGGTCTGGACGGGGACGAAACCGCCTGACGCCATAGGCTCGGCGCTTCCGGCGCGGTGCCGTATACTCGCGCGTTCGTCATTCTCGACAGCTGGGAGTAGTAGCTCGTGTCCTCGGCCCATGCCCGACCGGTCGTATTATCCGGTATTCAGCCCTCCGGCGAACTCACGCTGGGCAATTACATCGGTGCGCTCAAGCACTGGGTGAACATGCAGTCGACCCATGATTGCCTGTTTGCGCTGGTCGACATGCACGCGATCACCGTGCGCCAGGACGCCGCCGCGCTGCGTGCTCGCTGCCACGAATTCCTGTGCCTGTATCTGGCCGCCGGCATCGATCCGGACAACGCGACGCTGTTCGTGCAGTCGCACGTGCCGGCGCATGCCCAGCTGGCCTGGCTTTTGAACTGCCATACGTCGATGGGCGAGCTCAACCGCATGACGCAGTTCAAGGACAAGTCGGCCAAGAACGTCGACAACGTCAATGCGGGCCTGTTCGACTATCCGGTGCTCATGGCGGCGGACATCCTGCTGTACCAGGCCGATGCCGTGCCGGTCGGCAACGACCAGAAGCAGCATCTCGAACTGACCCGCAATCTGGCCGAGCGTTTCAATGCGCGCGTGGGTGAGTCCGTGTTCACCGTGCCGGAGCCGTTCATCCCGGAGGTGGGCGCGCGCATCATGAGCCTCGGCGAGCCGACCGCCAAGATGAGCAAGTCGGACGATGTCGAGGCCAATGTCATCAAGTTGCTCGACCCGCCGAAGAAAGTGGTCAAGAAGATCAAGCGCGCGGTCACAGATTCCGACGGTGAGGTGCGTTTCGACGAGGCCAACAAGCCGGGCGTATCGAATCTGTTGTCGATCTTCTCGGCAGTGACCGATCGTCCGATCGCCGATCTGGAGGTCGACTACGCCGATTCCGGCTATGGTGCGCTCAAGGGTGACCTGGCCGAGGCGGTGGTGGCATTCCTCGAGCCGCTGCAGGCGCGCTACGCGGAATTCGCCGCCGACACCGCCGGGCTGGACGCCATCCTGGCGCGCGGCGCTGCGGCCGCCCGTGAACGGGCCCAACCGACGCTCGATGCCGCATATGCGGCGACCGGCTTCCTGCCGGGCGCGGTCTGAGGCCGTCCGCCGATCTTGACCGCGACCGCCGCCGACTCGGAGCCGACGCCGGATGATGAAGCCATCCGGGTCGCGGGCGAGCGCTACGAGGCGCTGCCCGAGGATCTGTACATCCCGCCGGACGCGCTGCGCGTGTTTCTGGAGACCTTCGAAGGCCCGCTCGATCTGTTGCTGTACCTGATCCGCCGTCAGAACCTGAACATCCTCGATATTCCGGTGTTCACGATCACCCAGCAGTACATGGCCTATATCGAATTGATGGAGGAAATGGCGATCGAGCTGGCCGGCGAGTATCTGCTGATGGCCGCGATGCTGGCCGAGATCAAGTCGCGCATGCTGTTGCCGAAGACCGAGCACGCGGAAGAAGACGAGGGCGAGGACCCGCGATCCGAGCTGATCCGCCGCCTGGCCGAATACGAACAGTTCAAGGAGGCGGCGGAAAGCCTGGACGAATGCCCGCGCGTCGGGCGCGACATCACGCCCGTCCGGCACGAGCCCGTGGCGATGGCCATCGAGCGTCCGGCACCGGAAACCGATCTGCGTGCGCTGCTCGGCGCGCTGCACGACGTCCTGACGCGGGCGGAGCTGTATTCGCGGCATGTGATCGAGCGCGAGCCGTTGTCGGTGCGCGAGCACATGACGCGGATTCTCGAGCGGCTGGATTCGGACCGCCCGGTGGCATTCGTTACCCTGGTCTCATTGGAGGAAGGGCGGTTGGGCGTCGTCGTGTCGTTTCTGGCGATTCTGGAGCTGGCGCGCGAGTCGTTGATCGCGATCGAGCAGGCGGCGCCGTATGCGCCCGTGTCGCTGCGCCGCCGGGGGGCGGAATGACCGAATCGAAGCCGTCACCCGAGGCCGGCGCCGCCCGGACGAGCGAGAGCCCCGAAGTCTCCGAGCGGCTGGTGCGTTGTATCGAGGCGTTGTTGCTGGCCGCGGATTCGCCGTTGTCGGTCGACCAGCTCGTGCGGCTGCTCGAGACCACCGATGCGGTCGACAAGGCCGATGTACGCACCGCGCTGTCGGCGTTGGCCGGGCGCTATGCCGACTCGGCCGCGGACCTGGTCGAGGTGGCCGGCGGCTGGCGCTTCCAGGTGGGGCCGGACTACGGCGCGCTGGTGGCCCGGCTCTGGGAGGAACGCCCGCCGAAGCTTTCGCGCGCCATGCTCGAGACACTGGCGATCATCTGCTACCGCCAGCCGCTGGCGCGTTCCGACATCGAAGCGGTGCGCGGGGTGTCGGTGTCGACCGGCATCATCAAGACCCTGTCCGAGTACGAATGGATCAAGGTAGTCGGCCATCGTGAAGTACCCGGCCGGCCGGCGCTGTATGCCACCACCCCGCGTTTCCTCGACGATTTCGGCGTGAAACGATTGGCGGATCTGCCGAGCCTGCCCGAGCTCAAGGATGTCGACACGCTCGACGCGGCGGTCGCACGCCTGCGCGGAGACGCCGACGACGGCGATGCGGGCACGCCGGAGGGATCAACCGACGTGCCGCCCGACGACCGTGCGGACTTGGAATAAGCCGCGCCGGCACCACGTTACCCGCCACACTTGTTTTGGTTTGATGCCGCGAAAGCGGTTTGATGATGGACATCTCATGGCAGCCCTGAATACCGAACGCGTCACCAGCGTGAAGCACTGGAATGATTCCCTGTTTTCGTTCACCACGACGCGCGACCATTCCCTGCGGTTCGAGAACGGCCAGTTCGTGATGATCGGCTTGCCGACCGAAAGCGGCAAACCGCTGTTGCGCGCCTACAGCATCGTGTCGGCCAATTACGAGGAATACCTCGAGTTCTTCTCGATCAAGGTGCCGGATGGGCCGCTGACCTCGCGCCTGCAGCATCTCAAGGTTGACGATGAAGTATTCGTATCGACCAAGCCGACCGGTACGCTACTGATTACCGACCTGCATCCGGGGCGCAATCTGTATCTGTTGTCGACCGGCACCGGTCTGGCGCCGTTTTTGTCGGTCGTGCGCGATCCGGAGACCTACGAACGCTTCGAGCGGGTGATCGTGGTGCATGGGGTGCGCTACATCGAGGATCTGGCCTACGACGAGCTGCTCAAGAACGACCTGCCCAACGACGAGATCCTGGGCGAACTCATCCAGGGTCGGTTGTTGTATTACCCGGTCGTCAGTCGCGAGCCGTTCCGCAACCAGGGGCGGTTGACCACGCTGCTCGACAACGGCCGGATAACCGGCGATCTGGGCCTGGAGCCGCTCGATCCCGAGCGCGACCGCGCCATGATCTGCGGCAGCCCGGGTATGCTGGACGACACCGCGAAGCTGCTCGACGATCGCGGGTTCACGGTATCGCCGCATATCGGCAAGCCGGGCGAATACGTCATCGAACGTGCCTTCGTCGAGAAATAACCGGACCATCGGATCCAATCATGGCTGATCGTATACAGAAAGTGCTGGCGCACGCCGGCTACGGTTCGCGGCGCGAACTCGAACGCGCGATCGCCGAGGGCCGCGTCAAGATCAATGAGCGCGTGGCGACGCTCGGCGATACACTCGCGGCGGGCGATAGCGTGCGACTGGACGGCAGGCCGCTCAATCTGGCGAAGCGCGGCGAGGTCCCGGTTCGTGTTCTCGCCTACAAGAAGCACATCGACCAGGTCGTGACCCGTCGCGATCCGGAAGGCCGGGCCACGGTCTTTCGCAAGCTGCCCAAGCTCGACGCAGGACGCTGGCTCGCCGTCGGCCGGCTCGACGTCAATACCTCGGGCCTGCTGTTGCTTACCACCGACGGCGAATTGAAGCGGCGGCTGGAGCATCCGTCGTACGAAATCGTGCGCACTTACGCCGTTCGCGTGCGCGGTGAAGTCGATCAGGCCATGCTCGATCGGCTGGTCGAGGGGGTGCAGCTGGAAGACGGCATTGCGCGCTTCGATTCGATCCGCGAGGGCTACGATGCCCATCGCGCCAACCGCTGGTTCGAGGTTACCGTGCGCCAGGGGCGCAACCGCGTCGTGCGCCGCCTCTGGGACAGCCAGGGTGTGACCGTCTCGCGCCTCATGCGGACCGGCTTCGGCCCGATTCCTTTGCCGACCGGGGTCAAGGCCGGCAGCTACCGCGAGCTCGATAAAAAGGAAGTCAGCGCGCTGGCCAAGTTGGTCGATCTCAAACGTTAGAGCGTGCTTCTATTGTTGTAAGGCATTTATCCGCAGATCAACGCAGATTGACGCAGATGTTATGTCAGCATTCACTGGCTTCGATGTGCGTTCCTGGCCGTACATTTTTCGATACCCCACGGGGCGGGTGCAGAGGAAAATGCGCTAGTCAGCGCCCTGCGACGCTGCGCAGCTTGGCCTCGACACGACCAAGGCTGGCGCCAAGCGCCTTGCCGAAGCACGATTTCGGGCGGCAACGCGACTCTGTCAGATAGTGTTAGTTCGCCGTGGTGGCACGAGCCGATGCCTTTTCGAATGAATGGCGTGCCGGATCGCAATCCGTTCGTCAATGAATGCCAGTCGAGTTCAGCGCATGTGCGCTTTCTTGATCGGCGTGAATCTGCGTTGATCTGCGGATATAAATGTCTTCACAAGAGAAAAAGCCGTCGGGCGCGGCCGGTAGAATCCCAACAGCCGCCGCCATCGTGGATTTCCACGATCGCCTGGCATCGGCCTACGGGCCCCAGCACTGGTGGCCGACCCAGGACGATTCCCATCCGAGATTCGAGATTCTGGTCGGCGCGGTACTCACCCAGCACACGGCATGGACCAACGTCGAGATCGCCATCGCCGCGCTGCGCGACGCCGGTCCGCTGACACCCGAGGCGATCCTGGCGCACGATGACCTGCCGGGCCTGATCCGTCGGGCCGGCCCGCACCGGATCAAGGCCGAGCGGCTGCGCTCGTTGTGTCGTTGGTTCGTCGCACGCGGCGGCTTTGCGGCGATCGAGGCGCTGGGTACGGCCACCCTTTGCCACGAGCTGCGTGCATTGCATGGCATCGGCCCGGAAACCGCCGACGTGATTGCGCTCTATGCCTTCGACCGACCACGCTTTATTGCCGATGCGTATGCGTTTCGAATCCTTGAGCGCTACGGGATGTGGCAGGGGCCGCGGCGCTACGAACGGCTGCGCGACTCGATCGAGACGGCTGTAGGGGCGTGTGCCACCGCCGCGTTCTACGACGAACTGCATGCGCTGATCGTGGCCCACGCCAAGCATCGATGTCACAAGCGGGCACCGGACTGCGCGCGCTGCGTGCTGGCGCCGACCTGTGCCCACGGCCGCCAACAGGCCGCCGAAAGTCAGGCGGCGGGCTGCAGCCGCTGAATCGCGTCCCACAGTTCGGCCGGCGTAGCGACCACGGCATCGGCTTGCCATTGCGCGATATCGTCATCCACCGGCACATAGCCGTAGCTGGCCGCGATCGTCGGCATGCCGGCCGCGCGCCCGGCCAGGATGTCGCGATCCGAATCGCCGACGTAGACCGAATGCGACGGCTCGACGCCCATACGCTCGCAGGCCAGCAGGATCGGCCGCGGATCGGGCTTGGATACGCCCGCCGTGTCGCCGCCGATGACGCACCCGGGGGCCGGGTCGAAGGCGGTGTGTTCGATCAACGGCACAGCCAGCGCCTCCACCTTGTTGGTGACCACGCCCCAGGCCAGATCGGCGGCACCCAGGCGTGCGACCAGTTCGCGAATGCCATCGTAGGGATGGCTTTCCTGCGTCATGCGCTGGCGATAGCGCGCGATGAAGCGATCGTAGGCCTCGCGATACCCGTCATCGTCCGGCGTGAGATCAAAGCCGCGGCCCAGCAGGCCGCGCCCGCCGTAGGAACAGTAGGGGGCGAGCACGTCTTCCGGCATCGGGTCCAGGCCGTCGGCGCGGCGCATGTCGTTGAGCGCGCCGACCAGGTCGGGCGCGGTATGCATCAGCGTCCCGTCCAGGTCGAACAGCACACTGCGTTGCCCGGCCGGGCTCAAGAGTCATCCCCGTTGCGGCGCGCGTGCACGAAGTAGTTCACATCCGGCCGTGCGCCGAATGCCGCATGGCGGGTCAGCGGGTTGTAACGCATGCCGCTGATGTCGACCACGTCGAGGCCGGCGTGCCGGCAGTACGCCGACAGTTCGGCCGGCTTGATCAGCTTGGCGTATTCATGGGTGCCGCGCGGCAACAGGCCGAGCACGTACTCGGCGCCGCCGATCGCGAGCGTCCAGGCCTTGGGCGTGCGATTGATGGTGGAGAAGAAGGTATGGCCGCCGGCTGCCGTCAGCCGGGCACAGTCGTCGACCACATACGCAGGTTCGTCGACGTGTTCGAGCATTTCGTAGGCGACCACGATATCGAACGTACCGGCGAGTTCGGCCGCCAGATCACGGCTCGAGACCACGCGATAATCGATGTCCAGCCGCGATTGCTCGGCATGGTGCCGCGCTGCTTCCACCGCCTGTTGCGCCAGATCGATCCCGGTGACGCGCGCGCCGCGCGCGGCCATGGCCTCGGCGAGCAGGCCGGCACCGCAGCCGACATCGAGCACGCGCTTGCCCGCAAGGCCGCCAGCCCGGCGCTCGATGTAGGCCGTGCGCAGCGGGTTGATGTCGTGCAGCGGCCGCATGTGGCCGCTCGGATCCCACCAGTCGGCGGCCATGGCGTCGAACTTATCCAGTTCGGCTTGCTGATTACTGGGCATGACGATCGTTCTCCGGTTGGGCGCGGAATGCGGCCAGTTTATCGGCCCAGGTGTCGGCGCGGTGCATGAGGTCGTCGACATCCAGCGTGGTCAGCTGGCGGTCGCGCATCAGGGCGCGCCCGGCGACCCAGGTGTCGGTGACCTGCTGGCGGTTCGCGCTGTAGACCAGGGCGGCGATGGGGTCGAATACCGGCCGCGTCTCCAGTTCGCCCAGATCGATGGCGGCCAGATCGGCGGCCTTGCCGACCTCGATCGAGCCGGTGCGCTCGGCGATGCCGAGCGCCTTCGCGCCGGCGATCGTGGCCATTTCCAGCGCGGCGTCGGCCGAGACGGCGGCGGCATCGTTGCCGGCCACCTTGCCGATCAGCGCGGCGGTGCGCATTTCTCCGATCATGTCGAGATCGTTGTTGGAGGCTGCGCCGTCAGTTCCCAGTGCCACGTTGACGCCGGCATCACGCAGTTTTTGCACCGGGGCCAGGCCGCTGGCGAGCTTGAGGTTGGATTCCGGCGAATGAATCACGTGCACGCCGGCCGCGGCACAGCGCTCGATCTCGGCGGCGGTGAGCTGGGTCATGTGCACGGCCAGCAGATTCGGCGTGAGCAGGCCGAGCGCATCGAGCCGCGCCAGCGGCCGCTGGCCGTGCTCGGCCACGGCGCTGTCGACCTCGAATGCGGTTTCGTGAATGTGCATGTGTACCCGTACGTCCATTTCGTCGGCGTAGGTGCGCATCTTGGCCAGTGGCCCGTCGGAAACGGTGTAGGGCGCGTGCGGGGCGAACGGGGTGACGATGCGCTCGTGGTGGCGCCATGCATCGTGCACGGCCAGGCCCTTGTCGAGATACTCATCCGGCGTGGCCGCCCAGACCGTGGGGAAATCGATCAGGATCATGCCGATGGCCGCACGCATCCCGGCGCGATCGACATGCTCGGCCACGACATCGGGGAAGAAATACATGTCGTTGAAGCAGGTCGTGCCGCCGCGGATCATTTCCGCCATGGCCAGATCGGTGCCGTCGGCGACGAAGACCTTCGACATGAATTCCGATTCCAGCGGCCAGATATGCTGTTGCAGCCAGGGCATCAGCGGGAGATCGTTGGCCACCCCGCGCATCAGGTTCATCGCCGCATGCGTGTGGGCGTTGATGAAGCCGGGCACCAGCAGATGACGCCCACGCTCGATCACCTCGGCGTCCGGATAGGCGTGCTCGGCCTGTTCGCGTGGCAGGATGGCCGCGATGCGGCCCTGGCGGATCACCACGGCTTGATGTTCGAGCCATCGATGCGTGCCATCGACGGGGGCGATCCAGCGGGCGTGAATGACGGTTTCGGACAAGATCGTGCCTCGCTTGGGGCGTTGAATGAGCGGCCGTTCGGTGGTGCCGGGCGCCGGCGCGCCGATGCTACCGGACAGGCCGTATCCCGGACAGCGTCGCGGGCGGCCGATGGCAATGGCTGTGGTATCATATCGCGCTTCGCGCAGAGGTCTTTCGGGCCCGGTCGACAGGCAGGTTTCGGGAGGTTTTCCGAATCTGCCGGCGGACCGCGACTGCGCGCCGGATCGCCAACTTGAACTAGCCTATGGCCGACGTCGCAAAAGAGATCCTGTCGATCAACCTGGAAGACGAGATGCGCCAGTCGTATCTCGACTATGCGATGAGCGTGATCGTCGGGCGCGCGCTGCCCGATGTGCGCGACGGCCTCAAGCCGGTGCATCGCCGCGTGCTCTACGCGATGCAGGAGTTGTCCAACGACTGGAACCGGCCGTACAAGAAGTCCGCCCGCGTGGTCGGCGACGTCATCGGTAAATATCATCCGCACGGCGACTCGGCGGTCTACGACACGATTGTCCGCATGGCGCAGGATTTCTCCATGCGTTACGTGCTGGTTGACGGCCAGGGCAACTTCGGCTCGGTCGACGGCGACGCGCCGGCGGCGATGCGCTACACCGAAGTGCGCATGGCCAAGCTCGCCCACGAGCTGCTGGCCGACATCGGCAAGGACACCGTCGATTTCATTCCCAACTACGACGAGTCGGAATCCGAGCCGGCGGTGTTGCCGACCCGGCTGCCGAACCTGCTGGTCAACGGCGGCACCGGCATCGCCGTGGGTATGGCGACCAACATCCCGCCGCACAACATCCGCGAGATCATCAACGCCTGCCTGGCGGTGATGGATAACGAAGACGTGACCATCGCCGAACTGATGGCACACGTCCCGGGCCCGGATTTTCCCACGTCGGGCATCATCAACGGCGCCTCGGGCATTCGCGAGGCCTACGAAACCGGCCGTGGGCGGATCTATACCCGGGCGCGGGCCCATTTCGAGGATGTCGACGAACGCGGCAAACAGGCGATCGTGGTCACCGAGCTGCCGTACCAGGTCAACAAGGCGCGGCTGCTGGAAAAGATCGCCGAGCTGGTCAAGGAAAAACGCGTCGAGGGCATCACCGAGCTGCGCGACGAGTCCGACAAGGACGGCATGCGCATGGTGATCGAGCTGCGCCGCGGGGAAACCCCCGAGGTGGTGCTCAACAACCTGTATCGTCATTCGCAGATGCAGACCGTGTTCGGCATCAACATGGTCGCGCTCGACGACGGCCAGCCGCGTACGCTCAACCTCAAGCAGATGCTGGAAGCCTTCATCCGGCATCGGCGCGAAGTCGTCACCCGGCGTACCCAGTACGAACTGGCCAAGGCGCGCGCGCGGGCGCATGTGCTGGAAGGTCTCACGGTCGCACTGGCCAATATCGACGAGGTGATCGCCCTGATCCGGGCCTCGTCCGGCCCCGCTGAAGCCCGAGAAGGCTTGATGGGTCGCGAATGGGCGCCCGGCCAGGTCAACGCCATGCTCGAGCGCGCTGGCGCCGATGCCTCGCGCCCGACCGATCTGTCGCGCCACTACGGGCTGCAGGATTCAGGCCGCTACCGGCTCACCGAGACCCAGGCCCAGGCCATTCTCGATCTGCGTCTGCACCGTCTGACCGGGCTCGAGCAGGACAAGATCGTCGAGGAGTTCGAGAAGCTGCTCGCCGACATTGCCGATTATCTCGAGATCCTGTCGTCGATGGCGCGCCTGTTCGAGGTCATTCGTGACGAATTGGTCGCCGTACGCGACGAATACGGCGATGAGCGCAAGACCCAGATCCTGGATGATCATCTGGATCTGACCACCGCCGATCTGATCTCGCCCGAGGATGTGGTCGTCACGCTGACGCACGAAGGCTATGTCAAGAGCCAGCCGCTGGGCGACTATCGCGCGCAGCGCCGTGGCGGTCGTGGCAAGTCGTCGACCAAGACCAAGGACGCCGATTTCATCGAGAAACTGTGGGTGACCCACACCCACGACACACTGCTGTGCTTTTCGTCGTACGGCAAGGCGTACTGGCTCAAGGTGTACGAGTTGCCCAGTGCCGGCCGCGGCGCGCGCGGCAAGCCGATCGTGAACCTGCTGCCGCTGGAGTCCGACGAGCGCATTTCCGAAGTGCTGCCGATCAAGGATTTCAACACCGACGAGCACGTGTTCTTTGCCACCCGCAACGGCACGGTCAAGAAGACCGCGCTGGAGCAGTTCTCGCGGCCGCGCACCAACGGCATCATCGCCATCGATCTGCGCGACGACGACGCCCTGGTCGGCGTCGACCGGACCGGCGGACAGGATACGGTGATGTTGTTCACATCGGTCGGCAAGGTCATTCGCTTCGCCGAGGCGGACGTGCGTCAGATGGGCCGCAACGCCGCCGGCGTGCGCGGCATCCGCCTGCCCGCGGACGACGAATCCGCGGCCGTGATCGGCCTGATCGTCGTGCGCGAGGGAGAGATTCTCACCGTCACCGAACACGGCTATGGCAAGCGCACGCCGGTGGATGACTATCCGCTGCGCGGCCGGGGCGGCCAGGGTGTGCTCGCACTCAAGCAATCGGACAAGACGGGTGCAGTGGTCGGCGCCACGCAGGTGTCCGAAGACGACGAGATTATGCTCATTTCCAATATGGGCACGCTCATCCGCACGGCGGTCTCCGAGGTGTCCGTGCTGGGCCGCAACACCCAGGGCGTACGAATCATCCGGGTGGCCGACGATCAACGCCTGGTGGGCGTGGATCGTATCGCGGTCGAGGACGCGGACGATGAAGCCGCGCCCGGCGACGGCGAAACCGAGACCCCCGAGACGCCCGACGAGAATTGATGTCGGCGGGCGCGCCCGCTTTGTTTTCCACGAGGAGTGGTTTCATGTCACGTGTGTATAACTTCAGTGCAGGTCCCGCGACCCTGCCGGTCGAAGTGCTGGAAAAAGCCCAGGCCGAGATGCTCGACTGGAAGGGCACCGGCATGTCCGTGATGGAAATGAGCCATCGCGGCTCGGCCTTCGTATCGATTGCCGAGGATGCGACCGCGCGGCTGCGCCGTCTGCTCGATGTGCCGGATGATTACAGCGTGCTGTTCCTGCAGGGCGGGGCGGCCGGCCAGTTCGCCGGCGTGCCGTTGAATCTGATGGGCGAGCAGCATACGGCCGATTACGTCGTGACCGGCAACTGGGGCAAGAAGGCCATCAAGGAAGCCGGCAAGTACGGCGAGGCCAACCTCGCCGCCTCCGGCGAGGCCGACGGTTTCACCTCGATCCCGGCGCTCTCGGACTGGAACCTGTCCTCGAACGCGGCCTATCTGCATTTCACCCCGAACGAGACCATTCAGGGCGTGGAATTCCAGCAGGTGCCGGACGTCGGCGATGCGCCGCTCGTGGCCGACATGTCGTCGAACTTCCTGTCGCGCCCGGTGGATGTGGCCAAATACGGCGTGATCTATGCCGGCGCGCAGAAGAACGCGGGCCCGGCGGGGGTCACGATGGTGATCGTGCGCAACGATCTGCTGGAACAGGCCCAGGCATCGTGCCCGATGGTGCTCAACTATAAGCAGCAGCGCGACGCCGATTCCATGCTCAACACGCCGGCCTGCTACGCGTGGTACATCTGCGGCCTGACCTTCGAGTGGCTGGAGAACCAGGGCGGCCTGGAAGCGATCGAGAAGATCAATATCCGCAAGTCGTCCAAGCTCTACGACTACATCGACGCCTCGGACTTCTACTCCAACCCGGTGGACCCGGCCGTGCGCTCGCGCATGAACGTGCCGTTCCTGCTCGCCGACGATACCCTGAACAAGCAGTTCCTGGCCGGAGCCGAGGAGGCCGGTCTGTCGACGCTCAAGGGGCATCGCTCGGTCGGTGGCATGCGCGCATCGATTTATAACGCGATGCCGGAAGCCGGTGTGGATGCCTTGATCGATTTCATGGATACGTTTGCCCGGACCAACGGTTAGCACGGAACGATGACCCGGGCTGTGGACCGGCCCAGGCGTCGGCGCCGGCACGCCCCCAGGATGCCCGGGGGGCAGGCCGGCGGCCCCTGACCGCGGCCCTTTTTGGGGCCCCGTTTCCAGGATTGCCTTCAACAAGGATTGTCATGAGCCTGAAGATTCAAACCCTCAACAGCATCTCCGCGCGCGGCCTCGACAAGCTGCCGCACGGCCTCTACGAAGTGGCCTCGGAAATGAGCGAGCCGGATGCGATCATCCTGCGCTCGGCCAATATGCACGACATGGACATTCCGGCCTCCGTACGCGCCATCGGTCGCGCCGGTGCCGGCGTGAACAATATTCCGGTCGACAGGATGACCGAGCGCGGCGTGCCCGTGTTCAACGCGCCGGGCGCGAATGCGAATGCGGTCAAGGAGCTGGTGCTGTCCGGCATACTCCTGTCGGCACGCAACATTCTCGGCGCCTGGCGCTATGTCGAGGCGCTCACCTCGACCGGCGAGGATCTCAAGAAGGAGGTCGAAGCCGGCAAGAAGAAGTTCAAGGGTATCGAATTGCCGGGCCGTACGCTGGGTGTGATCGGCCTCGGCGCGGTCGGCGTGAACGTCGCCAATGCGGCACAGGCGCTTGGCATGGACGTCTCCGGTTTCGATCCGGGCATCACCATCAACAATGCCTGGCGCCTGAGTGCCGGCGTGGCGGAAGCCTTGTCGGCGGACGACCTGATATCCGGCTCGGAATTCGTCAGTCTGCATGTGCCGCTGGTCGACGGGACCCGCGGTCTGGTCAATGCAGAGCGACTCAAGCTGATGCCCCAGGGCGCGGTCCTGCTGAACTTCTCGCGCGCCGAAATCGTCGACGAAGACGCGGTGCTGGATTCGCTGACCGAGGGGCATCTCAAGTACTACGTCTGCGATTTCCCGTCCGAGAAGCTGCGTGGTCACGATCAGGTGATCACGCTGCCGCATCTGGGCGCATCCACCGACGAGGCCGAGGATAACAGCGCCATCATGATCGCCGACCAACTTCGTGATTGGCTGGAGGTCGGCAACATCCGCAATTCCGTGAACTTCCCCGAGGCGATCATGCCGCCGACGGCGGACGCGCGCCGTATTGTGGTGATCAACAAGAACCAGCCGAATATGGTCGGCCAGATCACCTCCGCGCTCGCGCGCCACAACCACAACATCGCCGATCTGCTGAACAAGTCGAAGGGTGAGGTCGCGCTGTCCATGGTGGATGTGGACACGGATGTGGACCAGGGCGCGCTCGACGAGCTGGCCGGGATTTCCGGCGTCCTGTGCGTACGTTACCTGGGCGCGATCGGTCGCAACGCCGGCTGATCGTGCCCGTTGCGGGCCGCGCTCGGCGCGGTCCGCAATCCGTGTCGGGGCCCGGCCGATGGTGCGCGCGGATGGCGGGCGCGGCCGCGGAATACGCCGGGCCCCGCGTCGGCGCGCTCATTCCCGTGCGAGACGTCGCGCTGCCGGCGAGCGATCCTGCCGGATTGTGGCAGAATGACCGCCGCCCCTGCGGGCGTGTCCGCCATGGCGCCGTGTGGTGTTGGCGGATCAATCTGTTCTTGAAACCACCCCAGTCGGCGTCCCGCGCCGCGGCCGCTGCGAGTCAGGGCCACAACGCGGCGCCGTTTTAAACGTCAACAGGCCCCGGGCCATGAGCACACCATCCGATGACGAGGCGCTCGCCGACGCGCGCGCGAAAATCGACGAACTGGATCAGCGGATCCAGGCGCTGATCAACGAGCGCGCGGACGTCGCGCTCAAGGTCGCCGAGATCAAGCGCGCCGCCGGGCGGACGGATTTCTATCGGCCGGAACGCGAGGCCCAGGTCCTCGAACGCGTCGCTGCGCGCAACCCGGGGCCGCTCCCGGACGCGGCCGTGGCGCGCATCATGCGCGAGATCATGTCCGCCTGCCTGGCGCTCGAGAAGCCGATGACCGTGGCCTATCTCGGGCCCGAGGGCACTTATACCCAGGCCGCCGTCTACAAGCATTTCGGGCATGCGGTGGTGGCGTCGTCGAAACCGGCGATCGGCGATATCTTTCGCGACGTGGAGGCGGGCAACGCCCACTTCGGTGTGGTCCCGGTCGAGAACTCGACCGAAGGCGTGGTCACGCACACGCTCGACCAACTCGTCGGCAGCCGGCTGTCGATCTGCGGCGAGGTGGCGCTGGCGGTGCATCATCATCTGTTGTCGCATGCCACCGGGCTCGGCGGTATCAAGCGCGTGGTCGCTCATGCCCAGTCCCTGGCGCAATGCCGGAATTGGCTCGACACGCACCTGCCGGGTGTGGTGCGCGAAGCAGTGGCCTCGAATGGCGAGGCCGCGCGGCGCGTGGCAGGGGACCCGGCCGCGGCCGCGATCGCCGCGCGCGCGGCCAGCGATTTCTATGACCTGCCGATCCTGGCCTCGAATATCGAGGACGAGCCCAACAACACCACACGGTTCCTGGTCCTGGGCACGCAGCATGTGGCCGCGTCCGGCAACGACATGACCTCGATCCTGGTGTCCATCCGCAACCGGCCCGGCATGCTCTATCGCCTGCTCGCGCCGGCCGCCGATGCCGGGGTGGACCTGGCCCGCATCGAGTCGCGTCCGTCGCGCCGCCAGGCCTGGGACTACAATTTCTTCATCGACATCGAAGGCCACGCCGACGATGCGCCGGTCCGCCGCGTGATCGAGTCGATCGAGTCCGAGGCCGTCATGCTCAAGATTCTGGGCTCGTACCCGCACTCGATCGGGCGCGAGGCCGAGTAGTGTCGATTGTCACGTCGAGATAGCGTCATGCCGAAAACCCTGTCCGAACAGGCTCACGCCGGAATTCACGGTCTGTCCGCCTACGTGCCGGGCAAGCCGATCGAGGACCTCAAGCGTGAGCTGGGCCTGAGCTCGATCATCAAGCTTGCCTCCAACGAAAATCCGCTCGGCACCGCGCCGGCCGCACGCGCGGCGTTGGCGAATTTCGACGGCGACCTGTATCGCTACCCGGACGGCAGCGGTTACGAGCTCAAACATAAAATTGCCGCGCGTCACGGTGTCGAGCCCGACCGTGTCACGCTCGGCAACGGCTCGGACGATATCCTTGAACTCACCGGACGGGTGTTTCTCGGTCCGGGCAAGAACGCGGTGGTTTCGCAGCACTCGTTCGCGGTCTACCCGATCGTCGCGCGTGCCGTGGGCGCCGACGTGCGCGAAGTGCCGGCGCTGCCCGGCGATGGTGAGATGCCCTACGGGCACGATCTGGACGCCATGCTCGCGGCGATCGACGACAACACCGGCGTGGTGTTCATCGCCAACCCGAACAATCCGACCGGCACCTGGGTCACGCCCGACGCGCTGGCGGCATTTCTCGATCGCGTGCCGCCGGCGACGGTCGTGGTGCTGGATCAGGCCTACATCGAATACCAGACGCAGGCGGCGATGGTGGACGAGGCCGCCTGGCTGGCGCGATACGGTAATCTCGTCATCACGCGGACATTCTCCAAGATCTTCGGCATGGCCGCGCTCCGCTTCGGCTATGGCCTGAGCTCGACCATGGTGGCGGATTTCCTCAACCGTATTCGTCAGCCGTTCAACGTGAACATGATCGCGCTGCATTGCGCGGCCGCCGCCATCGACGACCACGACTTCATCGCGCGCTCGATTGCGTCCAACACGCAGGAACGCGCGCGTCTGAGCGATGCGTTGGCGGCGCGGGGGCTCGCTTGCCTGCCGAGCCAGGCTAATTTCGTCACCTTCGATACCGGGCGCGAGGCACGCCCGGTCTATCAGGCCCTGTTGCATGAAGGCGTGATCGTGCGGCCGCTGGCCGGCTATGGGCTGCCGAAGCATCTGCGCGTAACCGTCGGGTGTGCCGCCGATAACGAGCGCTTCATCGCGGCGCTCGACCGCGTGCTCGGCCTATGACGAATCACGGCGCCGTGTTGCCGGATATCGACCGTATCGCGATCGTGGGCCTGGGCTTGATCGGCGGCTCCATCGCGCGCGGGCTGCGCGTAGCCGGCTACGGCGGGCATCTTTCCGGCGCCGTGGTGAACGAGGCGGATGCGGCGCGTGCGATCGAACTCGATATGGTGGATGCGTGCCACACCCGGATCGCGCCGGCCGTCGCCGACGCCGATCTGATCGTCATGGCCACGCCCCCGGGCGCGCTCGACCCGGTGTTGCGCGAGATCGCCGCCGCGCGGGCGCCTGAGTCGATCGTGACCGATACCGGCAGCAGCAAGGCCAGCGTGGTGCAGGCGGCACAGCACGTGTTCGCGCCCGCGGCCCGCGCGCGTTTCGTGCCGTGTCACCCGATTGCGGGCACGGAAAACAGCGGCATCGAGGCGGGCTTCGCCACATTGTTCAAGGCCCGGCGCGTGATCCTGACGCCGGACGAACAGACCGAGGCGACCGCACTGGCCGCGGTCGAGGCGATGTGGGCGGCGCTCGGCGCGCGGGTCGCGCACATGACGGTGGCGCACCACGACGAGGTGCTGGCGGCCACCAGCCACGTGCCGCATGTGCTGGCCTATACCCTGGTCGACACATTGGCCGCGATGGCCGAGCGCACCGAAATTTTCGCCTATGCGGCCGGTGGCTTCGCGGACTTTACCCGCATCGCCTCTAGCGATCCGGCGTTGTGGCGCGATATCGTCAGCGCCAATCGCGAGCCGGTTCTGCACACGCTCGACGCCTACATCGATCGGCTCCAGCGGGTGCGGGCCGCCATCGCCGCCGGCGACGACGGGCGGGTTGATGAAGTTTTCCAGCGCGCGAAAACCGCGCGCGATGGGTTTGCGTCACAGCGGGAGCGCGACGAGCGATGAGCGGTAGGACCTTTCACGTACAACCCGGGGGCGCGCTGAGCGGCGAGGTCACGGTGCCCGGCGACAAGTCGATTTCGCATCGGGCGATCATGTTCGCCTCGCTGGCGCGGGGCACCAGCCGTATTTCGGGTTTTCTGGAAAGTGCCGATTGCCTGGCCACCCTGAACGCATTCGGGGCCATGGGGGTGACGCATGTGCTGGATGGCGCCACATGTGTGATCGAGGGCATGGGCCCGCACGGCCTGCATGCCCCCGCGGCGCCGCTGGATCTGGGCAATTCCGGTACCTCGATGCGGCTGCTGTCCGGCATCATGGCCGCACAGGCCTTCGATTCCGTGTTGACCGGCGATGCCAGCCTGTCGCGCCGGCCGATGAAGCGCGTCATCGACCCGTTGCGCCGGATGGGCGCGAAAATCGCGGGCCGCGACGGCGACCGGGCCCCGCTTTCGATCACCGGCGGCGCCCGACTCGCCGCAATCGACTACACGCCGCCGGTCGCCAGCGCGCAGATCAAGTCCTGCGTCCTGCTGGCCGGGCTGTATGCCGAGGGCACGACGCGCGTACACGAACCGGGGGTTTCTCGCGATCACACCGAGCGCATGCTGGATGCGTTTGGCGTCGAGATCGCGCGCGACGGCAACACGGTGGCCCTGGCCGGTGGCCAGGCGCTTACGGCCACCGATGTCGAGGTGCCGGCGGACCTGTCTTCGGCGGCGTTTTTCATGGTCGGGGCCTCGATCGCGGCGGACAGCGACATCACCCTGCGCGGCGTCGGCATCAATGCCACGCGGCGCGGTGTGATCGATATTCTGCTCGCCATGGGCGCCGATATCATGCTCGAAAACGAGCGCGACCAGGCCGGCGAGCGGGTGGCCGATATCCGGGTGCGTTCGGCCGAACTGCGCGGCATCGACATCGGCGCCGCCGAGGTCGAGCTCGCGATCGATGAATGCCCGGCGATCTTCGTGGCCGCGGCCTGTGCGGCCGGCACCACCCGCGTGACCGGCGCGGCCGAGTTACGGGTCAAGGAATGCGACCGAATCGCCGTGATGGCGCAAGGGCTGCGCAAACTCGGGGTGGACTGCCACGAAGTCGAGGATGGCCTGACCATCGTCGGCCGCCCGCAGGGCGACGCCTTCGGCGGCGGCGAGATCGCCAGCCACGAGGATCACCGCATCGCCATGTCGTTTGCGATGGCGGGGCTGCGCGCGTCCGCGCCCATCGTCATCGACGACTGCGACTACGTCGATACCTCCTTTCCCGGCTTCGTCGAGCTCGCGGCACAGACCGGCTTGAACATCCAGACGCGGGCACCGTCGTGACCGCCAGCGCGCCCGTGATCACGCTCGATGGCCCGGGCGGTGCCGGCAAGGGCACGCTGGCCTCGGAACTGGCGCGTGGCCTCGGCTGGTGGCTGCTCGACAGCGGCGCCCTGTATCGACTGGTGGGCCTGTCCGCATTGCGTGAGGGGCTCGACGCGGGCGCCGATGCCGACCGCGCGCGCGCGGCCGCCATCGCGCAGGGGCTGGCGGTACACTTCGTGCCCGATACGGGGGCGGGCCAGCGCGTCGAGCTGGCGGGCGCGGATGTCACCGACGCCATCCGTGCCGACGATGTCTCGGAAGCGGCCTCGCGCTGGGCGGCCCTGCCTGACATCCGCCACGCGTTATTGGCGCGCCAGCGCGATTTCGTGGCGCCCCCGGGACTGGTCGCCGATGGCCGCGACATGGGCACGGTGATCTTTCCGCAGGCGGACTTGAAGCTCTACATCACGGCCTCTGCCGACGAACGCGCTCGGCGCCGTTACGCGCAGTTGTCCGAAAAAGGTGTTGCTGCTAATCTTGAGCGGATATATCGTGAGATTGTGGAGCGGGACCAACGCGACGCGTCGCGGGATGCGGCTCCACTCAAGCCGGCGGCCGATGCCCATGTCATCGATACCACCGGCGAGGATGTCGCCACCTCGTTGGAGAAGATTCACGACCTGGTGGCGGCCAAGGGCTGGCGCGTCGACTGACCTGCCGGCCTCGAACGGGTCCGTTCGTGGTGCAATGCCGCGGGCGGTGTTTTTGTCTTTTCAACAACGGATGGCGTCGATAGTCTGGGCGCCGCAGGATTTTCCCCACTCATGTCTGAAAGTTTCGCCGAACTATTCGAGCAAAGTCTGCAGGGTCGTACCATGCAGCCCGGTTCCCTCATCAACGCTGAGGTACTGGAAGTAAAGAACGATGTCGTGATCGTCGATGCGGGCCTCAAGTCCGAAGGCGTGATCCCGATCGATGAATTCTACGACGAGAACGGCGAACTGACCGTTGGCGAAGGCGACAAGGTTGAAGTCGCCCTTGAGGCCGTGGAAGACGGCTTCGGCGCGACCCGCCTGTCGAAGGAAAAAGCCCAGCGGATCCGGACCTGGGACTTCCTCACCGAAGCCTACGAGAACAGCGAATCCGTTGTCGGCCACATCTCCGGCAAGGTCAAGGGCGGCTACACCGTCGACGTGGGCAACATTCGCGCGTTCCTGCCGGGCTCGCTGGTCGACGTGCGCCCGGTGCGCGACACGACCTATCTCGAAGGCAAGCCGCTCGAGTTCCGCGTCATCAAACTGGACCGTCTGCGTAACAACGTGGTGGTCTCGCGTCGCGACGTGCTCAAGGAAGAGTACAGCGAAGAGCGCAAGCAGCTGCTCGACACGCTGCAGGAAGGCATCGTGCTCAAGGGCATCGTCAAGAACCTGGTCGACTACGGCGCGTTCGTGGACCTGGGTGGCATCGACGGCCTGCTGCACATCACCGACATGTCCTGGAAGCGGATCAAGGATCCCTCGGACGTGGTCAACGTGGGTGAGGAAATCGAAGTCAAGGTGCTCAAGTTCGATCGCGAGCGCACCCGCGTCTCGCTCGGCCTGAAGCAGCTGGGCGACGATCCGTGGGTCAACATTGCGCGCCGCTATCCCGAGCACACCCGTTTGTTCGGTAACGTCACCAACATCACCGACTACGGCGCCTTCGTCGAGATCGAGGAAGGCGTGGAAGGCCTGGTGCACGTGTCCGAGATGGACTGGACCAACAAGAACGTCAACCCGAATCAGATCGTCTCGGTCGGCGACGAGGTCGAGGTCATGGTGCTCGAGATCGACGAAGAGCGCCGTCGTATCTCGCTCGGCATGAAGCAGTGCCAGTCGAACCCGTGGGAAGACTTTGCCGCGCAGCACGCGCGCAACGACGTCGTTACCGGTCAGATCAAGTCGATCACCGACTTCGGCATCTTCGTCGGCTTGCCGGGCAACATCGACGGCCTGGTTCACCTGTCGGACCTGTCCTGGAACGAGCCGGGCGAGGAAGTCGTGCGTGAATACTCCAAGGGCGACGAAGTCGAGGCCGTGGTGCTGGCCATCGATGCCGACCGCGAGCGCATCTCGCTGGGCATCAAGCAGCTGGCCCAGGATCCGATGGGCTCGTTCGTGGCCGATCATCCGAAGGGCAGCATCGTCTCCGGTACCATCGCCTCGGTCGATGCGCGGGGCGCGACCGTCGATCTCGGCAACGATGTGACGGGTTACATCCGGGCGTCGGACATTTCGCGCGAACGTGTCGAGGATGCACGCTCGGTGCTGTCCGAAGGCGAGCCGGTCGAGGCCCGTTTTGTCGGCGTCGATCGTCGCAACCGCTCGATCAGCCTGTCGATCCGGGCCAAGGAAGAAAAGGACGAGCAGCAGGCGATGCGCGATTACACGGATACCGATGCCTCGACCGGTACGACCAGTCTCGGCGAACTGCTCAAGGAGCAGATGGCCGATCGCGACAACTAAGAAGGATAAACACGGGGTGCTTGCGTGCACCCCGTGTTTTACTTAGCCTCTTAACGGTTGTCTGCGGGGCGGCGAATAGCGCGTACGCAAATCGCCGGTCGGCAACGAAGTTTTTGGGGCGGGCCGTATATCGGCACGTCATTGGGGGACGGCGTTTCTAGGGAGAGCGCTGGATGACTAAATCCGAGTTGATAGAGCGTCTGGTCGATCGCCAGGCACACATGACCCAGCGCGACGTGGAGCTGGCCGTCAAACTGCTGCTGGACGACGTGATCGAGGAGCTTGCCGAGGGTGGGCGTGTCGAGATCCGTGGGTTTGGCAGTTTTTCGGTCCATCACCGACCGGCGCGGCGTGGCCGCAACCCCAAGACGGGCGAGGCCGTGGATATTCCGCGCAAGTACGTGCCGCATTTCAAGCCGGGCAAGGAACTCCGCGAGCGGGTCAACAAGCCGCAATCCTAGCCCCGCTCAAGTCCGGTTCGCTGTGTCTGCGGGCGCTTCGGCAGCCGGGGCGTAAGCGTTGGCTAAGCTGTGGTCAGCGCGAGCGGCGCGGCAATTCCCACCGGTGGGCGATCCTGATTCCTTTGCGGGGCGACATGTCGTGCCCGCGCTACGGCAACGTGGCGGGTGTGGATTGGCACTGGCCCCGGGGCGGATCGAAACGGATCATACCGTGGCGATGCCGGATCATCGGACTGGGCGTCCGGTGCACGGCGGCTGCAACGCGCGACGCCGACGCCCGACGGCGTTGCAGGTCTTGCCCGACACGATTTGCGGTCTCCCACGCGGCGCTCGCACCAAACGGAAACAGGCCCTAGACTGGGCCCGCTCTCTCGGGCCGATGCGCTCGTCGATCCAACGAGGAATGTCATGCTGCGCCTCATCCGTAACCTGATTGTGATCCTGGCGGTTTTCGTCGGTCTGGCCTTCGGGTTCCTCAATTACGGTTCGACGTCCGTCGATCTATTATGGACCCGCGCGGCGGCGCCGCTGTCCGTGTTGCTGGGTCTGGCGTTTCTGCTGGGGCTCGTTCTCGCGTTGATCGTATGCGGTGTGCGCATGGCCAAGCTTCGCGCCCGGCTGGCGCGCACTCGCCGCCAGCTCAGGGATGCAGAGGCCGAAATCGCCAACTTGCGCAGCATGCCGACCCACAATACCTGAGGGCCGAGACGTGGCTGGGGGTCTGGCGGCCGGAAGCCGCGACGCGCGGCGACGGACAGCGCCGTGTGCCGGCTTGGGACTACGCGCTACGCGTGCCGGGGGCCGCGCCCCTTCAGCCGGCGTGCGGACCGCCCCGCCAAGCGTCGCTGCGGCGAATATTGCAACACCATTCTTCATGCCGGTCGCGGCATGTTGTCGCCGGGTGCGACGCCACCGGTTACATCGATGGGCGGCGGGCGGTCATGGTGGGGCGGGGTGCCGCGGCGACACCGGGGTCCGGCGCGGGCATCAATAGTCGTTGCCTTTCGCGACGCCGCGCCGGCACTTGTCCTTCGACCACGCGTGGTGGCAGGCGCGGACCATCTGATCGCGTAGCGCACGCAAACGGGACTTGTCGTAGGCGCTCAATTTCGCGGTCTGCAGTGCGGTCCGAAGTTGATTGATCGCCCGCGGATAGTCGTCGAGCATGGCGAAATACCGCGCCTGGCGGTAGTAGGCCTCGCCGAGGTTGTTCTGTTTGCCGGCGCCGCGCGCGAGCAGGCGCTGTGCGGCCGGGTAGGTGTTCAGCACGCTGGTCTGCGACAGCAGATAATTGCGCATCGCGGCCGGCTTGCCCTCGTCCTCGAGATTCTGCGCGTAGGCGAGTTTGAGGGGATCGCTGTGGGGGAATTTCTTGAGCGCGGCGGACAGCACTTTATTGGCCTCGGCATTGTCACCAGCATGCTCGAGCGCATCGGCCAGGCCCATGCGCCAGGCCAGGATGTCGGGATGGGCCTTTAGCCCCGCGCGCAGCAGCGCGATGGCGTGCTGGTTCTGGCTCAGGCGGCTGAGTGCGAGGGCGTAGCCGTACTTGTCGGCGGCGATCGGGTGGTCGCCATGAATTTCGCCCTTGAAGTAATCGCGCATGTCATTGGCGCTTCGTGCCTCGAGCACCCGGGCGCGCGCGCGCATGTAGGGATATTCCGGGTTGGTGTGCACCTTGACGTTGGGGTAATCCGCGGCGCGCGCGTTGGCCTCGGCTATGCGGGTCGAGGTCACGGGGTGGCTGAGTAGGATTTGCGGCAGCTGTTGTCCGTAGAGATCGCTCTGGCGCTGTAGGGTGCCGAAGAAGCGCCCCATGGCATACGGGTTGTAGCCCGACCGTGCCAGATCGCGGATGCCGACCCGATCGGCTTCATGCTCATCGGCGCGGGTGTAGCTCAGTTGTTGCATGCCCAGGTGCGACATGCCGCCGGTAATCGCGGCAACGGCCGCGTCGCCGCCGCCGCCGGCCGCAGCGCCGGCAACGGCCGCGACAATGGCCGTCGCGAGCGTGGCAATGGTATCGCCGCGGCTTTCCGCCATCTGACGCGCGATATGGCGTTGCGTGACATGCGCGATTTCGTGCGCCATCACACTGGCGAGTTCGCTCTCCGACTTGGTTGCCGTGATAAGGCCGGCGTTCACCCCGATATCGCCGCCGGGCAGCGCAAAGGCGTTGATATCGTCGCTGTCGATGACATAGAAGTGGAACTCGTCGGCGGGCCGGTCGGTATGACGCGCCAGGCGCCGGCCGACGCTGTTCACGTAAGCCGACAGCTCGGGATCCTCGATGATCATGTGCTGGCTGCGCAGTCGCGCGATCACCTGGGCCCCGAGGCGTATTCCTTCGCTAGGCGTTAGCGCGGTATCGGCGGGTTGGCCGAGATCGGGCAGGTTGTAGTCGCCGTTGTCCGCGGCCGCCGCCGGGCCGGCCGTGGTGATCGCCCCGGCCAGCAGGAGCAGGCCGGTGGCAACGGCACTTGAGTTGCGCATGGTGAGCAAGATCGATCAAAACCCTTGAGTCGTTGGACTCAGCGTAGCGCGTTTGGTTCGATCGGGTCACCGAGCGTCCGGGCGCCGGAGGCGGCCCGCGCGGCGGTTGCAGGCCGGCCCATCGTGGCCATCGCGCCGGCGTCGCCCGGTCGCTGCCGGCGAAATGCCACGACGCCGGCCCGGTGTCGGCGCGGCAAGCGCGACAGGCCGTGAGCCGGCATGCGTGCATCGTTCATCTTCAGCGCCTACGATAGCCCGCTGATGCCCGCACCCCACAACGAGAACGGCTTCGATGAATGTGTTTCGCGCCTGGTTTGCCCGGCATCTGTCGGACCCCCAGCTGGTTTCGCTTGTTTTCATGCTCCTCGTCGGCCTGGTGCTGGTGCTGTTCGTCGGGCAGCTTGTCGCGCCCGTGCTGGCGGCCCTGGTTCTGGCGTATCTGCTGGATGCGCCGGTCATCTGGCTCGGCCGCCTGGGCGTGCCACGAACGGCCGGCGCGGCCCTGGTATCGGTGGCGCTGCTGCTGGGGGTGGTGTGGGTGAGTTTCGCGCTCATGCCGCTGCTCACGCGCCAGGCCGGCCAGATCCTCCAGGAGCTGCCGGATCTCGTGCATAGCGTGCAAGCATGGATCAGCGGACTGCCGGCGCGCTACCCGTCGCTGATTACGCCCGAGCAGATGAATGCGCTCATCGGCAGCGTGTCGATCGATGTCGGGTCGCTGCGCAAGACCGTGCTCAGCCGTTCGCTCATGGTCGGTGCCAGTCTGTTCTATCTGGCGGTCTACCTGGTGCTGGTCCCGTTGATGGTGTTCTTCATACTGCGCGACAAGCATCAGCTGCTCGGCTGGTTCGCCCGGTTCGTGCCGCGCAACGGCGCGCTGCTGAGGCAGGTCTGGAGCGACGTCAATGTCCAGCTCGGCAACTATGTGCGGGGCAAGGCGGTAGAGATCGTGATCGTCTGGATCGCGGCCTACATCGTGTTCTGGTCGCTCGGGCTGGATTACGCCATGCTGCTTTCGGCGCTGGTGGGCTTTTCCGTGCTGGTGCCCTACGTCGGCGCATTCGGCATGACGGTGCCGGTCGTGCTGGTGGCGTACGCCCAGTGGGGCATGCATGCGCAGACCGTCTGGGTGTTGATTGCCTATACCATTCTGCAGATGCTCGACGGCAATCTGCTGGTCCCGATCCTGTTCTCCGAGGCGGTCAATCTGCATCCCGTCGCCATCATCACGGCCGTTCTGTTCTTCGGCGGCATCTGGGGATTCTGGGGTGTCTTCTTTGCCATTCCCCTGGCTACGCTTGTGCACTCGGTGCTCAAGGCATGGCCGCAGAACGTGAATGTCGACGAGTCGGGGCAGCCCGGCGCGCGGGATGCCGACTGATGGCATCCCGTCTCGCGCGCGCCGTTCGCTGACCGCCGGACCGGGCGCGCCGCCCCAGCTTGTCAGAGGTGATCGGAGGCGAAATGCGCCAGACGGGAGCGTTCGCCCTGGGCGAGGGTGACATGCCCGGCATGGCGCCAATTGCGAAAGCTGTCGACCACGCGAGTCAGCCCCGAACTGCTCTCGGTAAGATACGGCGTATCGATCTGGGCCAGGTTGCCCAGACATACGAACTTGGTCCCAGGCCCGGCGCGGGTGATGAGCGTTTTCATCTGCTTGGGAGTCAGGTTCTGTGCCTCGTCGAGAATCACGAACCGTTCGAGGAAGGTCCGCCCGCGCATGAAGTTGACCGAGCGGATCTTGATGCGGTTGGACAGTAACTCGTTGGTCGCGGCCCGCTCCCATTCGGATGCGGTGCCGCTGTTGCCGGTCAGTACCTCGAGGTTATCCATGAGCGCCCCCATCCAGGGCGTCATCTTCTCTTCTTCGGTGCCGGGCAGGAACCCGATATCGTCGCCCACTGGAACCGTCACGCGGGTCATGATGATTTCGCGGTAGCGCGACTCGTCGAGCGTCTGCGACAACGCCGCCGCCAGCGTGAGCAGGGTCTTGCCGGTGCCGGCCGCCCCCAGCAGGGTGACGATGTCGACGTCCGGATCCATGAGCAGGTTGAGGGCGAAGTTCTGCTCGCGATTGCGTGCATGCACGCCCCAGACGTGGCGTTTGCCTTCGCGAAAATCCTCGGCCAGTTCGAGCAGGGCAGTCTCGCCCTCGATGTCCCGGGTGATCAGCTCGACATCGTTCGGGCGATCGAAATGCAACAATTCGTTGACGTGCCAATCGGCCACATCGCCGCCGCTGACCTGGTAGAAGGTCTGGCCCATGTCGTTCCACGACTGCATGTCCTCGGCATGCCGGTCCCAGAAGTCGCCTGGCAACGCGGCATGGCCGGTGTAGAGCAGGTCGAGATCCTCGATGACCTTGTCGTTGAAATAGTCCTCGGCTTCGATGCCGATCACCGACGCCTTGATGCGCAGATTGATGTCCTTGGAAACAAGGACAATTTCGGACTGGCCGAATACCTTGCGCAGGGCCAGGGCGCTCAGCAGGATCGAGTTGTCTGCCTTGCTGCCCGGGAGCATGGTCGGCAGTTCGCCCTCGGGCGGCCGGGTTTCGAAGAACAGACGGCCGCTGGCCTCCGGCGCATCACGTCCGTTGCCACGCGCCGCCACCGCAGCGGCCCGTTGATCGAGGCTGATGCCGCGCTCGATATCGGCATGCGTCTGCCCGGCGATCAACTCATCGAGAAAGCGGCTCACCTGGCGCACGTTGCGGGCGACTTCCGAGACCCCCTTCTTGCCGCCGTCGAGTTCTTCGAGAACGACCATCGGTATGTAGACATCGTGTTCCTGAAAACGGAACAGGGCGGTGGGGTCGTGCATCAGCACATTGGTATCGAGAACGAAAACCCGTCGGGCCATAGCGAGCGTTACCGCGTGGTGGGTGGGACGAGACAGGTCACTGGGCCCCAGGGGCACGCAATGCGCGCACGGCAGCCAGTACCTCGTCGGCATGATCGGGAACCTTCACGCCGCGCCAGACGTTCCGCACGACACCGGTGCCGTCGATCACGAATGTGCTCCGCTCGATTCCGATATGGGTTCGACCGTACATGTTCTTTTCCTTGAGCACACCATAAGCGTTGCAGACACTTTCGTCCGCGTCGCTGATCAGGTCGAACGGAAAGCCGTGCTTGCTGCGGAAGTTCTCGTGCTTGCGCAGCGAGTCGCGGGATACGCCAACGATCTCGGCGCCAGCGGCCTGAAACGCCGTGTACAGGTCGCGAAAGGCCTCGCCTTCCTGCGTGCAGCCGGGCGTGTTGTCGCGCGGGTAGAAATACAGCACCAGCGTCCGGCCGGCGAAATCGGCCAGCGAGAGGGTCTTGTCGCCGGTCGCCGGCGCCTTGAAGTCGGGAGCCTTGTCTTCGGGCGCGATTGTACTCATAGCGGAAATTCCTTGATAACGATGGGCGGGGCGGCGCGGGCTAGGTCTTGATCGGATCGAGCAGGCCGTCGGCGTGCAGATCGTCACATACATCCATGAAGGCATCGCGCAGCGTCTGCGGATGCTGGGTGACCGGCACGTGCAGCGAAAGATGAACCGTACACATGTCGGCCCCGGTCATACCGGACTGATAGGCCTGTACGCTGGCCTCCTGCACGGCGACGTCCTGTTCGGTGAAAAAGCTCATCAGCTCGGCCAGAAGACGCGGCTGCTGCGGGGCCACCACTTCGGCGGCATAGGGCCGGAATTCGCGCGCCAGTTCAGCGGGCTCGGTGTGCTCGAACTGGATGGCCAGGCCCAGGTGCTCGGCCAGGCCGGGCAGGGCGCTTTCCATCTTGCCCATGGCGCTCCAATTGCCGGCGAGCAGGAGCACCGCCGAAAAATGATCGCCCAGCGGCGTGATACGGCACTCGATGATTTCGCAACCGCGGCGCCCGATCGCGCGGATGAGGTCGTGGGCCAGCTTGTCCCGGCTGGCGCCAAGCACGATGAGCGACAGATACTTCTTTATTTCGGGCATGCGGGTCTCGGTTCGCGAATCGGGACGTTCAAAAGGCGGGTATGTTAGCACCAACAACACGGTTACAATTCCCGCTTCCCACGCGTGAGGAGGCACTGTGGTAATGGATACGCAAGCGCTCGGCGGAAGCATGGTCGCCATCGTGACGCCGATGCATGCCGATGGCAGCGTCGATTGGCAATCGCTCGAACGGCTCATCAACTGGCATATCGAGCAGGGTACTCACGGTATCGTGTCGGTGGGTACGACCGGCGAGTCGGCGACATTGGGCTTTCGCGAGCACGATGAAGTCATCGAGCGCACGGTCGAGATCGTCGATAAGCGCATTCCCGTCATCGCCGGTACGGGCGGGAACGCGACCGACGAAGCGATTCGGCTGACGCGCCATGCCAAGCGCGTGGGCGCGGACGCCTCGCTGCTGGTTTGCCCGTACTACAACAAGCCGAGCCAGGAAGGACTCTATCGGCACTTCCATGCCATCGCCATGGCCGTGGACATACCGCAGATCCTCTACAACGTGCCGAGTCGAACCGGCGTCGACATGCTGCCCGAAACCGTGGCGCGGCTGGCCACCATCGACAACATCGTCGCGCTCAAGGAGGCCAAGGGCTCGATCGAGCGTATTCATGAGTTGATCGAACACGTCGGCGACGCCATGCAGATCTATTCCGGCGACGACGGCACGGCAATGGAATCGATGCTGGTCGGCGGCAAGGGCAACATCTCGGTGGTGGCGAATGTCGTGCCGAACCTCATGAGCCGCATGTGCACGGCCGCCATCGAGGGCAAGCGTGAAGAAGCCGAGCGTCTGGACGCCGAAATGGCCCCCCTGCATTCGGCGCTGTTCTTCGAGGCGAACCCGATTCCTGTCAAATGGGCGCTCCAGGAAATGGGCTGGATCGAGCCCGGTATCCGGCTGCCGCTGACCCCGCTCGCGGACCATTTTCAGGACGCCGTGCGGGATGCCATCAAACAGGTCGTGGGCGAACATTAATCGGTTATACAATCAGCGACGATGTATGGTAAAAGTAGCGCGGGAACCAGAAAAGGTATCCCGCTACGGCCTGTACCCGGGGGTTAAGGGGACCAACTCTTGAAGTCTTTTTCGGTGAGTCGTAGTATTGGAAGCGGTTTATCCAGAGTAGTCTCCGTTACTACACGGGAGTTGATGATATGAAAAAGGTTTTGGCTGGGATCAGCATCGCGATGTTTGCGGCATCGCCGATGGCTTTCGCACAGACCAGTGACGCGAGTGCCCAGGGCAGTTCGGGTAGCGCCTCCAGCGCATCGGCTCCTTTGAAGTCGGGTGGCGCGGCCGGCGCAGGCCAGTCGCAGGCGTTGGCCTATGGGGCCATGGCCGCTGCTGGCGCCGCCGCTGTTGTGGGCGCCTCGCTTGCAGTTGCGTCGGGCAGTAACAACAAGAACGTCAGTGTCGGCGGTACCGGTGGTACGGGTACAGGCGGCACGGGTACCGGTGGTACGGGCGGCACGGGCACTGGCGGTACCTGATTCCATCGCGAGATTGCTGGTGTTATCACCAACTCCAGTGCGAAAAATGGGCCGCTTTCGGGCGGCCCATTTTTTTGCTTGGCTTGCCGGCATTAGCGTTATCGCGCTCAGCGGTTGTAGTACGTCTGGCAGCCCGATGCTGGCAACGCTCGGCAGTATGGTGCCGGGTCAGCACGGCGATCTGGCTGCACGAGCCAGAAAAGTGCCGTATGCTTCGATCGAGCTCTCGTTCGGGCGCGGGGGGGGGCTGCTAGTGCTCGCCGAAGAACAGGGCGGGCTCACCTTCTGGCAGACAGCGCGCAACGAAACCGTGGTGTTGCGACATGGCTTTCTGCAGTCAATAGCAGGTATCAAGCCACGTCTGGAAATGAGCAAGTCCATGGGGGCTGACGGCAAGTTGATTTCGATGGCATCGCTCGGCTCCGACGAACGATTCCGGGTCGAGCGATCCTGGGTCGACAAGAAGGGCGTTCGCCATGCCGGGCGCGCCGAAGCGCGCTGGGTGTGTAGCACCAAAACCCGCGCGATCAAATTGCCGTTAACCACGCGCGAACTGTACAAATGCACGGAAACGTTAGATTGGGCCGACCGCGGCGAGACGCGATCGGTATACTGGCGCGACGCTGGAGGCCATGTCTGGAAAGCCGACGTGGCGGCCTGGCCCGGGGCGCCCGGTATCAGCTGGCAGGTTGCGCGGCCGTGGTGGGCGCAGAGCTGACCCGGGGACCACGTGGAAAATCGCGGCTGGTAAGCGCGTGTCGATTGCACTGATCGCATCGCAGGGGAGGCCGCCCAATCGGGAATGGCGAGGATGTGGCGAAAATGGTTGACCGGCGCGGTTCTGTGCGTCGCGCCGATGCTCGGGCTGCAGGCCCAGACGACGGCATCCGGTAACAAGACATCGTTGATCGAGGCATGGTTGTCCATGCCAAACGTCGGCCAAGTCGCCTGGCCTTATGCGTTCATCCGGGCCCGTAGTACCGATGCAACAGAAAAAAGGCGGCGATCCGACCTGTTCGATCAGTTCAAGCAGCTGCAGTGGCGGCTCAAGCGCCAGGGTTATCCGGGTCTGGTCAAGGCCGTCCACCAGTGGCAAATTCAGCTGGCGAAGACCCATCATTATCGCCAGCCCGGTGACTGGTCGCCGGCTTGGTTGATGGCGCATCCGAATCAGCAGCCGCCTGTGTCACGTGTGGCCGCGATCGGTTACTGCCGTGTGCCCGATACGGTTCAGGTCTGGGATGCAGTGGGCGTTCATCGCGTCGCGTGGCAGCCCGGGCTGCGGCTTTCCGATCTGCTCCGGCGCGATCCGAACCTTAAAGGCGGTTCCACCGACGAAGTAGCGCTCGTATCACCGAGCGGCCACGTCGATCATTATGGGGTGGCGGCCTGGAATTATGCCGATACAGAGCTCACGCCCGGTATGCGTATCGTCGGTGCGATTGATCTCAAGGGCGCCGTCTTCCCGTGGATGCGCGACGCAATCGCGGACTTGGTGGCGCATATGCCGGTCGGCCGCAAATGCCGCAGTTTCCCGCTGGGTCAGAGTGCGAATCATGGTTGAACAGGTTACCCGCGGGCGTCGCCGGCTGGCGCGTCTCGCTGCGTTGTCGTGTGTGCTCGTCCTGCCCGTGGTCGTGCGTCCGGGGATTGCCGCTGAAAAGACCGGTCGGCTGCCAGTCTTTCAGACCGATTATGGTGGCACCGGGCTGCTCGAAACACCCACCGCGCGCCATGCCCCGGAAGGTGAGTTTTCATTTACGTACAGCCATATCCAACCGTATAGCAACTTCGCCTTCAGTTTTCAGCCGTTCCGTTGGTTGCAAGCGGGATTTCGGTACACGTCGATCTCCAATCGCTTGTACGGGCGGGCTATTGCGGGAAACCGTAGCTACCTGGACAAAGGCGTCGATCTCAAGATTACGCCCGTCCATGAAAGCCGTTACGTGCCAGAATTCTCGATAGGCTTTCGCGACTTGGGCGGCACCGGCCTGTTCAGCAGCGAATATCTGGTCGCCAACAAGCGCTGGTACAACTTCGATTTTAGTCTGGGCGTCGCCTGGGGTTATCTCGGCAGCCGGGGCGATTTGGGCAACCCGTTGAGCTTGATCTCCAGCCACTTCAGCCATCGCGTTGGATTCGCGGGCGGGTTGGGTAATACGGGGAAATTCAGCGTGACATCATGGTTCACCGGACGGGAAGCATTGTTCGGCGGGATTCAATACACCACGCCTTGGCGCCCACTCACGCTGCAAATCGAATATGACGGCAACAATTACAAGCATCAACCGCTGCACGACAGCTTCCAGCAGAAGCTACCGGTCAATTTCGGCGCCCGTCTGCGCCTGAACCGTAATGTGACGCTGTCCGCGGGATTTGAGCGTGGCACCACGGTCATGCTCGGCGGCACGTTGTCGGTCAATTTAGCTCATCTGACCCAGCCGAAGTCCGACCCGGCCCCGGTGGTGCCGAAGAAGAGCCGCGACAATCAGCCCAAATCGTGGTCGAATGTCGCCAGCAAATTGAGCGATAACGCCGGTATCACGGTCACCCGGATTGCGAAAAAAGACCATACGCTCATCGTCGACGGCTCGCCCACGACCTATCGCCACATGGCGCAGGCGGAACTGCGGGGCAACCGCATCCTGCACAACGCTGCAAGCAGCGATATCAGCTCGTTCGAATATCGTTGGCAGGGCGGCGGTTTCTTCCTGCGTGACGACAAGCTGCCGCGCAAACCGTTGCCGTCCGATCCGCTGCTGACGAGTCCGGACAGTCCATTCGCGGACCTGGATTATCGCCAAGGCGTCACGGTGTCGGGCGTCAGCAAGGCTGGGGCTCAGTCCAAACCGGGCAAGACGTTATACGAAAAATCCGTGCGCGGGTTTTCCTACGACATCGGACCGGGGCTGAATTACAACTATGGCGGCCCGGACGGTCTGCTGTACCAGGCCCTGGCGCGTGTCGGCTTGCAATACCGCACCGATCAGCACGGCTGGGCCAGTGCTTCGGTGGCCTACTCGTTATTTGATAATCTCAGCCACGCTAATTACGAAGCCCCAAGCCAGCTGCCACGGGTACGCAGCGACGTCGTCTCGTATCTCAAGCACACATCGGTCGGCGTCTATAACCTGCAGTACACGCGCACCGCCCGGCTGTCGGACAATGTGTTTGGCATGGTCTATGGCGGTCTGCTAGAGCAGATGTACGGTGGTGTCGGGGGCGAGGTCCTGTATCGTCCGTTCAACAGCCGGGTGGCGTTCGGCGCCGACGTCAACTGGGTGAAAAAGCGCGACTACAATACCCAGTTCGGTTTCAAGAAATACTCCACGGTGGAAGGCCATGCGACCGCCTATATCCAGACCGGCATCGACCACATCCTGGCCCGGCTCAGCGTGGGGCGTTATCTGGCCAAGGATTATGGCACCACGATCGATCTGTCCAAGACCTTCGATTCCGGCGTGACGCTGGGCGCCTATGCCGTGTTCACCTCCGCGGGCAGCAAATATGGCGAGGGCAGCTTCAACAAGGGGATCTATCTCACCATGCCGCTCGATATCTTCTTCACCAAGTCCTCCCGTGATTATGTGACCGCCCGTTATACGCCGCTCACGCGTGACGGCGGGGCATCGCTGAACCGGCGTTATACGCTGTACTCGCTTACCGGTACACGCGATCTTAATCGCTACTGGGACGGCTTCAAGAAAGACAACTAGGGCGAGCGTGTCGTTGGGTACGGATGCGTCGTGCGACACTGTGGAGCTTTCAAGGAAGCGCAATGAATAAAATCGAAAAGGTTAAGGCAAGGCTTATGGGTCGAAGAGCGATGGAGGGCGGCCTCGTGCTCCTGCTGGCCGCGGTTCTCGGCGGTTGTGCGGGCTCCCCGAACTGCCTTACGACGCAGCGTTATGAAAATGCCAAGGTGTTTCCGAAGCTCAAGAGCCCGGCTGGCCTCAAGATTCCCAAGCCCGACCCGGATATGAAAATTCCCTCGGTGCCGAACGGCCCCGTTGCCGCCTACAGCACGGCCCTGCAGGGCACAGACGCCAGCAACCCGCGGTCCCGTTGCCTGACCACACCGCCGCCACTCGGCACGTCGAGCTAGAATGTCAGTTCGCGCAGCGCCGATGTCGGATGACGCCTCCGGCTAATCCGACCTACAAAAGCCCGATCGAAGCGCGTAGGTCGGCTTGGGCCGCAGGCCGTAAGCCGACACGATCGAAGCCCGTAGGGCAGGGCGCAGGGCGCAAGGGTTGGCCGAGGCATCGCCGCCGACCGGCGCATCGGATCCACATCGCCAAGCCTGAGCGCTCGGCGAGCCGGCCGAGCCGCCCATGTCGCGGCGCCGATGTCGGATTACGCCTCCGGCTAATCCGACCTACAAAAGCCCGATCGAAGCGCGTAGGTCGGCTTAGGCCGCAGGCCGTAAGCCGACACGATCGAAGCCCGTAGGGCAGGGCGTGGGGCGCACGGGTTGGCTGAGGCATCGCATTCGCCCGGCGCATCGGATACACATCGCCAAGCCTGAGCGCTCGGCGAGCCGGCCGAGCCGCCTATGTCGCGGCGCCGATGTCGGATTACGCCTCCGGCTAATCCGACCTACAAAAGCCCGATCGAAGCGCGTAGGTCGGCTTAGGCCGCAGGCCGTAAGCCGACACGATCGAAGCCCGTAGGGCAGGGCGTGGGGCGCACGGGTTGGCTGAGGCATCGCATTCTCGCGGCGCATCTGACCCACGTGGCCAAGCTGATCGACTCTGGGCGTATGTCGGGAGGATGTCGCACGTTCATCCGCGGTACGCCCCGCATGCTGTGTTGACGCCAGAATGATATCCACTTCGGCGTTTGTCGCCATGTCTATGTACGCAGAGGCTGTTCCCGTTCCTGTGGGTCAGGTACAATCACTGCCCGATTTGCGCTTCGTGAATCACGAGCCGATATTCGGCAGGCGCTCGCTACGGGCGTCTATCAGTTAGAATCTGCAGCCGTTTTTTTAGGAGAGGTGTCCGAGCGGTCGAAGGAGCAGGCCTGGAAAGCGTGTGTGCGCCAAGTCGTACATAAAAGGCCCGTACCGAGGGTTCGACCAGCCGCGCAGCGGCTGACGCGAACAAGCTTGGCTTGTGAGTCCGGAGGATAAAAATCGCCAAAAGCGATTTTACAATCCCTCCCTCTCCGGTCGCCCGCAAGGGCGACGTATCAGTTACAATCTGCAGCCGTTTTTAGGAGAGGTGTCCGAGCGGTCGAAGGAGCACGCCTGGAAAGCGTGTGTGCGGTAACCCCGTACCGAGGGTTCGAATCCCTCCCTCTCCGCCAATAAAGTGCGTCGGCGCGAAAACCGAAGCACTCGTTTGCAATGGTGGCCCGCGTCGGTGCCCCCGCGACGATATGCCGTAAACCCCGTCAGGCCCGGAAGGGAGCAGCGGTAGCGGCGGACTCGGGCGCCGGGGTGTCGCTGGCGCGGGCCGCCACCTTTATCGGCCCGCCGGCGGCGCGGGCGATGGCTTTCGCTGGGTGGGGGTCGGCCCTGGCTGTTGACGCGGCGGACGTTTTCGCTTGAAACGTCCGGGCCACGCCGCGATAGTTGGAAAGATAAGCCGCATTCGTTCCGGGATGGTTCGCCTCATGACGCAAGCGCCGCTAGTGTCCTGTCACGTCAGGTCACGTTTCTCCGCATGAGTTTTCAAGCGCTGGCGCGAACATGGCGGCCCCGCCGCTTCGATCAGCTCGTTGGCCAGGAGCATGTCGTTCGTGCGCTCACGCATGCGCTTGACGGCGACAAGCTGCATCACGCGCTGTTGTTTTCCGGTACACGCGGCGTGGGCAAGACCACGCTCGCGCGCATTATTGCCAAATGCCTGAACTGCGAGCGCGGCGTGAGCGCGTCGCCCTGCGTCGGTGAGGAGGCCTGCGCCACCTGCCGCGAAATCGACGAAGGCCGCTATGTCGACCTGATCGAAGTCGATGCGGCGTCGCGTACCGGTGTCGATGACACTCGTGACCTGATGGACAACGTGCAGTACGCACCCACGCGCGGCCGCACCAAGGTGTACCTCATCGACGAGGTGCACATGCTGACCAAGCATTCCTTCAACGCGCTGCTGAAGACGCTCGAGGAGCCGCCGCCACGCGTTCAGTTCCTGCTGGCTACGACCGAACCGGAAAAGATCCCGGTGACCATCCTCTCGCGATGTCTGCAATTTCCGTTGAAGCGTCTGTCGGCAACGCGTATCGCCGATCGGCTGCGCCATATTGTGGACGCGGAGTCGTTGTCGGCCGACGAGGAAGCGTTGGCCGAGCTCGCCCGCGGGGCTGATGGCAGTATGCGCGATGGGCTGTCGTTGTTGGATCAGGCCGTTGCGTTCGGCGGCGGTCATCTGGACGTCGACGGTGTGCGCGACATGCTCGGCACGATTGGCGAAGCGCGTGTCGCCGAACTGATCGACGCGGTGATCGACGCGCAGGCCACCGTCGCCCTGATTGCGCTGGAGTCGCTCTATGCCCAGGGCATCGACATGCGATACCTGCTCGAGGCGATCGCGACCGCCTGGCAGCACATCGCGACAGTGCAGGTGGTCGGCGAAGCAATCGATGACGAAAGCGCGCGTTGGCAGGCCTCGGCAGATCGCCTCGATCCGCGCGTCACACAGTTGTTCTACGACATTACGGTTGCCGGTATACGCGACTTGCCGAATGCGCCGGATCCGTTAGTCGGCGTCAAGATGTCGGTATTGCGCATGCTGGCTTTCGCGCCGGTAGGCAGCGACAACCCCGTGCCCGCGTCGACGAGTTCGCCAGCGCCGGCCTCGCGTGGGCCCCAGGCGCCGGAACAGGGTGCCCCGGCGGGTCGCAAGCTAAGCGCGCGCGAGGCGATGGCCCGCGCCCGCGCGCAGCTGCAGGGCAAAAAAGACGGCGGATCAGACGAGTCGACGGCCACACCCGCTGAGCAGGTCGCGACGCCCGATGCCGCGGGGCCAGCCGTGGCCGTGTCGGAACCGCTTGCACAAGCGCCGGCGGACATTGCACCGACGGTTGCCGAACGGCCTGCGGCGATCACCGAGCAAAGCGGCCCAGCGGCGCAGGAACCCGCCACGCCAGACCCGGCGAATCGCGCGGCGGCCGAGGTGCCCACGCCGGCGCCGGACGCGACGGCTTCCACCGACCGCGAATCGACCGGCGGGGCCCATCAACAACAGGGCGCGCCGGCCGTTGCCGAGACGCACGTGAGCTCTGCACAGTCGCAGCCCGAAGCGGGGCGCCAGACGACCGATGAGGCCGCCGTTGCGGCGGTTGCCACGCCGGAACAACGCCCGCTGGATCCGGGTGTCGCGGCTGTCGATTCGTCGCGGACGGCGGGCGCGGCGGAGGAAAACACCGGGCACGCGCCCGAGGCCACAGGCGACACGTTCGATTTCGCGTCGACCCGCGATCACCCCGAGGATTGGCACGCGCTTGTTCCGCGTCTCGATATTCGCGGGTTCGCGGCTCAGCTTGCCAGCAACGGCGTATGCCGCCATCTCGACAACACGTTGATCGAGCTCGAACTGGCTCGTGCGAACGCCTTTCTGGCTACCGAGGATGCTCGCGAGCGGCTGCAATCGGCCCTGGCGGATGCCTGGGGCACGGCCGCGCCCCCGCACCTCAAGATCAACGTGGTGGATGAGCTGCACGACACGCCGGCCAAGCGTATCGAGGCCAATGCCGAAAAGCGGCAGCAGGATGCGGTTGCATCCATCGAAAACGACCCGATCATTCAGCAATTGCGTAGCCAGCTTGGTGCCCGGCTGCGTCCCGAAACGATCAAACCCCATCGCTCACCGGGCGCGATGCAGCAAAGAGACAATCAATGAAAGGTTCCATCGGCAAAATGATGCAACAGGCCCAGGCCATGCAGGGCAAGATGCAGGAAGCCCAGAAAGAGCTGGCGCAGATGGAAATCACGGGTGAGTCCGGCGCCGGACTGGTCAAGGTCGTGATGACCGGAAAGCACGAAGTCAAAAAAGTGCATATCGACCCGTCGGCACTGGAAGAAGACCCGGAGTTCCTCGAGGATCTCGTGGCCGCGGCAATCAACGACGCCGTTCAACACGTGGAGACCGCAAGCAAGGAAAAAATGTCCGAGCTGACGGGCGGCATGGAACTGCCGGAAGGCATGAGCCTGCCGTTCTAAACAGCCGATCGAGGCCCGTGCAACGCGCGGGCCTCGCGCCTGGCCCGGGATGTCGGATTACGCCTCCGGCTAATCCGACCTACAAAAGCCCGATCGAAACACGTAGGTCGGCTTAGACACCATGGATTGACCTGCCCGTCCTCAACGCTCGTGGGTTACGTTGAGGACGGGATCATTCTCAAGCAGAGCCACATTGAGGAGGGCAGGTCATGTCAGAGTTTAGCGTTTATGTCGGATTGGATGTGCACAAGGCCACGATTGCGGTGGCTGTGGCAGCTGCGGGTCGGGCCGCGCCGGTTTACCGCGGCGAGATTGCCAATACGGCCACGGCGATCAAGCGCCTGATGCACAAGCTGTCGCCGGATGGTGAAGTGCTGGGCGTGTGCTACGAAGCCGGGCCGTGCGGCTACGGCCTGCATCGTCAGATCACGCAGATGGGCCACGACTGTATCGTGGTGGCCCCCGGTTTGATGCCGCGCCGCGCCACGGATCGGGTGAAGACCGACCGGCGGGATGCGCTGAGTCTGGCACGGCTCCATCGCGCCGGTGAGCTCACCCCGGTTTGGGTGCCCGATCAAGAGCAGGAAGCCATGCGCGATCTCACTCGGGCGCGCGAAGATCTCAAAGCGATCGAGCGCGTGGCGCGTCAGCGCCTGGGCGCGTTCCTGCTGCGTCACGGTCACGTGTATGACGGCAAGAGTCGATGGACCCAGGCGCATTTTCGCTGGATCGAGCGACTCCGCATGGCCACGCCCGTGCAGCAGATCGTTTTGACGGAATATATCGATACCGTGCACGACGCGCAGCGTCGCGTGGCGGCGCTGATCGAACAGATGCGCCGGGCCTGCGAGACCTGGTCCATGCGCCCGGTCGTCGAAGCGCTCATGGCCCTGCGCGGCATCTCGCTGATCACCGCCATGACCGTGCTGGCCGAGTTGGGCGATATCACCCGCTTTGATTCACCGCGTCAATTGATGGCCTATCTCGGCCTGGTTCCCAGCGAGCACTCGAGCGGGGGCGCGACGCGTCAAGGCGGCATCACCAAGACCGGCAACGGTCATGTGCGGCGTGTGCTCGTCGAAGCCGCCTGGGCGTATCGTTTCCCCGCGCGCAAGAGTGCGGTGATACAGCGCCGAGCCGAACAAACGAGCCCTCACGTGCAGGCGATCGCCTGGCAGGCTCAGAAACGGTTATGCGGCCGTTATCGACATCTGATCGGTGCGGGTAAGAACACGCCCCAAGCGACGACCGCGGTGGCGCGTGAACTGGCGGGTTTCATCTGGGCGATCGCCTGTGACGTTCCGGTGAACACGGCGGCGGTCGCTTAAGCCGTACGCGCCATTCTAATCGCCCAGCAGGAGGACAGGGTCATGCATGCCCTTGGATCAGAACACGATCGGCCCGGTTGGAGAATCCTTGGCCGGCCTATGGGGCAGCGGACTCGGTCCGCTGATCCCCGCACTTAGAGCAAGGCAGCTCCGCGACGAAGACATGTCAGGTCGGTACCCAATCCACGTATATCAGAGTGATCTACCGTCGCATCCGCCGCCCGTGTTCTGTTCCAAGGGCATGCGCCAGCACACCGATTATGAATAAGTGATAAGTCATAGTTGACAGGTCAATCCATATCAGGCCGCAGGCCGTAAGCCGACAGAGCCCCGCGCACCCGGCGAGCCAGTCCAATTCGCCCGGGCCGTGGCCGGCCTGCTATCGGATGACGCCTCCGGCTAATCCGACCTACAAAAGCCCGATCGAAGCGCGTAGGTCGGCTTAGGCCGAAGGCCGTAAGCCGACAGAACCCCGCGCACCCGGCGAGCCGGCCCAATTCGCCCGGGCCGGGGCCGGTCCGCTATCGGATGACGCCTCCGGCTTATCCGACCTACAAGAGCCCGATCGAAGCGCGTAGGTCGGCTTAGGCCGCAGGCCGTAAGCCGACAGAGCCCCGCGCACCCGGCGAGCTGGTCCAGACGCGCAGACCGAAGCCCCGTGCCAGCCACCGCCGCGCCCCTCGTAATGCCGCATCAGCCCGGGCTGCGGCACCCGCCGGCAACAACAAGCCCCCAGAACCAGCCCGTATTCCGGCATAATCGCGGCCTCGGCCCAGACGATGTGCACCACGAAACCGCTATGGCCTTTGCTCCTGCTTTATCCCGGCTGATCGACGCTTTCCGCGTACTGCCCGGCGTGGGCGCGAAAAGCGCCCAGCGTATGGCGTTTCATCTGCTTCAGAACGAGCCCGAGGGCGGTATCCATCTGGCGCAGACGATTCAGACGGCGATAGCCAACATCCGGCATTGCCGCGAATGTCGGATGTTCGCCGAAGCCGAGCTTTGCGAGATCTGTCGAAACGAGCAGCGGGATGCCAGCCGCGTGTGCGTGGTCGAAAGTCCGGCCGATGTCATGGCCATCGAGCAGAACACCAACTTCGACGGGCGCTATTTCGTGCTCATGGGGCATCTGTCGCCCATCGACGGTATCGGCCCCGAGCAGCTCGGCCTGGATGTTCTGCGCGACCGTCTGGTCCGCGGACCGGTGGCGGAGCTGATACTCGCCGTCGGCGCCACCGTCGAGGGCGAGGCGACCGCTCAGTACATCGCCGACCTCGCGCGCCAGAACAGCGCCAGTGTCACCCGTATTGCCCACGGCGTACCGGTGGGGGGCGAGCTCGAGTACGTCGACGCCGGCACCCTGAGCCAGGCGTTCTCCGGCCGCCGGCCGCTGTAAACGAAAGAACAAGCGGACGGTAGCGGCTGCGCCTGGCCGGGCCGGCCGCGAATCAATTCAACAGGCGATCGATCTTCGCTGCGCTGATGAAATCATTGTCGGACAGGCCACCGATGGCGTGCGTCGTCAATTCGATGCGGCAGCTGTTGTAACCGAACGTGATATCGGGGTGATGATCTTCGCAGTGCGCGATGTATGCCACGGCGTTCACGAATGCCTGGGTCCGGTAATAGTTCTTGAACTTGAACTGGCCTACGATCTTCTCGTCATCCGCATTCTGCCAATGATCACTGAGCTGCTTCATGCGATCGGTCACCGTCTGACCCGTCATCGGCTGGGTGCCGCCCTCGCAGGGGGCGCATTTCTGATCCGCGAGCGAATTCATAAGCGTGACTCGGTTGAGAACTGTTCGATGTCACGATAACACTGCCCGCCGCCGTGACGAACCCGGTGGGTGGTCGTCGGCGAACGCCTCGCGCACAATGCAAGTTTAGGAACCAAGAAGAACCCATGAGCTACGCCGACGATAACCTGATCTGGATCGACCTCGAGATGACGGGCCTCGACCCGGACGCCGATCGCATCATTGAGATCGCCACATTGGTCACCGATGCGAATCTTCACATACTCGCCGAAGGGCCGGTCCTGGCCGTCCGCCAGAGTGATGATCGGCTGCAGGGAATGGACCAATGGAACACGCGCCAGCACAACGCCTCCGGGCTGGTAGCGCGGGTTCGCGCCTCGAGTGTTGATGAAGTCGAAGCCCAGCGTCGGACCATCGAGTTTCTTGAAAGCTACGTGCCCGCGCGTCGCTCGCCCATGTGCGGCAACAGCATCTGCCAGGATCGCCGCTTTCTCGCCCGCTACATGCCCGAGCTGGAGGCCTACTTCCATTACCGGCATATCGATGTCAGCACCCTCAAGGAACTTGCCCGCCGCTGGGCGCCCGAAGTGGCGAGCGGCTTCTCCAAGGATTCGAGTCATCTGGCCATGGACGACATACGCGACTCGATCGAGGAGCTGTCCTACTATCGAGATACCCTGTTAAAGGTTTGATGATAATAGGAAACATGAAATCGTTCGCCTAAGGTCTAACTGCCGATACGTTGACCCGCGCTGGCGCGCGGCGTAAAACAAAACATATGCGCCGAGGGCCACTAACGAAGCAACGCATTGGCGCCGTATCGCGCGGTCTCTCGGAGGGGATGGAGAACAACAATCCACGACACGGCGAAATAAAGAATCCCGGCAGACGCAGCTTCAAAGCTGCAGAAAAATAATACGGGAACGCCACCTCAGGACTCCTTCGGGAGTCCTTTTTTATGAATACCGGAGTGGAAGCCCAGCACCCACATGCCAGGCCCGCCCCGAATGTGATCCGACCTACAATAGCCTGATCGAAGCACGTAGGTCGGCTTAGGCCGCAGGCCGTAAGCCGACACGCCCGCGTACCCGGCGAGCCAGCCCAATTCGCCCAGGCCGGCGCCGCATGTCGGATTACGCCTCCGGCTAATCCGACCTACAAAAGCTCGATCGAAGCGCGTAGGTCGGCTTAGGCCGAAGGCCGTAAGCCGACAGGCTTGAGGACCCGGTGAGCTGACTCAACCGCCCGGGCTGGGGATGGCCCCGCATGACGCCTCCGGTTAACCCGCCTACAAAAGCAGCGCGTAGGTCGGCTCCGGCCGCAGGCCGTAAGCCGACACGCCCGCGCACCCGGCGAGCTGGCGCAATCGCGCAGGCCGGCGCCGGCGCCACATGTCGGATTACGCCTCCGGCTAATCCGACCTATAAAAGCTCGATGGAAGTGCGTAGGTCGGCTTAGGCCAAAGGCCGTAAGCCGACAGGCCCGCGCACCCGGCGAGCCGGCGCAATCGCCCAAGCCGGGGCCGGCACCGCATGTGCGATGACGCCTCCATCTCATCGACCTACAAAGCAGATCGTTGCCGCAAATCATCGGCGGCTATGTATTCTTGATCCGATCGAACGCGTCGAGCGCCGCCTGGCGCGAAGCCTTGAGATCGACAATCGGGTTCGGATAGGTCTGGCCCAGCGTCACGCCGGCATCGTCGAGCGCTTTCTGCGGCGCGGCCCATGGCCGATGAATATGTTTGTCCGGCAGGCCGCTGAGCTCGGGAACCCAACGTCGGACGTACGCGCCGTCCGCATCGAAACGCTCGCCCTGGCGTGCCGGATTGAATATACGGAAGAATGGGGCGGCGTCAGCGCCACAACCCGCCGCCCATTGCCAGCCGAGCGTATTGTTCGCAAGATCGGCATCCACCAGCGTATCCCAGAACCAGCGTTCGCCATGCTGCCAGGCGATCCGCAGATTCTTGGTCAGGAACGACGCCACCGTCATGCGCAGGCGGTTGTGCATGATGCCGGTCGCCCAAAGCTCGCGCATGCCGGCATCCACCATCGGGATCCCGGTGCGGCCTGCCTGCCAAGCCTGCAGGGCCTCGTCATCCTCGGCCCAGGGGAAATGCTTGAACCGTGGATCGAGCGGTTCATCGGGCGTGTTCGGAAAGTGGAACAACACGTGGTGTGCGAACTCACGCCAGCCGATTTCGCTGAGAAAGATATTCGCATGCTCACGATGCGATTCATTACCGTGGTCGTACAACCACTCTTCCACACGATGGACGATCTGGCGGGGCCCGATCTCACCGAAATGCAAATGCGGCGAAAGACACGACGTGCCGGGCTGCGCGGGGCGCTCACGGCTGTCGCCATAGCCGCCGAGCGTGTCGTTCACAAAGGTTTCCAGGCGCGCGTGGGCACCGTTCGCGCCCGGCTGCCACGCATCACGGATGCCCGTATCCCATCGGATATTCGGCAGCAGGCCCAGATCCGGCAGCGCCTGCGAACCAATCCGGGACCACACCGCCGGCAACGCCTCGGGGGCAGGGAGTGGATTTCGCACCGGCTGGTCGCGAATGGCTTTCCAGAACGGCGTGAACACCTTGTACGGCGTGTTCTGCCGGGTCGAAACGGTCCACGGTTCGTGCAGCAAGGCGGCGTTAAAGCTGGCGGTCTGGACGTTTGCATCCTCGAGGTGGCGCTTCACCCGTTTATCGCGAGCGATCGTGTCGGGATCGTACAGCCGATTCCAGTAGACCGCGCATGCCCCGCTTTCTTCGATCAACGCATCCAGCGCGGCTATCGTCGGCCCGTGCCGGATCACCAGCCGCGAACCCAGCGCCTGTAGATCGGTGTCCAGCGCCGCAAGGGAAAAATGTTGCCAGACGCGTTGCGCACCGCCCGGCGCCCAGTCGCCGAGTTCGTCAGGCGCATGAATGAACACCGGCACGATCGAGTCGAATTCCGCCGCGAGCGCAGCGTGCAGCGCCGGATTGTCCGCCAGTCGCAAGTCGCGCCGAAACCAGATAATCACGCGTTTCTTCATCGAAGCTCACTCGTCGATCGATACACCACCGGGCGTACGTATACCCAGAAACAACAGATGATAGCGCGCAAGTCATTGGCGACGGGTCCAAAGGCCGAACAAAGCGCGTAGGGCGGCTTAGGCCGCAGGCCGTAAGCCGACAGATTGAGGCCCAACGAGCAGAGCAACTGTCAGAGCTGGCGGCTTTACATCTCGAATTGCGCCTAACGTCAGCGCTAAGCCGTGGTCCATATCAGCGCTTGTTGACGCATTTGTATATGTTGATAATATACAAAAATGATCAATTGGGGACGAGTCACGGGCTTCGACTGGGATGAGGGAAACTCCCGTAAGAGTGCGAAAAAGCACAAAGTCAGCCGGTCCCAAGCGGAAGAAATATTTTTCAATGAACCGCTTATGGTGATGGAAGATGCCAGGCATAGTCAGACGGAAGCCCGTTACCATGCTCTGGGTGAAACTGACGATGGAAGGCTACTGCATATCACTTTCACCTTGAGACAAAGCGGTACGCTAATCAGAGTGATTTCCGCTCGTGATATGCACCGAAAAGAGAGGGCTGTTTATGAGCAAGTTGAAAAAGATTCCTGATTTTAAAAATGAGGCGGAAGAAAAAGAGTTCTGGGAAAGCCATGACTCGACCGATTATATAAATTGGAGTCCGGCTCAACGGGCTTCGTTTCCCCAGTTAAAGCCCTCGACCAAAACTATATCGCTGCGTTTGCCCGAAGCTCTTCTCGATCGCATCAAAACCGAAGCTAACAAACGTGATATGCCCTACCAGTCGTTGATCAAGGTTTGGCTGGCGGACGACGTGAACGAAACCCGGCGAACCGACTGAGGTGTGGGCCGATCACATGCAGGCAGGCCCAAACACGCGTAGGTCGGCTTAGGCCGAAGGCCGTAAGCCGACAAAATCGCTCTCGACAGCCAGATAAAACCGCCCACGCCGCGGTCGGCGCCATGTCGGATTACGCCTCCGGCTAATCTGACCTACCGAGTCGGGTATGAAACACCACCTCCGCCATTGCCTGCGCAACCAACCTCATTACAATCGCCAAAGGGCAAAGACACGGGTCGGGGAGCGAGCATGCGCTACCGTCGTAACTACGTGGATGGCGGCTGTTACTTCTTTACCGTCGTAACGGCGGGTCGCCGCCCGTGGTTTGCCGAGGCGCGCCATGTCGACTTCCTTCGCGATGCGGTGCGCGCCGTGCGTTCGCGTCACCAGTTCGATATCGAGGCGATGGTCGTCTTGCCGGATCACCTGCATGCGATCTGGACATTGCCGCCGGGCGAACGCAATTACTCGCTGCGTTGGCGTCTGGTTAAAGCCCATGTATCCAAACGCATGGCCGTCTCGACGCCGATATGGCAACCGCGCTTCTGGGAACACACGATCCGCGATGAAAGCGATTTCGCCCAGCATATGGATTACATCCACTACAACCCGGTCAAGCACGGCCTCGCGCCAGCCCCGGCCGCGTGGCCGCATTCGAGCTTCGCGCATTGTGTACAGCAGGGCTGGTATACGCCGGACTGGGGTCGCGTGTCGCCCGCGATACCGGCAGATATCGGGCGCGAATAACGCGGAATGCCGACACGACCGATGTGGAATCACGCCTGCGGCTAATCGGTCCACAAAAGCCCAGACACCGCGCGTAGGTCGGCTTAGGCCGCAGGCCGTAAGCCGACACCGAGAACCCGGTACGCAGAACGAAGCGCGCGGCCAGGATCCGATTTACGGGCGAACCTGTCGGATTACGCCTGCGGCTAATCCGACCTACAAGAGCCCAATCAACACGCGTAGGTCGGCTTAAGCCGCCACCGAGCACCCGGCGATCAAACGCCGCGCCCGTACGCCGACACGCCTCGTCCCCAACCCATAGGGCCCATCTTGCCGTGAAACATTCTCAAATCCTTTCGCCGTCTTCGATCTGCTGCCGGAGCGTACGAGCCTGGCGACGAATGGCCGCCATCAATTCCGTATCCGCGCGTTTCCTTTCCAGGTTCTTGACCTGAAACACCATGCGCCGATTATCGCGAAAAGCCTCTAGATTACGGTCGAGGAAATCCCAGTAAAGCGTTGTTATTGGACACGCTTTATCGCCACTTGCCTGCTTGTAGTCGAACCGGCAATGCTTGCAGTAATTACTCATCTTGTTGATGTAATTGCCTGATGCGCAATACGGTTTGGTGCCAAGCAGGCCGCCATCGCCGAACTGGCTCATGCCGAGCGAGTTGGGCAGGCTGGCCCAGTCGATGGCATCCAGATACATCGCCATATGCCATTCGTGAAAGCGGTACGGGTGCACGCCGGCCACGAGCGCGAAAAGCCCGAGCACCATCAGCCGCTGGATATGATGGGCGTAACCGTTGTCCACCACGTTGCGCATGGCGTCGGCAACACAGGCCATATCGGTGTCGCCGTCCCAATACCCGCGCGGCACCGGTAATTCGGCGCGCAGCGCGTTCCGGCCGGCATAGGCGGGCATTTCGTGCCAATAGAGGCCGCGCACGAATTCCCGCCATCCCAGCAGCTGGCGGATATATCCCTCGACGCTGTTCAGCGGCGCCTTGCCGGACTCGTAAGCCGCGATAGCCGCGTCGACGCATTCGCGCGGGCCGATGAGATGAAGATTGAGCGCGGCGGACAGGCGGGAGTGATAGGCGAACGGCATGTCGGTCCAGAGCGCATCCTGATAGTCGCCGAACAACGCGAGCCGATGGTCGATGAAATCGCGCAACGCCGTGCGCGCTTCCTCGGGGGTGACCGGGAGGTCGAAGCTCTCGATGTGGCCGGGGTGACCATCGAATCGCGCTGCGACCATATCGATAACGGCTCGCGTGATCGCGTCCGGCCGAAAACGACGAAGCGGCGGGAGTTCGCCGGGGCCGTCTCGGCCAAAGGTTTGGCGGTTCTGCTTGTCGAAATTCCATTGGCCGCCTTCCGGCTGGTCGCCAACCATCAGGATATGCTCGGTGCGCCGCATCCAGCGATAGAAGTACTCCAGCGTCAGCGAGCCCCGGGCATCGGCCCAGTCGTTGAAAGCCTCGAGACGGCAGTAGAAGTGGCGATCGGGCCGAACCTGCAGGGGCAGGTCGTGGTGCTTTGCACAATCGGCCAGTACGCGCTGTACCCGATAATCACCGCATTCGGTCATCACCAGCCGCTTCGGGCCGAGCTCGCGTACCGCGGTGGTCAGGATCGCCACGAAATCGACGCCGCTGTCGCGCCGCCCGTCCACGTCCAGCGCGTGGTACCAGACGCGGTATCCACGCGCGCACAGATCGTCGCGATGATGGCGCATGGCGGCAAAAAACAGCACCAGCCGTTTCTTGTGGCACCACACATGCGTCGCTTCGGTCTGGTTTTCCGCCATCCAGACCACATCCTGCTCGGGATCGTAATCGTCCAACGCCGACAGGCCGCGATCCAACTGATCGCCGAGCACGATGACGAGATTTCGGATACCAGCCAATCGCGGCTCCTGCGGGGTCGAGTCACGTATCCTACGCGGGTCAATTCGAGCCGGATGCCGGCCCGTGCCGCGGCCGCCGTATGCCGGATGACGCCTCCGATAAATCCGAGTCACAACAGCCGAAACAAGGCGCGTAGGTCGGGTTAGACACCATGGATTGACCTGCCCGTCCTCAACGCTCGTGGGTTACGTTGAGGACGGGATCATTCTCAAGCAGAGCCACATTGAGGAGGGCAGGTCATGTCAGAGTTTAGCGTTTATGTCGGATTGGATGTGCACAAGGCCACGATTGCGGTGGCTGTGGCAGCTGCGGGTCGGGCCGCGCCGGTTTACCGCGGCGAGATTGCCAATACGGCCACGGCGATCAAGCGCCTGATGCACAAGCTGTCGCCGGATGGTGAAGTGCTGGGCGTGTGCTACGAAGCCGGGCCGTGCGGCTACGGCCTGCATCGTCAGATCACGCAGATGGGCCACGACTGTATCGTGGTGGCCCCCGGTTTGATGCCGCGCCGCGCCACGGATCGGGTGAAGACCGACCGGCGGGATGCGCTGAGTCTGGCACGGCTCCATCGCGCCGGTGAGCTCACCCCGGTTTGGGTGCCCGATCAAGAGCAGGAAGCCATGCGCGATCTCACTCGGGCGCGCGAAGATCTCAAAGCGATCGAGCGCGTGGCGCGTCAGCGCCTGGGCGCGTTCCTGCTGCGTCACGGTCACGTGTATGACGGCAAGAGTCGATGGACCCAGGCGCATTTTCGCTGGATCGAGCGACTCCGCATGGCCACGCCCGTGCAGCAGATCGTTTTGACGGAATATATCGATACCGTGCACGACGCGCAGCGTCGCGTGGCGGCGCTGATCGAACAGATGCGCCGGGCCTGCGAGACCTGGTCCATGCGCCCGGTCGTCGAAGCGCTCATGGCCCTGCGCGGCATCTCGCTGATCACCGCCATGACCGTGCTGGCCGAGTTGGGCGATATCACCCGCTTTGATTCACCGCGTCAATTGATGGCCTATCTCGGCCTGGTTCCCAGCGAGCACTCGAGCGGGGGCGCGACGCGTCAAGGCGGCATCACCAAGACCGGCAACGGTCATGTGCGGCGTGTGCTCGTCGAAGCCGCCTGGGCGTATCGTTTCCCCGCGCGCAAGAGTGCGGTGATACAGCGCCGAGCCGAACAAACGAGCCCTCACGTGCAGGCGATCGCCTGGCAGGCTCAGAAACGGTTATGCGGCCGTTATCGACATCTGATCGGTGCGGGTAAGAACACGCCCCAAGCGACGACCGCGGTGGCGCGTGAACTGGCGGGTTTCATCTGGGCGATCGCCTGTGACGTTCCGGTGAACACGGCGGCGGTCGCTTAAGCCGTACGCGCCATTCTAATCGCCCAGCAGGAGGACAGGGTCATGCATGCCCTTGGATCAGAACACGATCGGCCCGGTTGGAGAATCCTTGGCCGGCCTATGGGGCAGCGGACTCGGTCCGCTGATCCCCGCACTTAGAGCAAGGCAGCTCCGCGACGAAGACATGTCAGGTCGGTACCCAATCCACGTATATCAGAGTGATCTACCGTCGCATCCGCCGCCCGTGTTCTGTTCCAAGGGCATGCGCCAGCACACCGATTATGAATAAGTGATAAGTCATAGTTGACAGGTCAATCCATATCAGGCCGCAGGCCGTAACCCGACAGAACCGCCCCGACAGCCCGATGAAGCCGCCCGTGCCGTGGCCGCCGCCCCATGTCGGATTACGCCTCCGGCTAATCCGACCTACAGAAGGCCAAACAACGCGCGTAGGTCGGCTTAGACCCCAGGCCGTAAGCCGACAGAACCATGCCGGCAACCAGGCCAAACCACCTACGCCACGGCTGCCCCATGTCGGATTACGCCTCCGGCTAATCCACCTAAAAAAGCCCGATCGAAGCGTGTAGGTCGGCTTAGGTCGAAGGCCGTAAGCCGACAGAACTACGCCTACCAACCAGACAAAATCGCCCAAGCCACGACCGCCCCACATGTCGAATCGCGCCGCCAAGGAATCCTCTGCAAACGCCAAATCCACCGGCCGGAGCGCGGTGGTCGGCCCACTCGACACCCCGCGGTGCCAAGGCACAACGATCCCGCTCCGCGCCTCACCAGCCCGGCCACCTACATTCATCGTTCGGCCTCCGGCATACTGCGCACCATGTCATGTTCGCTCGACGACAACATCGCCCGTGCGGCAAGCGCTCTGGGCTCGGCCTCGCGCGTGCTCGCGATTACCGGTGCCGGCATGTCCGCCGACTCGGGCATGCCGACATACCGCGGTGTGGGCGGCCTTTACAATGATCAGGCCACGGCCGACGGCGTGCCCATCGAACAAGCGCTCTCGGGCCCGATGTTCGCGCGCGATCCGGCGCTGACCTGGAAATATCTGGCGCAGATCGAGTCGGCCTGTCGCGGCGCGAGGCCCAATGCCGGCCACCAGGGGCTCGTGTCGCTGGCCGAACATGTCGACCATTTATGCGTGGTCACCCAGAACGTGGATGGCCTGCATCGGGCCGCGGGCACGCGCCATCTCATCGAAATGCACGGCAATATTCATCGTCTGTTCTGCGTGCGCTGCGGACAATCCCGCGAAGTGGCGGACTACGCCGGCTTGCGACAATGGCCGCCCCTGTGTGCGCGTTGCGCGGGGGTGGAGCGTCCGGCGGTGGTGCTGTTCGAGGAAACGCTGCCTCGTTCCGCGCTGGAACGTTATCAGCGCGAACTCGCCAGCGGTTTCGACGTGGTACTAATGATTGGCACTACGGCGGTTTTCGAATACATTGCCGCGCCCGTATACGCCGCGGCATCGGGGCAGGGCACGGCAATCGAGATCAATCCCGCGGAAACGCCAATCACGGGATTGTGCGATGTAAAGTGCGCAGGGCGTGCCGCCGATGTCATTCCAGCGCTCCTTCGGCAACTCGAGGCCGGCGGTCGCTGACGGAGCACCCGCAAACCGTTCAGATGAGGACATAGGCTCGAACCCATGAGCAATACAGAAAACATCGTGTGGCACGAAGGCTCGGTCAACCGGCAACGGCGCGAAGCCATCAACCGGCACCGCGGCCTCACCATCTGGTTCACGGGCCTCTCCGGTTCGGGCAAATCCACCATCTCCGTCGCGCTCGAAGAGCGGCTCACCAACATGGGCTGTCGCACCTACCGCCTGGACGGCGACAACGTCCGCACGGGGCTCAATCGCGACCTGTCGTTCACGCCGGAAGACCGGATCGAAAATATCCGGCGGATCGGCGAAGTCGCCAAACTGTTCCGCGACGCCGGCATCATCAACCTCACCGCCTTCATCTCACCCTACCGCCGGGACCGCGAAATGGCGCGGGCCCTGTCGAGCGAGGAAGATTTCGTCGAAGTGTTTGTCGATGCCCCCCTGGAAGTCTGCGAACAGCGCGACCCCAAAGGGCTGTACAAGAAGGCGCGCGCCGGCAGTATCCCCAACTTCACCGGCATCAGCGCACCGTATGAGCCGCCGGAACACGCCGAAGTGCATCTGCACACCGCGGAGAAAGACATCACCGGCTGCGTGGACCAACTTGTCGAGTACCTGATCACACACGGCTACCTCGAGCGTTCGCTCGTCGCCGCCGCCGGTACCGTACGGTGAAGACCGTTTATTTTGAACGTGTCGGTACACCTGACACGTTGTGCTATCCTCCCGCGCTTCGACTCGAACCGCTGGTGCCACCCGTATGTCCCTAATGCGTCTTGGCCTGCTTTTAATCGCCTCCGTTGCCATAGCCGGCTGCAGTACGCTCCACCTCGGTAGAAGCGCATCGGGGGTATCGGTGGTGGGCAAGAGCACGTATTGCGGCACGCCGTCGCAAGCCTCCGAAGTCCATTACTTTGCCGATCCCGACGCATTCCAAAACTGGATCGACTACCGCAACGTCAACGGCTTTAACCCGAAGATGGCGCGCAACGGCGTACTCATCGTCGAAATGGGCCAGCGCCCGACTGGGGGTTACGATATCCAGCTCGACGGCAAGAAAACCGGCATCAAGAACAATGTACTCACCATCGGCATGGATTGGCACGCCCCGCGGCTGGATGCAGCCGTCAGCCAGGCGATGATCACCCCATGTGTGGCCCTGCATTTGCCGCAAGGGCAATACAATAAAGTCAAGGTGGTGGATCAGCTGGGCAATCTCAGGGGCAGTGCCGACGTGAATAGCTCGGCGAAAGGCAGCTGAGCGGGCAACCTTGCCTTATGCGATTTAACAACATTCTCTGCGTTTGTACGGGCAATATCTGTCGTAGCCCGCTTGCCGAAGGCTTGTTCCGGCGAAAGCTGCCGGGCGCCACTGTGGTTTCCGCGGGTATCGCCGCCGTCGTCGGTGGCAGCATGCCGGAGCCGGCGCAGGAGATCGCCGAGCGCGAGGGGCTGGATCTGGCCCATCATAGCGGTCGTCAGCTCACCGGCGAGATGTTGCGCGAGTACGAGCTCGTGCTCGTCATGGAAGATCGGCAGAAGCAGTGGGTCGAAGCGCAGTTTCCGGAAAGTCGCGGCCGGGTGTTCATGATCACGCATTGGCGGGGTGGAGACGACATCAGGGATCCTTACCGCCAAAGTCGCGACGTATTCGAGGCCGGTTACGCGGAAATTGCAGAGTGTGTGGCGGATTGGGCTGTTCGGCTGGATCAGTAGTTTATTGAATGGGCGCGCAGGCCGGGTTTAAGGCGTCGATATGGGCGCCAGGGCAGTTTTGATCTGCCGGCTTTGGCCGTCAGGATTTACCATGTTTGGTAGGGGCAGGTTGCAGATGCTAAGAATCGACGGTGCCTTGCTCGAGCGGGCGCGCGCACACGTGCGGGGGGCTTCTTATGTGGCAGCTTTGGCGCTGCTGGGTCTGAGTGCCGGTTGTGCCATGCCAGGGTACAGTTCCGCCGGGCTTAAGGGGCCATCCTGGTACAACTTCGGCGCCAGCCGGGTTTCCACCTACCAGCAAAAGCAAAACAAGCGCAAGATCGACTACCAGCCGCGGCTGATAAAGATAACGCCAGCGCTCATCGAGGAGCAGGATAAGAAACGCTCCCAGCAGACCGTCACCCCGGCCGAACGAAAAGTCAGCGTGCGGTCGAAAACATCGGTTTACCGCTTGGGGCCGGGCGACGTGCTGCAGGTCGTCGTCTATGGTCACCCGGAGCTTACCAATCCAACCCAGTCAAACAGCAATAGCGGCGACATCCAGGGGCAGTTAATCAACGCCAACGGGAAGATATATTTCCCGTACGTTGGCGAGATCAAAGCGGCCGGCCGCACCACCAGCGATCTCAGAAAAGTTATTTCCCAGCGTCTCTCCAGCTATATAAAGGATCCGCAGGTTGACGTGCGGGTCATGAAATACCGCAGCCAGCATGTTTATATCTCCGGCGACGTCAGCAAACCATGCACGGTATCGATTACCGATATCACGCTTAATCTGCTGGACGCGCTCAACCAGTGTCAGTCGCTCTCCGGATCCGGTTCGGCCGCACGTGGCGGTAACAGCTCCGGTGCGAGCAGTGTCGGCGTACAGAATGTCGTGCTCGTGCGCAACGGGCACCGCACCCGTCTGGACTTGAACCAGATCTACTCCGCCGGGCGCTCGGTGCCGCTGCAGGCAAACGACCATTTGCTTGTCGACGACAGCGCCAACCGCGTGTTCATGGTTGGTGAATTTTCCAAGCAGACGGCGCTTCCGTACTCGACGGGGGGCATGTCCCTCAACGACGCCATCGCGGACGCCGGGGGTGTGAGTCTCGATTCCGCCAATACCAGCGCCATTTACGTCATCCGCGGCTTGACCAACGGCGCGTCGGTAGACTCGGATAGCGGGCGTACGATTTCGCGCCCAACGGTCTACCGTCTTAACGCCAACTCTCCGGTGGGCCTCGTACTGGCCAACCAGTTCGAGCTCAAGCCGCGAGATATCGTGTATGCCGCGCCGGCGAGCCTCGTGAACTTCAACCGCGCGTTCGCCCAGATCACACCCGCGCTTAACACCATATTCCAGACCCTGCTGATCTACAGCCGCGCCAAAAACGGCGGCCTTTAGGGAGCCTTTGCAAGTTGATGAATGATTCGACCGGCGATCGGCCGCATAACATGAGGCCTGCCGAACCGAGCCGGGAATACGAGCCGGACGACGAAATCGATCTCGCCCGCCTGTGGGGCATTGTGTCGGTTGGTAAATGGAAAATCATCGCCTGTGTCATCGCGGCACTGGCGCTGGCCGTGTTCTATCTGTTCGTGGTTTCGCCCACGTATCAGGTAAACGCATTGCTGCAGGTGGAACCGAACCAGTCTGCTTCACCGCTGGAAGGCATTACCTCCCAGATCGGGCAGCTCACGGGGCAGAGCAGCAGTAAAGCCGCGCCGGAAATGCAGATCATGCAGTCGCGCGCCGTGATCGGTCAGACGGTGAAAAAGCTTAACTTGAATATTTCGGTCACACCCGATTATTTCCCCGTCATCGGCGACGCTATCGCTCGGCGCCGGGAGCAGGGCACGGCTAGCACGAGCGCGGTCTCTCCCAGCCATGGCTTTTGGTGGTCGCACTATGCTTGGCAGCCGACCAGCATCAAGGTGACCCGGCTGGACGTGCCGAACGTGCTTTTCGGCAAGGCATTCGACCTGCGTGCCCTCGGCGGCGGCCAGTATGTATTGTTTGGCCCTAAGGGCCACAAGGTGCTCACCGGCCAAGTCGGCAAACCGGCCAGCGGCCATACCGCGCAAGGCCATGCGGTGCAGATCTTTGTCCAGCAACTGGCCGTGGCCGCGCCGCCGACCGACTTCACTGTGGTGCACCATGCCTGGCTGCAGCAGGTGAACGATCTTTCTCAGCGACTCGGGGTCGGCGAGCAGGGTCAGGATACCGGGATCGTAAACATGACCCTCGAGGGCCACGACAAGGCGCATATCACCCGGGTGGTGAACTCGATCGCCAATAATTATCTTCAGCAGAATGTGGAGGCCCAGTCGGAGCAAGCCAAGAAGAGCCTGGATTTCCTCAACCAGCAGCTACCCAAGCTCAAGTCCGACGTGCAATCGGCCGAAAGCAAGCTGGCGGACTACCAGCAGAATCATAGCCAGGCGGTGGATCTGGATCAGGAAGGGCAGGCGTTGCTCCAACAGGGCGTCAACATCGAAGACAAACGCTCCAAGCTGGCGATGAAGCTGGCTGAACTCCGCCAGACTTATACCGCCAAGCATCCGGCTCTGCAAGCGGCGCGCCACCAGATGGCCCGGCTCAAGCAGCAGAGCCATCAACTCCAGCAAAAGATCGATAAGCTGCCCGAGGCCGAAAAACATATTCTGCGGCTCAAACGCGATGTGCAGGTCAAGACCGAGCTCTATACCGGCCTGCTAAACCGGGCCCAGCAGCTGCGCGTGATGAAGGCGGGAACGGTCGGCAATGTGCGGATCATCGACCACGCCGTTCAACCTATCAAGCCGGTGGCTCCCCAGAAGAAGCTGGTATTAGTGCTGGCCCTGGTGCTGGGCACGCTTGCCGGCATCGGCCTGGTCTTGCTGCAGGCCGCGCTGCGGCGTGGCATCAACGACCCGAGCGATATCGAAAGCGGTCTCGGGCTGCCGGTTTATGCCGTCATCCCCTTTAGCGGGTGGCTCCAGCGTGCATCGGATCGCTGGCAAAAACGCTACGGCACCGCGCCGGTTCTGGCCCGGGACCATGGCGACGATGTCGCTGTGGAAGCCCTGCGCAGCCTGCGTACCAGTCTGTATTTTGCCCAAATGGAGTCGGGCAGTAATGCCATCCTCATCACCGGGCCGGCGCCGGGCGTGGGCAAATCGTTCGTGAGCATGAATCTGGCGTATCTATTGTCGGAAACCGAGCAGCGCGTACTGATTATCGATGCCGATATGCGCAAGGGCCGGTTGCACGAGTTTGTGGAAGACCGCGCGCGTGAACCCGGCCTGTCCCAGGTGCTGACGGGCCAGATGACGCTGGATGCCGCGGCCCACAACATCACCGACGATGGCAATATCCGCGTGCTCACGAGCGGTCAGTTGCCGCCCAACCCATCGGAGTTGCTCATGCGTGCCGCATTCGCCGATTTGATCACTCGTGCGAAGGAAGAGTACGACCTGGTCATCATCGATGCCCCGCCCATCCTCGCCGTGACGGATGCCGCCATCATCGCCGGCGCCGTGCCCGGTATCGTCACCTTCATGGTCACTCGCGCCGGTCAGCACCCACTTGCGGAACTGGAAGAGAGCGTCAAACGCTTCGCTCGCCAGAACCACAGCATTGCGGGCGTCGTCTTCAATGCGTACAAGCAGTCGCACGCCAAAGATGCTGGCGGCTATAGTTATTACCATTATGAATACAAGGCGTCGAGCTAAACTGCTCGACTCGCGTTGCAAGAGCGGTTAGCCAAGGCGCTAAGTTCTGCGCTTGCGCGCAACCAGAAAACACATCGGAAAACTCAAGATATGAAAATACTTATCCTCGGCGGTGATGGGTTTTGTGGTTGGCCCACGGCTCTGCATCTCTCGGCTCTTGGGAATGATATTACGATTGTCGACAACCTTTCCCGACGCGAGATAGATATTGAACTGGAATGCGAATCGCTTACCCCCATCCGGCCGATGGGCGAGCGCCTGCGGGCGTGGAAGGAAGTCTCGGGCCGTGATATTACGTTTCATAATTTCAACGTCGCGCGGAATTATCAGCGCTTGCTGGATCTGATCAACGACTGGCAGCCGAATGCGGTTGTGCATTTCGCGGAACAGCGCGCTGCGCCTTACTCGATGAAGTCAAGCCACCATAAGCGCTATACGGTGGATAATAATCTCAACGGCACTAACAACGTGTTGGCGGCCATTGTGGAAAGTGGCCTGGACATCCATGTCGCCCACTTGGGAACTATGGGGGTTTACGGCTACGGAACGGCCGGCATGAAGATTCCGGAAGGGTATCTCACAGTCAAGGTCGAAACAGAAGACGGTGAACTGGTCGAGAACGAGATCCTCTATCCGTCCAATCCGGGCAGCATCTACCACATGACGAAAACGCAGGATCAGCTCTTGTTCGCCTACTACAATAAGAACGACTGGGTCCGCGTAACCGACTTGCACCAGGGTATTGTATGGGGCACGCAAACCGCCGAAACTCGTCTGGATGATCGGCTCATCAACCGCTTCGACTACGATGGCGATTACGGCACGGTGCTTAACCGTTTTCTCATGCAGGCGGCTGTGGGGTATCCCCTGACGGTCCATGGCACCGGCGGCCAGACTCGTGCGTTTATCCATATCCAGGATACAGTGCGCTGCATCCAACTCGCACTGGAAAACCCGCCCGAAAGTGGCGACAAGGTGCATATCCTCAATCAGATGACCGAAACCCACCGCGTTCGCGATTTAGCCCGTATGGTTACTGAGCGTACCAGTGTGGAAGCCGAGTATCTGGACAATCCGCGCAACGAGGCTGGCGAGAACGAGTTGCACGTCGCCAACGATCGTTTTCTTGGGCTTGGCTTGGAGCCCATCACCCTAACCGAAGGTCTGATGGAAGAAGTGACGGAGATTGCCAACAAGTATGCTCTTCGCTGTGATATGAGCAAAATCCCGTGCGTGTCGCGTTGGACCCAGCAGCGGAGATCCCAAGAAAAGGAAGTGATGCACCCTGATTCGGAGATACACTCTGAGGGTCGCACAACCGGCTGAAGCACGAGTTTGCGATGCGCCGGATAGGCCATCCCCAATCTGGTTTTCATGACGAATTCGGCCTAATGGATACGCATTTTGCATCGTAGCAATAAACGGAAATCGCGTTATTTTGCGTGGGTAATCCCGCTTCGCCTTTCGTCGCTCGCAGCGAGGGCAGCTTTTGTTGTGCGGAAAACTACGACTGGATGCCAAAGCTGCCGTGGGAAGCGCACTCACGTAGCCTCATCATTGCGGGGGCGCAGTATGCCCACAGCACAAAGCGGCCAAAACTCGATACAAGCCATGGTCCCGCGCAGATCACTCAACAAGGCAATGTTGCACACTCTAATGATAATAGGTCCGGGACGGCTATGGTCACGATCATACGGACTTGGCCGGCCAAGCGCTGCGTCAGAGGCGTACCACGGTGCGGTTTGGCGGTGTCCCGCGCCGAACGTGCGCGGGACACGCGGCATTCGGCTAAGGGGCTGGGTCGGGAAAACACAATTCTATAACTTTTAGTTTTGTCCAGAGGATGGCTTTCGTTCGTCGCCGTAGTGCCGCCCGTAGACCGTCAGTGACCTCCGCGGGTTTTTCTTTCGCAGCGCGCCTGCGTCGCCTCGCCGTAGGCGATTCACTGCTGTACCGGCATCTCGTCGGCGCAGCCGCCGGCAGCTTCCTTCTTAGCCTTTCAGCAAAGGCGCTTACACTGATTTCCAGCGTGCTTCTGGCCCGCTGGCTCGGATCGGCGGGCTACGGGGTTTACTCTTCGGCGCTGGCCGTGTTGCTGATGCTCGGCGTGCCGACCACGCTCGGTCTGCCCATATTGGTGGTGCGTCTGCTCGCCAGCTACCGTGTCAACGAGGAGTGGGGCCTTATGCGCGGTCTGTTGCAGCGCGTCAATCTGCTAGTGTTGCTACTCTCAGTAATACTTGCTGGGTTGGGTAGCGCCGTTGTGTGGGCGCTGGGAGATCGTCTTTCCTCCGGCCATGCCCTGCTGTGGGCCATGGGCCTGTTGCCGCTGACTGCGCTCGGCGCGCTGCGCTCCGCCGCCCTTCGCGGCTTGCACCATATCGTGCTAGGTCAGTTGCCGGAGAACGTTGTTATGCCGGGGCTATTTCTGGGCCTGCTAGCATCATGGAACTTCGCGGGGCTCGCGCTCACGCCAGAATCCGTCTTGGCCCTGCGGTTCGCCGCCGTCGCAGCCGCTTTCGTCGTTGGCGCTTGGCTGCTCATACGCCGGCTGCCGAGTGCGATGCTTCGTGCAGAGCCCTGCTACGATACGGCCACCTGGGCGCGTGCGGCTATCCCGCTGCTGTTTCTTGGCGGTATGAGCATTATCAACACGCAGACCGACGTGCTTATGCTCGCAGGCATACATGGGGCAGCCTCTGCCGGGGTATACCGTGCCGCGTCCAGAGGTGCCGAGTTGGTGGCCTTTTCGCTGGTGGTTATTAATATGGCTATTCAGCCCACCATCTCGCACCTTTACACCGCCGGTGAAACGCAACGCTTGCAGCGCGTATTAACCGCGGCTGCTCGTGGTGCTTTGGCCATGGCTCTGCCGCTGGCGCTGGTACTAGCGCTGTTCGGCAAGACGATTTTGCGGCTGGTCTTCGGTGACGAGTTCGAGAGTGGCGCGTTGTGTCTCGCTATCCTATGCGGAGCGCAGGTAATTAACGCTGGGGCAGGGCCGGTGGCGCTAATTCTCAATATGACTGGCCATGAGCGCGATTCGGTCGTGGGAATGACCATTGGTGCGGTCGTAAATGTCGTACTAAACGCAATTTTTATCCCGCTGTGGGACGTCGATGGCGCGGCGCTCGCTACCGGCTTGAGTCTCGTCAGTTGGAATTTCGCTCTAGTTGCTTTGGTTCGAAGGCGGACCGGTCTGTCCAGTACTGTCTTGAATAGCGTCCTCGCCCGATAGTCGCGCAAGCGTGATGGGTTGCTATCCAGGGGCGAGATTAATTACTTCTTTGTTCTGTAAGCTTGAGTATCTTTGATGACAGAGCCTGTATTCATCTTTAGCCTGCCGAGATCAGGTTCAACCCTTGCGCAAAAGGTGCTCGCAGCCCATGACGATGTTGCCACAGCAGCAGAGCCATGGCTGCTGCTACCATTCGTTTATGCGCTGCGTGATGACGGAATTTATACGGAATACGCTCAGTGCACCGGAGCTAAAGCGATCAGAGAATTTACTCAAAATTTACCCTCCGCGAAATCTGACTACTATGCGGCTATCCGTGAGCTCGCGTTACGGTTGTACGGCGTCGCATCAGGAGAGGGGGCTCGCTACTTTGTCGATAAAACACCAAGATATCATCTCATTATGAAAGAGATACTCGATATTTTTCCAAACGCTAAGTGTATCCTCCTTTGGCGAAATCCACTGGCAGTTGCTGCGTCAATTTTGGAGACATGGGGGAAACGAGGGCGTTGGAATGCGTACAGATATAAAATAGATTTGTACAAAGGCTTGGAAAGTATGCTGGAGACCTCTGAACTCTTTCCAGAGCGTTTTTTGCAAGTCAGGTACGAAGCATGGTTGCTGAACCTGAAGATGTCTGGCGACGAGTATTCTCCTATCTTGATCTTGTTTACAATTCCGCAGTACTTGATCGATACCGTTTGGTTCAGTTGGCCGGCGCGATGGGAGATCCGACTGGCCATAAGAAGTTTGAGTCTATTTCTGCGGGTTCGAAGGACTCATGGATCGACGTCTTCAATACGCCGCTTAGAAAGGCCTGGGCGCGTCGTTACCTTGATTACATTGGGTCGGAGCGGTTGCGCGTGATGGGATACGATAAAGATGAGATCGAGCAGGCACTTTCTAGCCGCTCGAAAGTTTGCATGCCACGCGTGTTCTCAGATGCGCTGTTCATGTCTATAGGCGCTTTACACGCGCCCTTGGATCTCTCCGGCGCTAAGCGGCAGTTACTTCGCAGCGTTTCCGGCAAACGGTGCTACGCGGCAACATAATTGATAGGAGTTGGGGTAAAGATTTGCCACGCGGACGTCCCTCTAAGCACGTCAGAAACGCGAAGAAGCGGATAGTGAATGAAACAAAGCAGGAAAAATAACATTCTGATCTTGGAGCCGCGCACTGACGGGCACCACGGTCCCTACTTGCAGTGGATGGCGACGGGTCTGGTCAAGCGCGGCTTTCACGTGACTGTTATCACCTCGCCGGACTCGCTCTCCCATCCTTCTATACAGGCGATCGAGGCTGCCGCGAGGGCGGATAACGATACGGTGCTGAACCTCATCACCGCCGAAAGTTCGTTCGTAGACGGTACAAACAGGAGTGACAGCACGAGCGGCCTACTAACGAGAGAATTAGCATACTGGCGCTTGTTTCGGCGGTGGTACAGGGCGCACGTCGGCGGCGTACGCCCGGACGTGGTTTTCTTACCTTACTTGGATTATTGCCTTCACGCAGTCGGACTGCTCGGCTCTCCGTTTGGTGACTGCCCCTGGGTCGGTCTTGCGATGCGACCGTCGTTTCACTATCGGCGGATGGGCGTGATTGCGCCCCGGCCGCCGCTGGGGGCTCTTAAAAAGGCGCTCTTCATGCGTCTTCTGCGAAACCGGCACCTCCGTCGTCTGCTGACGATCGACGAGCCGCTAGCGCAATATCTTGCTGCAAGTCCGAAGCTCGCATCGAAAGCGACATTTTTTCCCGAGCCGGCGGAGTTGGGACGGTTACCGAATCCGTCTGACGCCAAACAGCGATTGGGTGTGCCGGTAGGGCGTAAACTGATTCTGATTTACGGTGCGATTACGGCGCGCAAGGGCGTGCTTGAGCTTCTACATGCGATGTTGACGCCAGGCTTTCCGGTAGCTATGGATATTTTATTAGCCGGGAAGATCGATGCGGAAGTTAATAAAATATTGCGATCGAAGGCGATTGTACCTCTCGTCGCGCAAGGTCGAGTACATGTATTGAACCGATTCATTGAGGCAACAGAGGAGCCATATCTTTTCGCAGCAGCAGATGCTGTATGGGTCGGCTACCGTGGTCATTACGGCTCAAGTGGGGTCCTTATGCAAGCCATATATTCAGGTCGTCCTGTGATCGCGTGCCAAGAGGGCGTTCTCGGCTGGTTAACTGAACGATATAGTCTGGGCAACGTCGTCTGTCCTAGCGATGCCTATTCGGTTGTTCGTGGCGTGCAATCGCTAGCAGGCTGCTCAGAAGGAGAGCGTACTGCTCGCGCCTATATTGACAGGCCCATCGTTTGTTCCTTCGAGTCGGCGGTCGAATCACTAAGCGAAGTCATGTCCGGCTGATGCGGATAAGCCATGAGCAGCGAATTATCAACTCGTAGTGTTTTAAAGGCCATGCACCGGCCAAAATACGGGGTCGAGCTGAGTAAAGATCTGGTGCCATTACTATGAGGTTGCAGACAATTAGTATAAAACGCGATATTGGAGTTCTTTTCGAATGTATTCATCTCGTCTGAATTTCCGGCTGCTACTTGTAACGATTGCGACCGTCTTCCTTTATCAGTGGAGTCCATTCGGGTCCCAGACGTTGCACATCAGTCTTACAAAAATTCTTGGCGTGATGACTGCTATCTCGGTATCACTTTCACTCCTTATTTCGCGGTCGAGGAAAACCAAACCAGGACTTCGTGTACCTTCTCGAGCTTCCGTAATTGTTCTTCTAATCTTGGTGTTTGACATTCTTGGAGTTGCCACCGCCCTCGGTCGCACAGGAGGGGCCATTGAGTTTGCGATAGAGCAAGCGGGCGCGCTTATATGGGTGCTATTACCTCTGATCCTTATAAGGTCGAGGAAAGATCTACGTTACGCACTGGCTGCCTATTCTTTCGCGGTAATCGGTATACATGTTGGAATACTGTTGACCGGGTTCGGCCTATTGCACGTCGACTTTGGGCAGCAGGATAATCAACCCGTTCAGCTTATGCCAATTCTGCTTGGGGCAAAACGGAGCGCTGGGTTCTTAATAAACTATGGTGCAGTAGCTATTGCCACGGCTTTTGTACTTCCATGGATTCTGAGTGGAGTCGGGCGGAAGGGTTGGGCGGGGATGTGGAAGGTGGCTGGAATTTTCGCAATTGGTGTTATCCTAGCGGGAAGCATCGTTTCGCTTTCTCGAAATGTATGGCTATCATCGTCGGTCGCTATTTCGTTTTGGTTTTTAGGCATCATTTTTACTCGAGCGACGGGCTACGGTAAACTTTTATCTATTTTGCTCGGTGGGGCTTGTGTTGTCGTTCTTTCTCCTATTCTATTGACAGCTTTGCAAGCGACCGCGGGGCTTGCCGGTGCAGTTAGGGAGCAGTCTATCTCTATTAGGGCGCAGCAGTACGAGGGTGCGCTGCGAAAAATTGGCAAATCTCCGTTAGTGGGTTGGGGGCCGAATGTTCATATCGGTGGGCTTCCTGTCCACAATCTTATACTAAACGCGATTTTGACAGCTGGAGTGGGTGGTTGGTTTTTGGTTACGGCCTTAATTTTGCTTTTCGTATGGCTTTTTAGATCTGCGATACGATCATCAAGAAGAGAGCTGTTAATAGTTTTTGCGGGATTCTCCGGAGTGGCGACGGCATCCATGTTCTATCCAACGATCGGCAATTCCGCGCCTATATTTTGGTTGACATTCGGTATAGCCGCTAGTGCATTATCGGTACACGCTAGCGATATTAAAACTGGTTACGCGCGGCTTCAGTTTGTTCGTTAGTTAGAGTTGTAGGTAGTCGCACTAAGGTGCAAATGGCTATCCCACCTTTTATTTGGGTATCTTACACAGGTGCTTGAGTTTCCTCGCCAGTAATCTAGATTGGTTTGGTAGAATCAGACACTTAATAGTTCCATCAATAATGCACGATGACGTTGCAGCTCTCTGGATGTATTGCAAGGTTATCAACGAGTAAGGCGGCGCTTCAGTAAGAAATCATGAGGTTGAGTATCAGATGCGCGGTGGATGCTTGGCAATCCTCGATTGCGTCGAGTGGTGAGTTATTAATGGAGAGGTCTTAGCTTGGATATCGGAATGAAACGAGCCATAGTCTTGGGCAGGTGCGTAATCTATCTCGGGTGCGGCTCTGGCCAGATACTTGATGATCTGGCCGGCGACTTCGAAAAGCTTATAGGACTTGATGTATCAAGGCGTCGCGTGAATGAACTGCGCGGCGGCAAGAATGGCGGTTGGGAATTTCGTGAGGCTGATCTCAATAGCACGTTCCCACTGGACTATGGGATCGCCGAACCCGTGATTGCGAATCAGGTCATCGAACATATCCTGGATCCGGTCGGTTCTGCGAGTGAGATTAGCCGCGTTCTTCGCTCGGGGGGTGTGCGTTGTCACGACGCCGAATATCCGATGCCTGAAAAAAGCTTTCCCACCTCTTGGTTTAGGGCTACGGCCCGCGCACGGCCGGCGGCAACACCCTCGCCGGGGCTTGGGATGACGGCCATGTGCATTACTTTACACACCGCGACCTGCAAGAAACGTTCGCTCAAGCCGGCTTTGAAACTATCGGAAGTTCAGCGTTGATAGCAATAAAGAAACGGTCCTTTGTGCGGTATCTACTGGATCGCGGCTCTGGCACAACGCCCGTACGCGAGTTCTTGTCGGGCGTCATTTTTTCTGTGCGGATAAGTAGTTGATGAGTCGCTTCGTTGTTTACTGGAATAACATTCCTTCGCCCTACATGGTCGATCGCTTCAATGAGCTCGCGGATCGTGGCAATTTTGAATTCGAAGCTTGGTTCAATGATCGTATTGAGTCGGGCCGTAGTTGGGATGTGCGCGAAGCTGACTGGCGGTTCCGATATCGCTATCTGCCCAAAACACATGTGTTGGGGCACTCTTTTCGCTGGCCGCTACCGCTTTTTGGTCGCCGGCCGGATGTGCTCGTGACCCTTTACGCGGAACCTGTATTCCTGCTCGGCTGGGCGTTAGCTAAGTTGCGCGGCGCTAAAACTGCGTTTTGGTGCCAAGTTACGATAGATCGGTGGGTCCAACGGAAAGCTTGGAAAAATGCCGTTAAAAGGATTGTTTTTCCCCGAGTGGACGCGACGCTGGGGAGCGGTGAGGACAGTCGGTCTTTTGCAATGCGGTTCGGCACGCCGGCTGATCGGTCCTTGCGCCTGCGACACTCCATTGATGTTGCTCATTACATGGGCGGAGCGGCCCAAGCACAGCCCGAGCGAAAGGCGCTACGCGCCGAACTAGGCCTCAAGGGCACCACTTTCGTTTACGTCGGCCGCCTCTGGTGGGGCAAGGGTCTCAACTATCTGCTGGACGCCTTCGAGACCGTGCAGCGTCAGAGTGCCGAGGAAGTCAGCTTGTTGCTGGTCGGCGATGGTTCGGAGGAAACTGCTCTGCGTAGGGTGTGTGCCGAGCGCGGTATTCTCAACGTGGTGTTTGCCGGATTTCAGCAGAAACCTGAACTGCCGCGCTATTACGCCGTAGCGGACATATTCGTCTTCCCCACCTTGGGCGACCCCTACGGGCTAGTGGTGGACGAGGCGATGGCATGTGGGCTGCCCGTGATATCGACCAGTGCCGCCGGTGAAATCCGCGACCGCATCGAGGACGGAATAAACGGCTATATTGTGCCGCCCGAAGATAGTGCGGCGCTGGCGTCGAGCATGCTCAAGTTGTCACGGGATCCGGACGCGCGCACACGGATGGGCCAGATGTCGAGTGACAAGATCCAAGGTCATACACCCCAGCAGTGGGCCGAGGATTTCGAACGGATTGTGAGCTTTATGCTGAGCGAGAATACTGGGTAAATTCACATCGTCGCAAGCGTGCGTCGGGCTTATCCCACCTTCTGGTCGGCACGGCCTAGACAATGCCTCGGTCTGAATTGTTCGACCCTCATTAGTTTTGTAGCGGGCTGCTTTTGGTGCGGGACGGCGATGCTTGTTGTAAAACGGTCCGCGGCTGCTGTTATTCGACACACCGTGTAAGGGCGTATAAGCGACGCCGAAGGTGTTTGTACTGTCAGGCCATCGCAGCGCGGAAAGCCCGACATGTTCATCCAGTGGTTCATCGTGTCAGTGCCCAATTATGATCTTAGCCGAAAAGTAATCCGCATGGAGAGCACGTTGAACAGAATTCTGGTCACGACCCCTTATCGTGAGAACGCCGTGTTGGCGATTGCCCGAGCTGCGGCGGCGGATGGGCGGCTTAGTCAGTTCTATACCACGCTCTATCTTGCGCGGTGGCAGTCTAAGGTGAAAAGAATGCCGGTATTCGGGCAAAGTCTCGCTCGCGAATTTGCTCGAAGGGCATTCGCTGATATCCCGCAGGGTAACGTCGCTGATGTGGCTGTTCCTTCGGAGCTGCTGCACGTGGCGGCGAGGCGGGTCGTTGGTCGGGTAAGGCCGCAGTGGAACAGTAACTTGATGTATTGGACGAAGCGCCGCTTCGATCGAGCGGTTGCCAAACGCGTGCAACGGAGGGCTGCCGATGTATTGGTCGGTATGTATGCCGCCAGTCTCGAAAGCTTTCGAGCTATTAAGGCGCAGAGTGGGATAGCCGTGTTGAATTTTGTGAATAGCCACCCAGCGGAGCACAATCGCTATCTCATTGAAATGGCTGGCCTGTGTGCGCCGCACCAAGAGTTGGTGCCCGATTGGGTCGCTGATCGTGTTCAGGAGGAGCTGCGCCTTGCCGATTGGGTGCTCGTGCCTTCCCACTTCGTCGAAGCACAATTGCTTGAGCACGGTGTTCCAGCACACAAGATCAAAGTGTTGCCTTACGGGGTGGATTTGCGATCGTTTCACCCAAGGCAACAGACTAGCCTTGGCGGCTCAGCGACCACAGAATCGGGGCCATTAGAATGTCTTTATGTAGGTCAGATATCCCATCGCAAGGGCATAAAAACGCTATTCGAAGCGGCGCGGCTTTGTAGCCATTTACCATTGAGGTTTCGCCTGATTGGTCCAGTGGTAAGCGCCGAGGTGTTGGAAGATATGCCCGATAACGTTACGCACGAGGGCCCGACCCGTCCCGACGAAGTCGCAACTGCGATGCGCCGGGCGGATATGTTTGTTCTGCCGACGATTGAAGATGCATGCGCTCTCGTAACGCTGGAAGCTATGGCCTCGGGTCTGCCCGTAGTCACAACCACAAACAACGGCTCTGGCGAAATGATAGAGGACGGCGTGGACGGTTTTGTGATCTCGGCAGGCGATGCCGCCGCCGTTGCCGAAGCGATAGTGCGCCTATTCGAAAGTGCCGAGCTTCGAGAGAGCATGGGTGTTGCCGCGCGGCGAAAAGTCCAGACCGCTCATACATGGAACGTCTATGGCGCCTCAGTTCTCAACTCGATCGGCGACTACCTGAACGCAAATTCGTCGGACTCGCATGATTCCCTCCATTAGATGCGCCAGCTTATGAAGCGCAGCGATACTCTGGTCTGGATGCTTGGCGCGTTCCCACCGCCTGTGCACGGCATGGCGGCGGTGAATGCGGCTGTCCGGGAGCGGCTTTATGCTACACGCACAGAGGTGCATGTGCTCGATATTGCTGCGTCCAGTTTGCGGCGTAGTTTACTGGTTCGGCTCAGCCGCCTACCTCGGGTCTGGTCAGCAATGCTGACGCTGATTTTTCGGGCTAGGTATGAGCAGACGTTGTACATGAGTGTTTCGGGAGGCTGGGGACAGGCGTACGAGATTTGTTTTTTAGTGGCTGCCCGCCTGCGGCGGATGCGCGTATTCCTGCACCATCACAGTTTTGCCTATCTTGACTCGCCCAAGCGCCTCACCTCGGTGTTGATTAGGCTAGCAGGAAGGCAGGCGTGTCATGTGGTCCTATCTCCTCACATGAAAGATAGGCTGAAAGGAAGCTACAGCGCCAATCGAGTGGTGTCACTTTCTAATGCGATATTCCTTTTAAACGGTGGTGAGTATGTGGAACTGGAGCGTAGTGAACTCCAAAGCATCGGTTTTCTAGCGAACATAGCGGCCGAAAAAGGGGTATTTGAGTTTCTTGATTTGTGTGCGGCGATTCACGACCGTGGATTACCCGTGGGTGCCTTCTTGGCTGGCCCGTTTCAGGATGCGCAAACGGAGCATGCGGTGCGAGAGCGCCTAGCGATGCTACCGAACGTTGAATATGTTGGGCCCAAGTACGGCGATCAGAAAGTAGCATTCTTCGGGGGCTTGGACTGTTTCGTGTTCCCGAGCCGGTATTCGAACGAGGCGGAACCGATAACGGTGCATGAAGCCATGGGCAACTGCTGCCCGGTAATCGCCTACGGCCGTGGCTGCATCCCCGAAGTGGTGAGTGAGGATTGTGGCCGGCTCGTTGAGCCTGGGCAGGCGTTCGTGCGGGAAGCATTAGCACAGATTTCTGCCTGGCTGGATAACCCTGCGGCATTCGAGGCAGCATCGAAGACCGCCGCCGCGCGCTTCGCGCAGACCTATGCTGAAAGCCAGGCCCGTTGGCAGGCAATAATGAGTGAATTGACCGGCGAGCGTAACCCGCGGTACGCGAATAAGATGCAGGACTCGTCATCGGAGCTCTGACCGCCAAGGCCGGCAAACTGGCCCGTATTCTCCCCGTGCCGATTTGGCGTAATGCGTTGCGCCACCATCGCGTGGCAGCCGGTGTCGAGCACGCTGGTGTACTGAAACATCTTGGTGCGCTGAAGACAGTCGTGGACGTGGGCGCAAACCGTGGCCAGTTCGCACTGGCGGCGCGGCGTTGTTTTCCGAACGCACGGATCGTTTCGTTCGAGCCGTTGTCTGGCCCAGCGGCGGTGTACCAGGCAGTGTTCGATGAAGACCGGCGGGCGCGCTTGGTTATAGCGGCCCTGGGCCCTGAGCCGGGCGAGGCGGAGATCCATCGCTCCGCGCGGGACGATTCTTCTTCGCTGCTGCCGATTACTGCGGCGCAGGACGCGCTGTTTCCCGGCACGGCCGAGGCCGGCACGGAAACAATCCGCGTCGCGCGTCTTGCCGAGCACCTTTCGGCCGAGGCTATCGGAACACCGGCGCTGTTGAAGCTCGATGTCCAGGGTTTCGAGTTGCAAGCCCTGGCCGGCTGCGAAGATCTGCTCGAGCGCTTTACTTGGGTCTATGTCGAGTGCTCGTTCATTGAGTTGTATGTCGGCCAGGCTTTCGCCGACGAGGTCATCGCCTGGTTGCGCGAGCGCGGCTTTCAGTTGTGCGGCGTATACCACATGGCCTACGACGGGGACGGGCGCGCCGTGCAGGCGGATTTTTTGTTTCGCCGTTTGTGAGCTGATCGCGTAGTCATATGGCGAACGATGGGAGCGTCCTTTCCTGCGAACAACAACAAGTTTCCTGACCACGATTGATAGCTTGAGCCCGCTCCGGCGCTGCAGACTGCTCCGTATTGCGGCAGCGGCCAAGTCGGGTATGGTGACGCTTCATCAATTGATGGCTTATACAGGGAGTCACGCGCTTTGCGCATTCTCATCCACGGAATCAATTTTGCCCCGGAGTTGACGGGTATTGGCAAGTATACGGGCGAGATGGCCCGTTGGCTGGCACGCGAAGGCCACGAGGTCCGCGTGGTCACGGCGCCGCCTTATTATCCCGACTGGCGAATTGGCAACGATTATTCGGCCGTGCGTTACTTGCGGCAGGCTTATCCGTCGGGCTGTGGCGAGATGACCATGTATCGCTGCCCGCTGTGGGTTCCGGCATCGCCCAGTGGCGGCAAGCGGTTGGTGCATCTGGCGAGTTTTGCGGCGAGCAGCCTGCCGGTGATGCTAGCCCAGGTACGGTGGCGACCGGATCTGGTACTGGTCATCGCGCCGACGTTGTTCTGTGCGCCTATGGCGGCCCTGGTGGCGCGAGTGGCAGGGGCGAAAAGCTGGCTTCATATTCAGGATTTCGAGGTGGATGCCGCGTTCGGGCTGGGTATGCTGCAATCGACCCAGGCCCGGCGGTGGTTTCTGGGCGCCGAGAGCCAACTGCTGCGCCGCTTCGACCGCGTATCCACCATTTCCGACCGCATGATGGACCGCCTGGCGGATAAGGGGGTACCGACATCGCGCCGTGTGCTGTTTCGGAACTGGACGGATACGAAAGCTATCTATCCTCTGGCGGCGCCGTCTGGCTTCCGGGACGAACTGGACATTGCCGACGATTCGCGTGTCGTGCTGTATGCCGGCAACCTGGGCGAGAAGCAGGGGCTGGATGTGTTGATTGATGCCGCCCGCCGTACGGCCTGCGATGAAAGTATCATCTGGGTCATTGCGGGTGCCGGGAGCGCCCGGGTTAAGCTTGAAGCGCGCTCGGTGGATTTGCCGAATGTGCGTTGGCTACCGTTGCAGCCGATGGAAAAGCTCAACGAGCTGCTGAACCTGGCGGATATCCATGTGTTGCCACAGCGGGCCGATGCGGCCGATCTGGTGATGCCGTCGAAGCTGACCGGTATGCTGGCGAGCGGCCGGCCGGTGGTGGCGACCGCGGCCGAAGGCACGCAGGTGGCATCAATTGTTTCCGAATGTGGCATTTGTGTGCCGCCCGAGGATGCCGATGCGCTCGCGAAGGCCTTGAGCGAACTCGCCGATGACGGGAAACGTCGATATGCCCTGGGCGCGAAGGCCAGACATTACGCCGAAAGGCATCTGGGGTATGAGCAGATCATGAGAAATTTTGAATTCGAGGCCGAGGCGCTTGTGAATGGCGCGGCCGATACAGTGGAAGACGATGCATGACAAAGCGCGCGCTTATTACCGGGGTAACCGGGCAGGATGGGGCCTATCTGGCTGAGTTGCTACTGGGCGAAGGGTACGAGGTGCATGGCATCAAGCGGCGTGCTTCGTTGTTCAATACCGACCGTATCGATCATCTGTATCAGGATCCGCACGAGGCCGACCCGCGATTCATTCTTCACTATGGTGACCTGACGGACTCGACGAATCTGATTCGTATCGTCCAGCAGGTGCAGCCGGACGAGATTTATAACCTCGGCGCCCAATCGCACGTGGCGGTGTCGTTCGAAAGCCCGGAGTACACGGCCAATAGCGATGCGTTGGGCGCGCTGCGTTTGCTGGAGGCGATCCGGATCCTCGGGCTGGAAGACAAAACGCGTTTTTATCAGGCCTCCACGTCGGAACTTTACGGCAAGGTGCAGGCCGTCCCCCAGAGCGAAACCACGCCGTTCTACCCGCGCTCACCCTACGCCGTCGCGAAGCTCTACGCGTTTTGGGCGGTGGTGAATTACCGCGAGGCCTACGGCCTGTACGCCTGCAACGGCATTCTGTTCAATCACGAATCCCCATTGCGCGGCGAAACATTCGTGACACGCAAGATCACGCGGGCGCTCGCCCGCATCAAGCTGGGTCTACAGGATTGTCTTTATCTGGGCAATCTGGAGGCGCTGCGCGACTGGGGGCATGCGCGTGACTATGTGAAGGCCCAGTGGCTGATGCTGCAGCAGGATGCTCCGGAAGATTATGTGATTGCGACCGGCAAACAGTATTCCGTGCGCCAGTTTGTGGAGACGGCGTGCGGCGAGCTGGGTATCGATGTGCGCTGGGAAGGCGCCGGTGAGAACGAAAAAGGCTACGACGCGAAGACCGGGGCATGCCTGGTGGCCGTGGACCCGCGATACTTTCGCCCGACGGAAGTGGAGACGCTGCTGGGCGATCCGTCCAAGGCGCGCGAGCAGCTTGGCTGGGAGCCGGAAGTGTCGTTCGATGCGCTCGTCGCCGAAATGGTGCGGGAGGATCTGATGAGTGCCGAGCGCGATGAGTTGTGCCGGCGTCAAGGCTTCCAGACCTTTGATTACCACGAATGAGGGAACATGTTGCTGCGGGTCGGGAATATCCAGCCCGTAGCATATGTTGTCATTGCTTTAACCCGAATTTTGCATAAAGCCGTAAAAACAATGTGTTATAAGTAGGTTGGATTAGCGCGCAGCGCGTAATCCGACGCTCAATCCGCGGGTTCTGGGGCTCGCCTGTCGGATTACGGTGCAAGCACCTAATTCACCTACGTAACTGCGACAACACACTAAGTGTCGAACCCTGCTGTTCGTGGCATGAGTCGCGGAACAGCGTCGAGTTGGAGAGCGTTATGGTTTCTGAGTCCGAGTCGTCCGACATTGCGCCCGCGGCCGGGCCGGGCCCGGGGTCGCGCATTTTCGTTGCCGGGCACCGGGGGCTTGTCGGAAGCGCGATTGTGCGGCGCCTGGAGGCCGGCGGTTTCGAGAATCTCCTGGTGCGCAGCCGCAGCGAGCTGGACTTGACGAGCGAAGCCGCAGTGGAGGCGTTCTTCGAGGCGGAACGGCCGGAATATGTTTTCCTCGCGGCGGCCAAGGTCGGCGGCATCCAGGCCAATAGTACGTATCCGGCCGAGTTCATCCGCGATAACCTGGCCATGCAGACCAACGTCATTCACTCGGCGTGGAAACACGGCGTGAACAAGCTGTTGTTCCTCGGGTCGTCGTGCATCTATCCTAAGCACGCGCCACAGCCGATGCCCGAGGATAGCCTGCTCACCGGCCCTCTCGAGCCCACGAATGAATGGTATGCGGTCGCCAAGATTGCCGGCATTAAGATGTGTCAGGCGTATCGGAAGCAGTATGGGTTTGATGCCATTTCACTGATGCCGACCAACCTGTATGGGCCGGGCGACAATTTCGATCTACAGAACTCGCACGTTTTACCCGCCTTGTTGCGGCGCTTCCACGAAGCGAAACAGGCCGGGCAGCCGGAAGTGGTGGTCTGGGGGTCGGGCACACCGCGGCGAGAATTTCTGCATGTCGACGACCTGGCCGATGCAGCGGTCAGCCTGATGCAGCGATACAGCCGTCCTGAAATCGTCAACGTTGGCGTGGGCGAGGACATATCGATACGTGAGCTTGCGGAGCTGATCCAGCAAGTCGTCGGCTACGAGGGGGCATTGGTCCTGGATCGCGACAAGCCGGACGGTACGCCCCGCAAACTATTGGATGTGTCGCGCATACACGCGTTGGGCTGGCGGGCGCGTATTCCACTGGCCGATGGTATCGAGCAGACATACCGTTGGTTTTTGGACCATCAAGAGCAGTATCGCGGCGAATAGAGCGCTCGGCTCGGTCACCGGCCGGGGCGCGGTATGGACTACCGGCGCCGGCCGCACGATATGCGCGACGCCACGCTGGCTTTCCTGTGGGTAGGCAGCAATCGGGGCCGTCCTCGGCGCTGCGGCATCGAGCATGGTCGGTGTTGTGGGCCTGGCGCCGGGGCCGTTAAAAAACCGAGACATGGCGTTATCTTGGCGGCCGGTTTGGTGTACGGTTGCGGTTCCAGCGTTCAGCTGGGCCAGCCGGCGCCGCCGGGGCCATTTCTTGGGGTTATATACTGTGCGTGTGACATGCAGTCGCGCTGGCGGATCGTCGACGCGTGGATGGGGTATTGGTGCGTTGCTCTGTGTTTTGTTCCGGCGGCTGACGAGGCGATAAGCATGGTTTATCGCGGCTTTTTGCGTGAACACGGTAGCGTTTCGGTCGCACTCTATGTGCTGGCCGATGTGCTGATGATCGTGCTCGGTGCTTATCTGGCATACGCTTGGCGGTTTGGTTCTTGGGTGCTGGGGCTGCATTACCGGGCACCGGTCGTGCTGGCCGTGTTGCTGGCGCTGACTGTTTTTCCGGCATTTGGGTTATACGAGTCGTGGCGCGGGCGTAATCCGCTGGCCCATGCGCGTGCGATGATCCTCAGCTGGTTTGCCGTGGTTTTCGGCCTAGTTCTTATCGGCTTCCTACTCAAACAGAGCGGGCCATATTCCCGGCTTTGGGTGCTCGACTGGGTGTTGGTGTCGGGAGTCTTGCTCGTATTAGGGCGTTTTGTAATCCATGCGACCCTTCAGGCATTGCGGGTCCGGGGCTGGAACCATCGCCGTATCCTGGTTGTGGGGCAGGGGTCGCTCGCAGCGGATGTGATCCATCGTGTCGTTGATGCGCCGTCGACGGGCTGGGAGATCGTGGCGACGGCGCTTATCGGCCGTAGCTCGGCTACAGACTCTGAGGTGATCCGCCCGATTCGCTACAGTAGCCGCATCCCCCGCCTGGCACGCCGGGCGGATATCGACGAGATCTGGCTGTGTCTGCCGCTGGATCAGCAGGCGTCGATAGATCAGGTGCTTCGCGACTTCCGGCACAGCACGATTACCATGCGGCTGGTGCCGAATTTCGAGGGTATCCGGCTGATCCAGCGGCCCGTGACCGAGATCCTCGGTCTGACCATGCTTAACCTCAATGTGTCGCCGATGCAGGGGCTCCGGCGGGTAGTCAAGGCCGTCGAGGACCGTGTTCTGGCGTTTTTAATTTTGATGTTGATTAGCCCGTTGCTATTGGTTATTGCGATCGGGGTGAAACTATCGTCACCTGGGCCTGTTCTGTTCAAGCAAAAGCGACATGGCTGGGGTGGCCGCCCGACCCATATTTACAAGTTCCGAACCATGGTTGTGCATGAAGAAAGTAACGGTGTCGTCACGCAGGCATCGGCCGGTGACCAGCGCGTGACCGCGTTCGGCCGATTCCTTCGCCGGACCAGCTTGGACGAGTTGCCACAGTTTATTAACGTGCTGCAAGGTCGGATGTCGATCGTCGGTCCGCGACCGCATGCCTTGGTCCACAACGAGGAATACAAGGAACTTATCGAGAAATACATGCTTCGCCACTCCGTTAAGCCGGGAATCACGGGTTGGGCGCAGGTCAACGGCTATCGCGGCAAGACAGATACGGTCGACAAAATGCGCAAGCGCGTCGAATGCGATCTGTTCTATATAGAAAATTGGTCGCTCTGGTTCGACCTGAAGATTATATTTCTGACGATCTTCAAAGGGTTTGTGCATAAGAACGCCTGTTAATGGCGGCTCTTTCGGTCGGAACACTTTGCTCGCGCGTTTGGCAGGCTTGGTTCTGTCGGATTACGCCTTCGGCTAATCCGACCTACGGGCTGATGACATCACCAGGTTGAATGTACATGTTTATAGGCTCGTATTTTCGTGTCCGCTGTCACCAGCGGCACATTCAGATGCCGAGCCAGTGCTACGATCATTCTGTCGGCAGGGTCTGTGTGGAACTCGCCGGGCAAGCGGGTCGATTCCACTCCCACATCGTTGTCCAAAGGTACAAACCGCACACCGTCGATGGCCGATACCGTTTCAAGCCAGTCATCCAATGCCATGGTCAGCGTGAGACGCTCGGCTTTGACCAACATGGCTATCTCCCATGCCGAAATGGCCGAAACCAGTACGATGCCATCGGCCGCAGAACGCTCAGTCTCAATAGCCGTTTTCGCGTGCGGGGACAGTTGCCGATCGCCAGTGACCCACCAGACCAGTACGTGGGTATCTAGGACGATCAAGACGCTGCCTCCCAGTCTTCGTCGCCAACGGGCTCCGTCGGAGCCGTGAAATCGATCACGCTCCCTTTCAGAATCTCCAGAGGCGGCCGTTGATCGGAGCGATAGCGGCGAATTTCGACCGTGGGTCGTCCGCGATCAGTAATCACGACGGATTCGCCTGACGTTTCAACCTGGCGCATGTATTCAAGGGCCTTGGCCTTGAATTGCGATTTTGTTACGTGTTTCGGATGCATATTCTTGCCATCGTCATAGACCATGATCATGAATCTACTTTGCCGTCGTGACTATGGCAAGTAGTCATTTTTGTTATTGCGCGATCCCTGATCGAGAGTCCGATCAGCAGATATGACGTCTTATGTTGGCATGCGATTGGCTGTCCCGAAGGTAGGCCGGCAACTCCGGCTTACTGCCGTCGTGCGAATACCGGGCTCGCGCGGTTGGTTCTGTCGGATTACGCCTTCGGCTAATCCGACCTACTGGGCACGAGCTGGGTCGGCTCTTGTGGGGCGGCTACGCCCTATGAGGGCGAGGAGCGTACGTGCGCGTATTGCCTCTGGAAAGACCAGTTTATAGACTAGTCGAAACCAAGTTGAGACCTCAACCATGCACAAGTCAACCGATATAGGCGCTTACGAGACGAAGACGCGGCTGGCGGAATACCTGCGCAAAGTGCAGGCGGGGGAGCGATTTACGATCACGCAACGGGGCCGCCCGGTCGCGGAGCTTGTGCCGTATGGCACCGCTGGCCGGGAGACAAGGCCGGAGGCGGCGCGCCGGATGCGGGCATTCATGCGGCGACAATCGCCGGCGACCGGTATAGATATAAAAGCGCTGATCGACGAAGGCCGTGATTAGCGCGGTTCGTGTTGGACAATTCGGTCGCCACGCGTTGGCTTTTCGCCGATGGCAGCGGCGCCGATCTGGCCTATGCCGAACACGTTTTGGATGTGCTCGGCCGCCCGAACGCGCAAGCCATCGCTCCGTCGATCTGGCCGCTGGAGGTAGCCAACGTCATTTCGCGCGCCGAAGCGAAGAATTGGTTGGTTAACGCTCGTAGCGCTGAGTTCTTGCGGCTGCTTGATGCGCTCGCGATTGCTGTGGATAGCGATACATCAAAGTACGCTCTCGGGACCACGCTTGAGCTCGCGCGCCGCTATCGCCTGTCTGCTTATGATGCGGCGTATCTGGAATTGTCGCTGCGAGAAGGCTTGCCGCTCGCCACGCTGGACACCGGTTTACATCATGCAGCGGAGAGTGCTGGCGTCGCCCGGTTGTAAGGTTTTGTTTTGCGAAACAGAGCAGGCCGAATCCGTATAGCCCCTGTGGGAAGCATTGCGTGCGGCCTTCGTGGATCGGCTTAGGCCGAAGGCCGTAAGCCGACAATCCGGGCTTGTCTCCGTAGCGAGAATGCTGGGCTCGCGCGGCTGGTAGGCTTGATTCTGTCGGATTACGCCTGCGGCTAATCCACCTACTGGGCACGAGTTGGAGCGGCTCTTGCCGGTTGGCTTGGGCCGGTTCAGCCATAATAGCTGCGATACCAGTCCACGAATTTCTTCACGCCTTCGTCGACGGTGGTTTCGGGGCGGTATCCGACGGCTTCGAACAGGCCATGGACATCGGCGTGGGTGGCTTCGATGTCGCCGGCCTGCATGGGCAGCATTTCTTTTTCGGCCGTGATGCCCAGGCATTCTTCGAGACGGTTGATGTAGTCCATCAACGGCACGGGGTTGCCGTTGCCGATGTTGTAGATCCGCCACGGTGCGGGGCTGCTGTCGACGCGCGGGGTGTCGCTGTTCCAGTTTTCGTCCGGCGTGGCGGTTTTATAGAGGACGCGGACGATGCCTTCGGCGATATCGTCGACGAAGGTGAAGTCGCGCCGGTGTTTGCCGTGGTTGAACACCGGGATGGGCTCGCCCGCCAGCATCTTCCGGGTAAACAGGAACAGCGCCATGTCGGGCCGGCCCCAGGGGCCGTATACCGTGAAAAAGCGCAGGCCCGTCGTCGGCAGGCCGTACAGGTATGAGTAGGAGTGCGCCATTAACTCCGTGGCTCGTTTCGAGGCCGCGTAGATGGCCAGCGGGTGATCGGCGTCACCGCTGGGCGAGAAGGGCATGTCGGTGGAGGCGCCGTACACCGAGCTGGTGGACGCATATACCAGGTGGGCGACGTTGTTATGCCGACATCCTTCGAGGATGTTCAATGTGCCCGTGACGTTCGAGTCGATGTAGTCATGGGGGTGATCGATCGAATGCCGTACGCCGGCCTGCGCGGCGAGATGCACGACGCACTCGAAGCCGCGTTCGGCGAACAGCGCTGGCATGGCCTGACGATCGGCGATGTTGAGCTCGACTTGTTCGAACGCCGGATTGTTTTCGAGCATGGCCACCCGGGCGCGCTTGAGCGCGACGTCGTAATACGGGTCGAAATTATCGACGCCCACCACGTGCTCGCCTCGATCCAGCAGTCGCTGGGCGACGTGAAACCCGATGAAGCCTGCGCTGCCGGTGACGAGAATGGTCATGAACAATCCAGTGGTGACGCGTATGGTGCGGAACTGATTATACCGGGCATGTGGGCCTCTAAAGCGGATCGGCCGCATGGCGCTCCGGGCTTTTCAGGTGTTGCCAGGCCAGGCCCCCGGCGACCGCGAGTTTCGGTATGATCCAAGGTTACAGGCTCGGGCCGAGCACGCGGCTGTCGCGTAGCGCCAAAATAAGAAAGAGGGTGGGGCGTGTCGAAAAAAAATATGCCGGCAGACGATCGGCTGGCGGTTCTGGGGCTGGGTTATGTCGGGCTCCCGTTGGCGGCGGCATTCGGCCAGCATCAGCCCACGCTTGGTTTTGATATCGACGAAAACCGCATCGCGCAGCTGCGCGACGGCCATGACTTCACGCGCGAAGTTTCGCCCGAGCGACTGGCGGCCTCGAAGGGGCTCTCGTTCTCGTCCGATCCGGCCGCTCTGGCCGGCGCCAATATCTATGTCGTGACCGTGCCGACGCCGGTGACGGATGCCAAGGTACCGGACTTCGCCCCGCTGGAATCAGCCACGCGCGAGCTCGCGCCGTATCTGTCGCGCGGCGACATCGTGGTGTACGAGTCCACGGTGTACCCGGGGGCGACCGAAGAGCGCTGTGTGCCCATGCTCGCGGCCGGCTCGGGGCTGGTGTACAACGAAGATTTTTTCGTCGGCTACAGCCCGGAGCGCGCCAACCCCGGCGATACCGAGCACGGGCTGGCCAACATCGTGAAGGTGGTGGCCGGTTCCACGCCCGAGATTGCGGATCGTTTGGCGGCACTGTACGGGCAGATTGTGCCGGCGGGGGTGCATCGGGCCTCGTCGATCACGGTGGCCGAAGCCGCCAAGGTGATCGAGAACGTCCAGCGCGACATCAACGTGGCGCTGGTTAACGAACTCTCCAAGATCTTTGGGCGCTTGAACATCGACACCCAGGAAGTGCTCGAGGCGGCGGGCACGAAATGGAATTTTCTGCCATTCAAGCCGGGGCTGGTTGGCGGGCACTGCATCGGCGTGGACCCGTATTACCTGACCTACAAGGCGCAGTCGGTGGGCTACCACCCGGACATCATCCTCGCCGGGCGGCGTATTAACGACGGCATGGGCCGTTATATCACGCACGAAGTCGTGCGCCTGATGCTGCGGCGGAAGATCCAGGTGAACGGCGCGCGCGTGCTCATCATGGGCCTGACGTTCAAGGAAAACTGCCCGGATATCCGCAACACGCGGGTGGTGGATATCGTGCACGAAATGCAGGCCATGGACGCGACCGTCGATATATACGACCCGTGGGCCGATCCGGCGAAGGTGACCCACGAATACGGGCTGACATTGGTCGATTCACCGCAACCCGGCACCTACGACGCCGCCATCGTGGCCGTCGCGCACCGCGAATTCCGCCAGGCCGGCAGTGACACCGTGCGCAGTTATTGCAAGCCCGCGCATATCGTCTACGACGTGAAATACGCCTTCGCCGCCGACGAAACGGACGGGCGACTCTAGGAGTCTGAAGAGCTGAGCCCCGGCGACATGGCCGGTTTGTCGCGTACCGGACTTTGCGCCCCAGTTTTTCGCGATAACGCGGATCGGATCGTTGGGGTTCAGGGCGCGGGTGAATCACCTTTTATGCGCTCAGGGTATGCAGACTGTGTAGGTCGGATTAGCCGCAGGCGTAATCCGACGGATCGCCCCCGGCGAGGGAACGCCGGCCCGGATGTTCGCCCATTCACGGAGCGCGCAATGCCAACTCACAGGCTCCGGTCCAAGCCGGCCGACGAAGGCCAAGCAGACCGCGTAGGTGGATTAGCCGAAGGCGTAATCCGACAGGCCGAAGCCACCCATACACCGCTCAACCGGAGCCCCAGCCGGGCCCACGATCCGGCCCGCGCCGGGCTCTATCTATCCCGGCTTGCGGCCTTTGGCCGCGACCTACTCGGCTCGGCCTCAGAACGCGAGGAGCACGCCCATACCGACGGCCATGTTGCCGCTGAGACCGCCGGTGCTGCTCTGGCGCAGTCGCTCATCCTTGATTGCCAGCCCGCCCTGGACGCCTACGCTCTCGGTGAGCCAGTTGTGCGCCATGAAGCCGCGTAGGCCATTGTTTCGGTTAAAAAGGTGCGTGTCCGGCGCCGGGGTGGCCGCATTGCGGCTGCCGGTATTCGGGTGCGCGTCCGTTGCCAGCGGGCCGGCCAGCGGCGCCCGCACCAAGTGAACGGTCGAAACAAGCGACGCGTGGCTTTCATTCGTGAGTGCCACATCGCGCGGCGTATTGGCGGGCAGTTTGAGATTGAGCGGTGGTGGCACGCTTGCCCGCGTGATGGTGACGACGTTCACGTCGTGATGATGTTCGCGCTTCAATGGCGACAGACTGTCCATTGGCGCCCAGGCCAGCCGCGCGTGAGCCCGCGGTGGCGGTACCGCCCATTTCGAAACGGTTGGCTCGGCCGAATGCCGGTTCGCCACCGCGGCGGCAGGCGGTGCCGGCCGCTGGGCCACTGCCGGGTCGTGATGAGTACGCCAGGAAAAACAAACGCCTGCGGCAACAGCGCCGATGAGGAGCGCCGAAGCGGGGTAGATGAACACTGTGCGCGAATTCATGGCGCGGCACGTAAATAATAGACGTGTTGCATATCGTCGTCGAAATCGTGCGGACTTTCAATAATTATCGACGGCCCAGCCGCTTCGGGCCCGGCTTTCTGGCAGTGCTTAACAACATGAAGCCCGCGCAGACGGCGGATTCACAGCCGGTTGCCGTGGCCGCCGGGTGGCCCGAGGCTGGCCGCGGCGTTTATGCGGCCAAATTTTACGTCAAACATACGCCGGGCCGAGTGGGTCGTGATTATTGCTCGATGGTGTCCGGAGGCAGGCGCGGGCGTCGGCCGATCAGCGTGCCGTCCGCCCAGAAGCGTGGCTCGTTGGCGTTACGTAAATAAACGCTATTCGTCTTGATGCCCGGTGCGCCGCGGTGCGGGCCGTGCCAATAGCTGAAAAGCGCCGTATAGGCCGCGGCCGTTAAAATGACCAGCGCGAAAACCGCTCGACCTGTTGGGCTCGGCAAGCCCAATGCGCCGATCGCTTGGTGTCGGGAGGACGCGCCATACAGCGCAAAGGCCAGGCCGCAGACGGTCGCGCCCATGAACTGGCTCGCCGGCATGACGATGACGCCACTGACCAGCGCGTGTATGCACCCGGCAAACAGTGAAGCGGTTAGCGCCACCACGAGCCATCGCCTTGAGTGCTCGCCACCGCGCGACGCGCGTCGCGCAAAGCGCAGCCAGCGATATAAAAGCCAGGCGATACCGGCCACAATGAGGATGGTGGCCGGCACCCCCCATTCGGCGGCGAACTGCAAAATGGCGTTATGCGGGTGCGCCGCCAGGCCGGTGTCGATATCCGCGAACATCATCGGGCCGATGCCCAGCAGCGGATGACGCAGGATCTGATCGAGCGCGATTCGCCACAGGTAAAGGCGGCCGTCGGACGATGCCGACAGCAAGTGCTGGGCGTGGCTGGCGCCGTTGGCAAACATGAAGCCGTAGACGACGTAGCCGCCCAGCGCAAAGATCGCCATCGCCACCGCATGGCGGCGGCCCGTATGCCCGCAGAATAGCAGTACCAGCAGGGTGGCCAGCGCCGTGGCATAGCCCGTTCCGCGCCCGTCCGAACGCCAGTACAGCGCCCAGAAAAACACCGCGATCACGCTTACCAGCGCCCACCAGAAGACGCGACGGGCCCGTGGGAGCGGGCACGACAACGCAAAGGCCGCCGGCAGAAACGGCAGCAGCCAGGTCTGGTATTGGTCGAAGAAGCGGATATTGCCGTAGTTGCCCATCGGCTCGGGATATCGCAGCCCGAATCCGCTAAGCAGCGATGCGGCAATGACGACGACCGCGGCGATACAAGCCAGGGCGATGGGCGCGAAGGCCGCCATCGCGATGAGCCGCTCGGGCCTCGGCGACAGCGCATCCAGGCCGGGCGCGAGCGCGCATGTCGCCGCGACTACCAGCAATAGTGTGTAACCGGTATCGAGCGCACTCCAGGCCGGCAGCGGACTGGCGGCGCTGGAAACGGCACCGAGGAAAAACACGGCAACCAGGAGGATGCCGGCAACACCGTTGATGGGTTTGCGTGCCGCAACTGCAGCGGATGCGCCGGCCAGGCAAAGAGCGACGGTGAGCAGCGTCCGTCGATAATCGAAGCCCGAGGCGATGGGCATCAGCCATCCGATGCCCAACCAGACGCCAATGACGGCGCGGTGCCGGGCCATGTCGAAACGCTTGCCGAGCACGTGGGTTACTTCAAGCGATGCATGGTCGGAAATAAGCGCCGTTAATATGTGCGTTGCCCATGAATCGCCGGCGGGCGCAGGGCGATGTTGCCGTTCGGCATCCGCGGCGCGCAGCCGACGGCGTCATGACGCCAGAAGCCAGATAGCGCCGCTGACCGCCGCGCGCCGTGGCCCGATTATAATCATCCCCGCGATCCACGCCAGCCGGCGACCGAGCACCAAACCAAGTAGGTCGGCTTAGACCGAAGGTCGTAAGCCGACACCGAAGCGCCCCGTGAGTGATCAAGCATCGGGGCGTTGATTCGGCCCCGCGCCCGATTCTGTCGGATGACGCTGCGCTAACCCAACCCACGCGGCCGGCTACCTTGCGCCAAACCACGTAGGTCGGCTTAGACCGCAGGTCGTAAGCCGACACCGAAGCGCCCCGTGAGTGATCAAGCATCGGGGCGTTGATTCGGTCCCGCGCCCGATTCTGTCGGATGACGCTGCGCTAATCCGACCTACGCGGGCCGCTACCTTGCGCCAAACCAAGTAGGTCGGCTTAGACCGGAGGTCGTAAGCCGACACCGAAGCGCCCCGTGGGTGATCAAGCGCTGGGGCGTTGATTTGGCCCCGGGCCCGATTCTGTCGGATTACGCTGCGCTAATCCGACCTACGCGGCCTAAATTGTGACGCTGTTAGCTACCGTAACCGGTGACCGATTTGTCGCAATTCGTTCCGCTTGTTTGGTAATCCCAAGTGATGGCGCTGCTGTGCATCGTGCCTTTAGCTGTAACCGTGCAACCACCTACACTGCTGTCGCCTTTAAAGGAGAGAGTGATTGTGTTGGTGCCGCCAGACGGCTTCGAAAATGTGAAATTCTTTATGTCGGTATCAGCAGGAATTGCATTTTTGACCGAGCTATCAGCGGCACAAGTAGTGCCATCGCCGGCGTTCTCTTGCATACACAAGGCGGCTGCTGTCTTCGCACTCTCAAGAGCGGATACACCATTCTGGTACTTCGCGCGCGTCACATAATTCTGATACTGCGGAATAGCGATCGCTGCCAAAATGCCGATGATCGCGACCACGATCATCAGTTCGATCAGTGTGAAGCCTTGTTGCTTCTTCATTGCGGGTTCCCCCCTTGAGTGCTGAAAATAGTCATGTCGACTGGACGCACGCATATGAAAGCACGAGTTGTGCCAGTCGGGAATCGCAGTCTAATCAGAATGTTGGCCTGAACGCCAGGGCAGCATTTGATGGTGCGGGCGTCAGAGAGTGACGCACCGCGTCACTTGCGGGGCGTGTTAGCGGCCGCGGTACGTGATGCGACCCTTCGTGAGGTCGTAGGGGGTGATCTGGACGGTGACACTGTCGCCGCGCAGGATTCGGATGTAATGCTTGCGCATCTTGCCGGAGATGTGGGCGGTCACGATGTGGCCGTTTTCCAGCTTCACGCGGAATGTGGTGTTGGGCAGCGTCTCGACGACGGTGCCTTCCATCTCGATGTGGTCTTCTTTTGCCATTAGCTCCTGATCTCTTGCTCTGCGCGGTTTGACGCGCGGAATTATCTGCCATGTGCGCGCGGGGTTCAATCACGCTTTGGATACGGCGGCTCGCGCCCCGGTTTTAAGCGACCGGCGCATCAATGGCTTAGTTGGTACGTGATGTATTGGTGCGCTGGCTTTTTTCAAGATGCGCCGGGTCCCGGGGCGCGTCGATGGTGAAATGCCAGGGCGATTCGGGGGGCGCGGCGGGTTCCGGCTGGCGGATGGCATCCAGGAAATGCGCGCGCGGGATGTCGATCGCGCCCATGCGATACAGATGCGGTGAACCTACCTGGCCGTCGAGATACCGATAACCCCAGGCATGCAGTTGGCGCGCGAGCCACGTCAGCGCGATCTTGCTGGCATCGGTGGCGGTGCTGAACATGGATTCGCCGAAGAACACGCGCCCGCAGGCGACGCCGTACAGGCCGCCGATGAGTTCACCCTCGCGCCATACTTCGACCGAATGGGCATGGCCGAGTTCGTGCAGCCGGATGTATGCCGCCCGCATTTCGGGGCCCAGCCAGGTGCCTTCGCGATGGGCACGCAGCGCGGCGCATTGCTGGATGACGCGGCAAAAGGCGCGGTCGAGCGATACGGCATAGTCCGGTCGCGCGAGCGTGCGTTGAAAGCGCCGCGAGACGCGGACGCCGTCCGTGGGAAATACGGTACGCGGGTCCGGCGACCACCACAGAATGGATTCGTCCGGGTTGTACCAGGGAAATATGCCGAGCGAGTAGGCGCGAAGCAGGCGCTGGGGCGAGAGGTCGCCGCCCATGGCGAGCAGGCCGTTGGGTTCTTCCAGGGCCAGCTCGGGATCGGGAAATGCGCCGTCCGGCTGGTTGGGGTCCAGCCAGTAGAGTCGGAGGCCACTCACGGCGGTGTCGCCGGCGCTTGTTCGAAATTGCAGCGCTGGCGTTGCTCGGCCTCGAAGTCCGCCATCATGGCGGCCTCGCGTTCCACGAAGTCGCCGATGGCGTGTTCCAGTCGCGGATCGGCGATCACATGCGTGGACCAGGTGGCGACCGGCTCGAAACCGCGCCGAATCTTGTGTTCGCCCTGGGCGCCGGCATCGAAGCAGGCCAGCCCGTGTTCGATGCAGTATTCGATGCCGGTGTAGTAACAGGTCTCGAAATGCAGGCTGTGGTAATCGGTCTCGCAGCCCCAGTGACGACCGTACAGGGTGTCGGCGCTGCGCATCATGAAGGCCATGCCCACGGGATGGTCGTTGTGGTAGGCGATGAAGAACAACACCTGATCGCGCATGCGCGTCGTCAGCTCGGCGAAGAATGCGGGTGTCAGATAGGGATCCTGGCCGCGAATGGCGTAGGTCCGATCATAGAATGCGTAGAGCGTGTCCCACAGTGCTGCTGGGATCTCATCCGGGCGCCGTACGACGATGGCTACGCCGGCATCGGTCATGCGGCGGCGCTCGCGCCGGATTTCCTTGCGCCGTTTGGACGACAGTTGCTGCAGGAATGCATCGAAATCGGCGTAGCCGCGATTGAACCAGCGGTACTGGCAGCCGCGGCGGGCGTGCGCGTCGGCGCCGAGCATGGCCGCGGTGGAGCTGTCGTCACCGAACAAGCTGTGCAACGACGATACGCCCATGTGCTCCGGCAGTTTGGCCAGTGCCCCGGCCAGCGCGCGGCGCGCGCCATCGTCACGGGCCAACAGGCGCGGACCGGAGACGGGCGTGAACGGCACGGCGTTGAGCAGTTTCGGGTAGTAATTCAGCCCGACCTGGGCATAAGCGTTGGCCCAGGCGAAATCGAATACGAATTCGCCCATGGAATGATCTTTCAGATACAAGGGGGCCGCGGCAACGAGGGCGCCGTCGTCGGTGCGCAGCAAGGCATGGGCCGGCTGCCAGCCGAGTTCGGGCGACACGCTGCCGCTGGCCTCCAGCGACGCCAGAAAACCATGCTGGATGAACGGCTGGTCGGTACCACAGAGCGCATTCCACTCGGCGGCATCCACATCGAGAATGCTTTCGGCCTGCGTCAGTGTCGCCATGATATCGCGGGTGGAATGAAGCGCCGCCCGGCCGGGCGCCCTTGGAACACGCGGGCATCCGTACCCATCAATTCAGGGCATAACTCCGGGGCAGGGTGTCGCGCAGCGCGAACTGCACGCAGGCGTCGTGTTCGAATTCGTTGAGTTCTTCCTGGGCATCGTGCGCGCGATCGGCCTCGGTCAGGCGTCCGGCATCATCGAATTTCACGATGGCGCCCAGGGTCTTGACCTGGATCTCGCCCTCGTCGTTGGCTTGATCGTCGAAGGCGACCTGTACATAGCGCAACTGCTGCTCGGCGAAGCGGGGCAGATCGCGCTTGCCTTCAGCAACCGCCGATGCCTCGTCTTCGGTGAACTCCTCCATCGCGCCGTCTTCGGTAAGCAGGAAATGGCGGACCGACATCGTTACCTCGTATTAGCCTCGTGTGTCGTCGATATTGGCGCAAACAGCCTGAATTCAAGGGTCTGCGCCGACGCTCACAACAGCTAGCAATGAGCCTCGGTTACACTATGCGCATGAGGACTACGGAACCACAACCCATCGACTTCGATCGCATCCGTGGAGTGCAGCGGTAATGGCCAGGGCAGCGAGCAGGCAGGGCAAGGCGGATTCCGCGTCCAAGGCCGCCAAGGCCGGCCCCAAAAGCCGCGCGCGCAGTGCGGCCAACGACGTCGACGCGGCGCCGAGCGCCTATCGTCAGCGTCTCGGCCGCTTGTTGCGTGAAGCGGCGCTGTTCATCGCCATGGCGATCACGCTGTTTCTGCTGGCGGCGTTGATCTCGTATAACCCGGCCGACCCGGGCTGGTCCGACAACGGCAACGGCACCGCGGTGCACAATCTGCTCGGGGTACCTGGCGCCTGGTTTGCGGATGTCCTGCTCAGCCTGTTCGGTTATCTCGGGTTCATTTTTCCGTTTTTGGTGCTGTACGGCGGTTGGCTGATTTTCGTCGATCGCAAGCGGCCGAGCGGCGAGCTCATGTCCAAGAGCATCCGGGCGGGTTCGTTGTTGCTGTGCCTGATTTCGGCCTGCGGCCTGGCCTGGCTGATATTCGGCGGCATTCAGGCGACCGGTCTGCCGCAAGGCAGCGGCGGGGTCGTGGGCGTGGCCGCGGCGCGCCCGTTGGCCGGCGTGATCAAGATGATCGGCGCGGCCTGGGCCTTGACCACCGTGTTCGTGATCACGCTTTCCATGGGCCTTGGGTTTTCCTGGCTGGCGGTGGCCGAACGCATCGGCCAATTTGTGCTGGGTGGCGCCATCGGCATGCTGAGGGCGATGGTCGACCGCGTCGGCGCCTGGCGCGCCGACCGGGCCGAACGCGCGGCACAGCGCGCCGCCGCGCCGCCGAAACCCAGCCGGCGCGAGAAACGACGCGCCAAGAAACGCAAGGCGCCGACCCTGGACCCAACCGAGGCCGCGCCAAAACCCGCCGCGGCTGCGCCGGAGTCCGCGGCTGGTAGTGGCTCCGTCGCGGTCAACAAGCCCAAGAAGAAAGACAAGAGCGGCAAGAAGAAGGCGACCCAACTCGATCTGCCGATCAGCGAACAGCCGGTCGATGTGCCCCGGTACGATCCCGAACGCGACAGCCCGATTCCGCCGATCGAGCTGCTCGATCCGGCGCGCGAACCCAAGAGCGACCAGGACGAGGCCGTGCTGCAGCACATGTCGGCGCAGCTCGAACAGCATCTTGCGGATTTCAACGTACAGGCCAAGGTGGTGGCGGTGCAGCCGGGCCCGGTGGTCACGCGCTTCGAGATCGACCCGGCGCCGGGTGTGAAGGTCAACCAGATCTCCAATCTGGCCAAGGATCTGGCGCGGGCGATGTCGACCACCAGCGTGCGCGTGGTGGAGGTGATCCCGGGCAAGTCCGTGGTGGGCCTGGAGATCCCCAATGCCGATCGCGAGATCGTCGCGCTGCGCGAGATTCTCGACTCGTCGCGTTATGCCAATGCCACGTCGCCGCTCACGCTCGCACTCGGCAAGGACATTGGCGGCAGTCCGGTCACCGCCGATCTGGCGAAGATGCCGCACATGCTGGTGGCCGGCACCACGGGTTCGGGCAAGTCGGTGGCGGTGAATGCCATGATTCTGTCGATTCTGCACAAGGCGACGGCCGAAGAGGTCCGCCTGATCATGATCGACCCGAAGATGCTCGAGCTGTCGGTCTACGAAGGCATTCCGCATCTGCTGGCGCCGGTGGTCACCGACATGAAGGACGCGGCCAACGCGCTGCGTTGGTGCGTGGGCGAGATGGAGCGCCGCTACAAGCTCATGGCCGCGCTCGGCGTGCGCAACATGGCCGGCTTCAACACGAAGGTGAAAAAAGCCATCGAGGCCGGCCAGCCGATCGAGGACCCGATCGCGAAGAACGCGCAGTCCAACGAGGCCGCCGAGGCCGGCGAAGAACTGCCGACGCTCCAGCCCCTGCCGGCGGTGGTGATCATCGTCGACGAGTTGGCCGACATGATGATGGTGGTCGGCAAGAAGGTGGAAGAGCTGATCGCCCGTATCGCGCAGAAGGCGCGCGCGGCCGGGCTGCACATGATTCTGGCCACGCAGCGGCCCTCGGTGGACGTGATCACCGGCCTGATCAAGGCCAATATCCCGACGCGTGTCGCGTTCCAGGTGGCCTCGAAGATAGACTCGCGTACGATTCTCGACCAACAGGGTGCGGAAAGCCTGCTCGGCCACGGCGACATGTTGTACCTGCCGCCCGGCACCGGATTTTCCAATCGCGTGCATGGCGCTTTCGTGGACGACCACGAAGTGCATAAGGTGGTGGAATACCTCAAGCAGACCGGCCAGCCGGACTATATCGAGGAGATTCTCGAAGGCGGCGCCGGCGATGCCGAGGGCGGCGCGGACGGCGAGGACGATGTCGAGGCCGATCCGCTCTACGATCAGGCGGTCGCCATCGTGCTCAAGTCGCGCAAGGCTTCGATTTCCTATGTACAGCGCCGGCTGCGCGTGGGCTACAACCGCTCGGCGCGGCTGATCGAACAAATGGAGAACGCTGGCGTCGTCGGCCCGGCCGAAGGCAGCGGTGGGCGTGAGGTGCTGGCGCCGGCGCCGCCGGACGACGATTGAGCGCCGCGCAGACCAGTTCAGGCGTGATTCACGGCGGCGTCGCCACGCTCGCCGGCATCATCGCCATTCTATTCGACGGCGGCCATCGAGTTGTCCGCCCGTGACATCGAGGATTCAGGTATGCGGATGACCCGCTGGCTCGTCGCGTTTGTGATGCTTTTCTGCGTTGCCGGTCTGGCCCAGGCCGAGTCGGGTTCCAAGGCCCTCCAGGGTTTCTACAACAAGGTCAATACGCTGTCGGCCGATTTCCAGCAGGTCCAGCGCGACGACAACGGCAATATCGTGCAGCAGGCCAGCGGCACGTTCCTGCTGTCGCGGCCGAAGAAATTCCGCTGGGAATACAAAAAACCCTACAAGCAGATCATTGTCAGCAACGGCAAGGTCTTCAAGTTCTACGACGTCGATCTGGCGCAGGTGACGGTGCGCGATATCGGCGCCACGCTCAAGGCGACCCCCGCGCTGTTGCTGACTGGAGGCGAAGCCCTGAACGACGCGTTCAAGATCACCAATGGCGGCCAGCGCGACGGGCTGACCTGGGTGCACCTGACACCCAAAGCCAAGGACACCGATTTCAAATCCGTGGATCTGGGTTTGAAGAACGACGTACCGGCGCTGATGAAGCTGCACGACCACCTTGGGCAGACCACCAGCATCAGCTTCGGCAACGTCAAGATCAATCCGAAAATCCCGGAATCGAAGTTCACCCTGAAGGTGCCGAATAACGTGGAAGTGGTGGACGGCCGCGCGAATGGGAATGGCGGGCAGGGTACGTCCCATTGAGCACGCGCCAGGTGCGGCGGCTGTGGTGGGCGCTCGGTCTGGTTTTGTGCGCGATCTTCGTCTACGGCTGCCTGATGCCGAATCCGCCGTCCGCGCCGGGCATCCCATTTTTCGATAAATTCGAACACGGCTCTGCCTTTCTCGTCATGGGCGCCTGGTTCGGCGCGCTGTATCTGCGCATGCCGTTCCGCGTGCTGATCGCGCTGTCGGTCTTTGCCGCCGGCACCGAGATCATGCAGTGGGCCAGCGGCTACCGCGACGGCGACCCGTACGACTGGATGGCCGATACGGCCGGGGCAGTCGTGGCCCTTGTGCTGCTTCGCGTGTTGGGTATTGACTGGGTCGCATGGGTGACCGCCCGTCTGGGTACGGTGGGCCGAAAGCGCGCCTGAATCCGGGCGCGCCCGGTGCGCCCGGGTGTTACATTCGCGCGATATCGATCAGCGATCGACGGCGCGACCGGCCCGGCCGGCGCGCGTCCCGCATTCACAGCGCAACGCAGAATATCTCGTGTCAACACAACAGGAAATCGACTTGGCGACCGGCGCGGAGCCGAGCGCGCGCCCGCTGGCAGATCGCATGCGCCCGGCGACGCTCGAAGAGTATGTCGGCCAGACACATATCCTCGGGCCGGAAAAGCCGCTGACGCGCGCGCTGGCTGCCGGTCGCATCCATTCCATGATCCTCTGGGGCCCGCCGGGCACCGGGAAGACGACGCTGGCCCGCCTGCTCGCCGCGCGCGTGGCCATGCGCTTCGTGCAGATTTCGGCCGTCATGGCCGGCGTCAAGGACATTCGGGCCGCCGTCGCCGAAGCCCAGAAGGCACAACAAACCAGCGGCGAGGGCACGTTGCTGTTCGTCGACGAGGTGCATCGCTTCAACAAGGCGCAACAGGATGGCTTGTTGCCCTACGTCGAGGACGGCACCCTGGTTCTGGTCGGCGCCACCACGGAAAATCCCTCGTTCGAGGTCAATAACGCGCTGCTGTCGCGCACGCGAACCTACGTACTGCGGGCGCTGGATGCCGATTCGATCCGACTTTTGATCGACCGAGCGCTGAGCGATTCGGAGCGCGGGCTTGCCGCGCTCGGCGTGACCATGGATGATGCGCTGCGCGATCAACTCGCCGCGCGATCCGACGGCGATGCCCGCCGCGCGCTGAACCTGCTCGAACTGGCCGCCGAGATTGCCGCCGGCACCGACGAGCGCGTCGTGACCCAGGCCGAGCTGGAAGAAGTACTCAGCGCGGGCCTGCGCCGTTTCGACAAGGGCGGCGACTACTTCTACGACCAGATGTCGGCGCTGCACAAGAGCGTGCGCGGCACCGACCCCGATGCCGCCCTGTACTGGTTGTCGCGCATGCTCGAGGCTGGCGCCGACCCGCGCTATGTCGCCCGGCGCGTCACGCGTATGGCCAGTGAGGATATCGGCAACGCCGATCCGCGCGCCCTGCGTATCGCCCTCGATGCCTGGGAAACCTACGAACGGCTCGGATCGCCGGAAGGTGAGCTGGCGATTGCGCAGGCGGCGGCCTATATGGCCTGTGCGCCCAAGTCGAATGCGGTGTACATGGCCTTCAACGCGGCCTGGGCGGATGCCAAGAACCGCGGCTCGCTGGAAGTGCCGATGCACATCCGCAACGCCCCCACGCGCCTGATGAAGGATCTCGGCTACAGCGAAGGCTACCGCTACGCCCATAACGAGACCGAGGCGTATGCCGCCGGAGAAACCTACCTGCCGGAAGCGCTGGTCGGCACGCGCTATTACGAACCGGCCCCGCGCGGCCTCGAGATCAAGATCGGTGAAAAGCTGAGACGGCTGCGCGAGCTCGACGCCGGCCAGGACCCACGCCAGACCCGAAGCCATCCCGGCGAAAATGACGCCGCGGATGGCACATCCAACGACGCCTGAGCCCGGCCCCGTACGCATCGATCGGGCTGCTGTAGGTCGGATTAGCCGAAGGCGTAATCCGACAAGCGGGCCGGTCTGCAATAGGCGATTGAACCGGCCCACCGGGCATGGCCTGTCGGCTTACGGCCTGCGGCCTAAGCCGACCTACGCGTGTTGATCGGGCTGTTGTAGGTGGATTAGCCGGACGCGTAATCCGACAAGCGGGCCGCTCTGGGATAGGCGATTGAGCCGACCCACGGGGCGCGGCCTGTCGGCTTACGGCCTGCGGCCTAAGCCGACCTACGCGCGTGGATCGGGCTGTTGTAGGTCGGATTAGCCGAAGGCGTAATCCGACAAACGGGCTGCTCTGCCAGGGAAGATGAGCCCGACCCGCGAGGCGCGGTCTGTCGGCTTACGGCCTGCGGCCTAAGCCGACCTACGCGCGTGGATCGGGCTGTTGTAGGTCGGATTAGCCGAAGGCGTAATCCGACAAGCGGGCTGCTCTGCCAGGGAAGATGAGCCCGACCCGCGAGGCATGGCCTGTCGGCTTACGGCCTGCGGCCTAAGCCGACCTACGCGCGTTGGTCGGCTGCGATGATGCGCTCGGCGACGTCCGCCAGGCCGTGGCCCACGATGTCGGGGCGTTCTCCGGCGGCATTGAGCGAGCCGTCGCCGCGGGCGACGAAGGCGGCCTTGAGACCGGCGCGTAATGCGCCGGTGACGTCCCAATCGTGGCAGGCGATCAGGCGCAGGGATTCGGGAGTGGCGTCCAGGGCCTTCAGAGCGACGCCGTATGCCGCCGGATGCGGCTTGTAACAGCCGGCGCTCTCCACGGAAAGCACGTTGTCGAATGCCGCATCGAGGCCGGCGTTGGCGAATTGTGCATCAACGGTCGATTGGGCGGAATTGGTCAGCGCGGTCAGCGTGAAGCCGGCCGCGCGCAGTCGCGCCAGGGCGGGGCGTACATCATCATGCGGCGCCAGCGTGGCGACGGCGTCGAACACGCGCTGGCGTTGACCGGCATCAAGCGCGATCTCGCGCCGGGTGGCCAGTTGATCCAGGCAATGACCGGCAAGCCGGGTGAAATCGACAAACGATCCGGTCAGGGTCGTAACGGTGGACCAATGCAGCAGGCTTGCGAACCATTCCCTGCGGCTGTGCGGGTCACCGAACAAGTCGGCGAATACCGGGTCCAGCGTCGACAGGTCGAGCAATGTTTCGTTGACGTCGAATACCAAATGGCGCGTCGGCATATGGAGTTTGTGGGTATGAGCAATACAACGAAGGCTAGGGGGATCCGGCTGGTGACGCAACGCGGCGTCGCCGGAATCGACAACAGGCCCCGGGACGGAGGGTATTGAACGCGGCAATGCAGCGCAGAAACCGATTGAAAATAACTATGGGTCGATGCGTGATCGAGGCGCGGAACGCACATACAGCGCGACTTCCCCCGCCGCCGGTTCGCGAAGCGGCGGGATTCAGATAAGCTGTTTGCAAGCAGTCGGGCGCAACACTCTTCAGCGTATCTCTGTACGGTGCAACGATCCGCCGGCTGCCACTATCAGCAATAGGTCTATCATCGCTAGGTCGTATATGATGGGTGGGGGAAAAACGCCGAGGCCGTCTACTATATGAATACAAGTTCAAAAGCCGGAAGCGCACATCGGGTCATCATTGCCGACGACCATCCGCTGTTTCGCACCGCGCTCAGCCAGGCCGTGTCCCAGGCGCTGGGGGAGCCTGAACTATTGACCGTGGGCAGCGTCGATGAATTGACCGCCTTGCTCGCGGATAGTCATGGCGACGCCGACTTGTTGCTGCTTGACCTGAACATGCCGGGCGCGCGCGGCTATTCGGCGTTGGTGCATGCGCGCAGCGTGGCGTCGTCACTGCCGGTTATCGTGGTATCCGCGCACGAGGACGCGAGTATTGCTCAGGCCTCGCTCGAACATGGCGCGGCCGGGTTCATCCCGAAATCGTCGTCGCCCGAGACCATGGCCGAGGCCATTGCGGCGGTGCTGTCGGGCCAGCGCTGGATTCCCGAGCATGCGGAGAACGCGGAGCCGGACAAGGACAGCTTCACCGAGAAACTCGCCACCCTCACCCCGCAGCAACAGCGGGTACTGATGATGCTCACCGATGGCCTGCTCAACAAGCAGATTGCGATCGATCTCGATATTTCCGAGGCTACGGTCAAGGCCCATATCACCGCGATACTGCGCAAGCTGGAAGTGCATACGCGCACCCAGGCCGTGATCGCCGCGCGCAGTCTGGAGATCGACTGGGGCAATTACGCCCGCCGCGAGTTGAACGACTCGAACTCCTGAGCCGGCACGAAACCGCACATCACGCGCGCCCATCGTCGGCGGGCCTGCTGCGCAGGCCGTAAACCGACAGGCCGCGCGCCCGGTGGGATGGCCCATCTCCCGTACCAGAGCACCCCGCGTGTCGGATTACGCCTCCGGCTAATCCGACCTACAACCGCCCGATCAACGCGCGTAGGTCGGCTTGGGCCGCAGGTCGTAAGCCGACAGGGTGTGCCTCGCGGGTCGGGCTCATCTTCCCTGACAGAGCGGCTCGCTTGTCGGATTACGCCTTCGGCTAATCCGACCTACAACAGCCCGATCCACGCGCGTAGGTCGGCTTGGGCCGCAGGCCGTAAGCCGACAGGCCGTACCCGTTGGGGCGGCCCATCGCCCGTACCAGAGCGGCCCGCTTGTCGGATTACGCCTTCGGCTAATCCGACCTACAACAGCCCGATCCACGCGCGTAGGTCGGCTTAGGCCGCAGGCCGTAAGCCGACAGGCCGCGCCCCGTGGGTCGGCTCAATCGCCTATCCCAGAGCGGCCCGCTTGTCGGATTACGCCTCCGGCTAATCCGACCTACAACCGCCCGATCAACGCGCGTAGGTCGGCTTAGGCCGCAGGCCGTAAGCCGACAGGGCGTGCCTCGCGGGTCGGGCTCATCTTCCCTGACAGAGCGGCTCGCTTGTCGGATTACGCCTCTGGCTAATCCACCTACAACAGCTCGATCAACGCGCGTAGGTCGGCTTGGGCCGCAGGCCGTAAGCCGACAGCCATGCCTCGTGGATTCCAGTCCATCGGCGGGCCTGAGCGGCCGGCCGGCTTGTCGGATTACGCCTCCGGCTAATCCGACCTGCAACAGCTTGATCAACGCGCGTAGGTCGGCTTAGGCCGCAGGCCGTAAGCCGACAGGCCATGCCCGGTGGGCTGGTTCACTCGCCTATGGCAGAGCGGCTCAACTGGTCGGATTACGCCTTCGGCTAATCCGACCTGCAACGGTTCGGTCAAAGGGCGCCGCGGGCTGTCACCCGCCCATTGGTTCATACGGCTTCGATTTCGCCGCCGCGCACTGGTCGGCGCACGGTTTCGCGGAGTTTCTCCGGCCCAATCGGTTTGTAGACCAGGCCGATGTTCATGGCCTCGGCACGGGCGATGATGTCCTGGCTGCGATTGGCCGTGACCAGGATGAAGCGCGTGTCCTGGAAGCGCTGACCCAGCGATTCGATCAGCTCCAGCCCGTTGGCGTTGTGTTCCCCGAGGTCGTAGTCGAAGATCGCGATATCGAACGGCTCGTCGGCGAGAAGGGCGTGGGCGTCCTCGGGCGGCGCAGTCATGCAATCGATGTCCCAGCGTTTGAGCAGGCCGACCAGTGCGTCCAGCGATGCGTTGTCGTCGTCCACGCACAATGCGCGGTGGATCGGCTGGGCGGCGACCGGTTCGGTTGCCGGTGAATCCGCGGCCGGGGTTTCCGGCGCCACGCGTTCGATATGAATGCGAAACACGGTGCCGTGCCCCGGCTTGGAATTGACCTTGATCTCGTGGCCCAGCAGCCGGGCCATGCGGTCGGCCAGGGATAGACCGAGGCCGAGGCCGCGCTCGCCGGAGGCATGGCTCGAGGTGCCGCGCTGGAATTCCTCGAAAACGGATTCGAGCTGGTCCTCGCTAATGCCGGGGCCGGTATCCCAGACCTCGATACGCACGTGATCGGCCCGGCGCCGCACGCCGATCAGCACGCGGCCGGTCTCGGTGTAGCGCACCGCATTGGACAGGAAGTTCTGCAGAATCCGGCGCAGCAGGTTGGGGTCGCTCCGGACCCAGGCGTTCGAGGGCACGGCATGCAGGACGAGCCCCGCATTGCGGGCCAGTACATCGAACTCGCGAGTGAGTGGGTCGAGGATGCGCGACAGCGGGAACGCCTGGTATTTGACGTCCCACGCGCCGGCGTCGATCTTGGAGATATCCAGCAGCGGTTCGAGCAGGGCCTGGGCCGCCTCCAGCGACATCTGGATCTGCTGCAGCGCGGTGCTCTGGGCGCTGGCGCTGCCCTGTTCGGCGCCGGCGGCGAACAGCCGCGCGGCGTTGAGCGGCTGCAGCAAATCGTGGCTGGCCGCGGCCAGGAAGCGGGTCTTGGACAGGTTCGCCCGTTCGGCTTCGCGCCGGGCCTCGAGTGCGGCGCGCTGGGCTTCGGCGCGCTGCTGGTTCTCCCGGCGCAGGCCTTCGTTGGCGCGCGAGAGTTCCTCCGTACGCTTGGCCACGCGCGCCTCGAGCTCTTCGTTCATGCGCGTCAGCGCGGCTTCGTTGCGCTTGAATTCGGTGATGTCGTTGAACGTGGTCACGAAACCGCCGCCGGGCATGGGGTTGCCCGTCATCTGCAGCACCGTGCCGTTGCGGCGATGACGCTCGAAGCGGTGGGGCTTGCCTTCGCGCAGGTGTTCGAGCCGCTTGCGCACATGTTCCTCGACCGGGCCCGGTCCGCATTCGCCGCGCATGGCGTTAAAGCGGATCAGATCGGCGATATGGCGCCCGGTACGAACCATGCCGGGCGGGTATTCGAATACTTCGAGATAGCGTGAGTTCCAGGCGACGAGCCGCAGGTCCTGATCCACCACGGAGATGCCCTGGTCGATATTCTCGAGTGCGGCCTGGAGCACGTTGCGATTGAACTGCACGGCGTCCGCGGTGCGATCGAGCAGGCGGACCATGTCTTCCAGGGCCAGATCGCGCTGGCGCAGCCCCGAGGCCAGCATGAGACGGGCCGAGGCGCTGCCGACCACGCCGGCCAGACGCTGTTCGGCGAACTGCAGCAGCGATGCGTCCACGATCTGGTTGGACAGCAGCTGGCGATCGTGATGGCCGGAGTACTCGTGGAGGGCGGCGCGCGCGGCCTGCGGGCCGAGAAAGCGCTGCAGCAGGACCTCCAGTTCACCGACCCGGATCGCGGGCGGGCGTACGTCGGTGGTGCTGCGCGGCTGGCGCCGCATGCCGAGATCCACGAAGGCCACGGCCTGGGCGCGTTCGATCAGCGTGATCGATGTGTTCAGCGACACCGACGCCATGACCGCGATCTCGCCCGCCAGCGTCCAGAACACGCCGTGGGTGAGCGTGTCGCCGAAGTGCGTGCCGAATAGCGCCTGCGGTGCCAGCCAGCCGATATCGAACGGTCCGGCCGCCATCCAGCCCCCGGGTAGCCAGCCCTGGGTGACCATGATCGGCACCACCAGCGTATACAGCCAGATCAGCAGGCCGGCCAGCAGACCGCTGATCGCGCCGCGGCGGGTGATACGGCGTATGAATATGCCGCCGATCATGGGCGGTACGAACATCACCACGCCCGACAGCGACAGCAGACCGATCCCGGCCAGCGTCTGGCTGGTGGCGAACATGCGATAGAACGCCCAGGCCAGGATCAGAATGACGACGATCAGAATCCGCCGGGTGTTGAGCAGCGCGCGTGACAGATCCTGGCGGTGTCCGAATTGCGCGCCCGGCAGTCGCAGCGCGATCGGCACCACGATCTCGTTGCAGATCATGGTGGCGAGGGTGACGGTCGCCATGATCACCATGCTCGTCGCCGCCGATACGCCGCCGACGTAGGCCACCAGTGTCAGCCAGGGCATGTCCGCATGCATCGGCAAGGCAATCACGAAACGGTCCGGGTCGACCGTGTTGGCCCCGAACACCGTCAGCCCCGCGGCGGCCAGCGGTAACACGAACAGCGACATGAGAAACAGATACAGCGGGAACAACCAGCGCGCGGTATTCAGGTCCCGTGTTTCGGTGTTCTCGACCACGCCGACATGGAACTGGCGGGGCAGACATAGCGTGGCCGACGTGGACAGAATCAAGATCGTGATGAAACGCGGCGTGATCAGGGGTTGATTGAACAGGTCACGGAACGCGGGGACGTTTTTCGCCTGGGCGAACAGCTCGTGCACACCGCCGAACATGCCGAAGGTGACGACCGCGCCGACGATGAGAAAAGCGCCCAGCTTGACGATCGATTCGAATGCGATCGCGCGGATGATGCCCTGGTGCGATTCGCGCGGATTGACGTGGCGGGTGCCGAAGGCGATCGAGAACACCGCCATGGCGATGGCCACGAGCAGGCCGGTGTCGGTCCAGCCGGCCAGCGTGACTTCGGTTTGCGGGCGGCTGTAGGCGCCGTGCACGATGATGTTGAACGAGGTGGTCAGCGCGTCGAGCTGCAGCGCGATGTACGGCAGCACCACCAGCAGGGCGATGCCCGAGACCAGCGCGGCCAGCCCCTGCGACTTGCCGTAGCGGGCGGCGATGAAGTCGGCGATGGAGGTCGTGTTCTGCTGCTTGGCGATCAACAGCATCTTGCGCAGCACCGGCGCCAGGATCAGCAACGCGATCATCGGGCCGAGATAGACCGGCAGGTAGCTCCAGCCATCGCTGGCCGCGCTGCCGACGCTGCCATAGAACGCCCACGATGTGCAGAACACGGCCAGCGACAGGGCATAAACCACCGGGCGCGGCCCGGGCCGGCGCATCATCCGGCCACGACGGTCGCCGGCATAGGCGATATAGAACAGTACGCCGATGTAGATCAGCGATATTGTAATGAGTATCCAGGCACTGATGATGCATCGCTCCCGGGCAGTCCCACTGCCAGTGTCTGATTGGGCCCGCGGCGCCCGGCCGCGCCGGTGCCGTTTTGCGGCCTGTTGCTGTCCGCCGTGATCTGCGAGCAGCAGCAGGCGGCCGTCGCGTCGATCGTTTGTGTAGCACGGCGCCACGGCATTGCCAACGGCGCGCGGCGGCTGCGGGCCGATGGCGCGGTGCCGCACGAAACCGCAACAGGCTCTATAATGCGCGCGGCCATTCTAACCCTGATCTCGCGATGCTCGACCCCCGACTGCTGCGCAATGACCCGCAAAGCGTGGCCACGGCGCTCGCCCGCCGCGGCTTCGAATTCGATGCGGCCGGTTACGGCGCGCTGGAAGAAAAACGCAAGGCGCTGCAGACGCGGGCCGAATCACTGCAGGCCGAGCGCAATCAGCGCTCCAAGGCGATCGGCAAGGCCAAGGCGGCGGGCGAGGACATCGAGCCGCTCAAGGAGGCCGTGGCCGGGCTCGGCGCCGAGCTCGACCGGGCCAAGGCCGAACTGGAAACCGTGGCCGGGCAGCTTGCCGATATCCAGGCCGGTCTGCCCAATCTGCCGGATGCCGCCATGCCGGATGGCGCGGATGAAGCCGACAATGCGGTCATCCGTCATTGGGGCGAACCGCCGGATTTCACCTTTGAGGTGGCCGATCATGTGGCGATCGGCGAGGGCCTGGACGGACTGGACGCCGCGACGGCCGCAAAGATTACCGGCGCGCGCTTTACCGTGCTGCGCGGCGGCATTGCACGGCTGCACCGGGCGTTGATCGCCTTCATGCTCGACAAGCATATCGGCACCGGCTACACCGAAGTCAACGTGCCCTATATCGTGAATTCGAAGTCGCTTTACGGCACCGGTCAGCTGCCCAAGTTCGGCGACGATCTGTTCCGTCTGGCCGAGCCGGACGACTACTACCTCATTCCCACCGCCGAAGTGCCGGTGTCCAACATGGTGGCGGACGAAATCCTGGAGCCGGAGCAACTGCCGCTGCGCTTCGTGGCGCACACGCCGTGTTTCCGCGCCGAGGCCGGCTCGGCCGGGCGCGATGTGCGCGGCATGATTCGCCAGCATCAGTTCGAGAAGGTCGAACTGGTCAATATCGCCCATCCGGACGATTCGGATGCCTGCCACCAGGCCATGCTCGCCAGCGCCGAGAGCGTGCTGCAGGACCTGGAGCTGGCCTATCGTGTGGTCGATCTGTGCGGCGGCGATATCGGCTTCTCGGCCGCGCGCACCTTCGATCTGGAAGTGTGGCTGCCCAGCCAGCAGACCTATCGCGAGATCTCGTCTATCAGTAATACGCGGGATTTTCAGGCGCGGCGCATGGGCGCGCGCTACCGCGACCCGGACACCGGCAAACCGCGGCTGCTGCATACCCTCAACGGTTCGGGCGTGGCCGCCGGCCGCGCGCTGGTCGCGGTGCTGGAAAACCACCAGCGCGCGGACGGCAGCGTTGGCATTCCCGCCGCGCTACGGCCCTACATGGGCGGGATCGACGTCATCGAGCCGGCGGCGCCGGGTCGCGCGAGAACGTAAGGTTCTGGTAAGCACATCCACAGATTGCGCAGATGACGCAGATTTAAGACAAGGACCCGGAGTTGGTTCGACGTCGGGCGGTTTGCTCCGGTGCGTCGCTGTCCCGCGGTCGATGGGTCGATGCGAACAGACGGCCTGATGCATGCGGGGTGCAGGCGCCTGTCGTTTCGTCGTCCACCCAGGGGACGTGTTTCCGTCAATCTGCGCAACCGCTGGACGAAGCGCCTGAATCCGTGATCTCGATCAAGGTGTCGGAAGCTGTGGCGAGCAGCCGTAGGTCGGATTAGCGCGCAGCGCGTAATCCGACGCTCAATCGGCGGATGCCGGGGCCCGGCTGTCGGATTACGGTGCAAGCACCTAATCCGACCTACGCGACTGCGCCACCCGAAAAGATAGTATCCGCAGATGACGCAGATTCGAGACAGCGAGCCTTTGATGGATGACCCGCTTCGGAGGCCAGCTCATCGCTGTTTGATACGAATCGAGCTTCGGCAATAAATCGCCCGATGCGAACCCCGGGCGGGCGAGCGAAACAATTACCCTGCGCACCGAAGACCTTTACAAACGCGTGCTTTCAATTGGTGTGATCTGCGCAATCTGCGGATAAACTGCCTGTATTCACGGCTTCATTAGCGCACTGATAACTCGACATGGGCGCATCGACGCTGTGAAACAGAACGAGGGTTGGTCACGCACGGCGCCGGCGTGCTTGTCAGCGGCAGTAGGTGGATTAGCGCGCAGCGCGTAATCCGACGCTCAATCGGCGGGTGCCGGGGTCCGGCTGTCGGATTACGGTGCAAGCACCTAATCCGACCTACGCAACGGGTAAAACATCATCCACAGATGACGCTGATGGCGCCGATTCATAACAAGGCCAGAGCCGGGCTCGATCTCGTGGGTCGTCTTTGCTGCTTTGCTTTGTTTCAAGCAGCCGAAAACACGACGCTTTCAATCTGCGTAATCTGCGGATAAACTGCCTGTATTCGCGATCTGCCGATCACCAATCTTCACACGTTTTCAGCGTGTGGGCAGCTGCGGCCAGAGTTCTTCCAGCAGCGTATCGAAGCTCGGGCCCGGATAGGCCTCGATTGCGCGATCGACCACATCCTCGGTGAGATGCTCGGCGAACATGCGGATGAAGCGACGCATGAATCCGGTCAGGAACAGGTTGTGGCGAAAGCCGATATGGGTGGTGCTCGATGAGAACAGATGGCTGGCATCGAGACTCACCAGGTCCTGGTCGCTCGCCGCGTCGTACGCCATGTTGGCGATCACGCCCACGCCCAGACCGAGGCGGACATAGGTCTTGATCACGTCGGCATCGACCGCCGTGAGCACCACGTCCGGCGTCAGCCCGTGTTCGTTAAACGCGGTGTCCAGCTGCGAGCGGCCGGTGAAGCCGAAGGTATAGGTTACCAGCGGATAGTCTGCGATGCGTTCCAGCGTGAGCGGGCTGCCGTCGGCCAGCGGATGCCCGGTGGGGACCAGCACGCAGCGGTTCCAGTGATAGCAGGGCAGCATGATCAGCTCGTCGAAATGCTCGAGCGCCTCGGTGGCAATCGCGAAGTCGGCGTCCCCGGCCGCCGCCCAGCCTGCGATCTGGGGCGGGGCGCCCTGATTGATATGCAGCGACACCCGGGGATAGGCCTGGCGAAAGCCGGCGATCGTGGCCGGCAGTGCGTAGCGCGCCTGGGTGTGCGTGGTGGCCACCCGCAGCGAACCGCGATCGGTATCGGCGAACTCGCTGGCGGTCCGGTTGATGTTGGCCACTTCCGAAAGAATCCGGCGGGTGGTGTTCAGGATACGCTCGCCGGCCGGCGTGATGCGGTCGAGATGCTTGCCGTTGCGCTCGAAGATCAGCACCCCGAGCTCTTCCTCCAATAACCGGATCTGCTTGCTGACACCGGGCTGGGAGGTATGCAGGCTGCGCGCCGCGGCGGTGATGTTGAGTTGCTGTCGCGCCACCTCGTGGATGTACTCCAGCTGTCGCAGCTTCATGTCGGCTCGCTTATTCTATTGGGATATTACTGCATCAGCATATATTACTTTTCGCTTTGTTGGGTGACTGGTAGCTTGGCGCCCTTCATCGGCTGGCGGGCGCCTTGCAGCGCCGGCCACAGGCAACGCCGGCCGGGTGCCGGATAAGGATCTCTGCATGCTCGCTTTTGTCGTCGCCGGCCTGTTCGTCGGGGCCGCCGTGGGTCTCACCGGGGTGGGTGGCGGCTCGCTGATGACGCCGATCCTGATCCTGTTTTTCGGTTTCTCGCCTTCGGCCGCCGTGGGTACGGATCTGTTGTATGCCGCCGGTACCAAGGCGTTCGGCACGGTGTTACATGGCCGGCAGCAGACGGTCGACTGGCCGGTGGTCGGGCTGATGGCCGCCGGCAGCGTACCGGCGGCCATCCTCACCATCGCCTGGCTGCATATGGTTGGACTCCGGCCGTGGGTGCAGGAACTGATGGTGGTGACGCTGGCCGTGACCATGATCGTGACCGCGCTGCTGACCTTCGCCCGCGACCGGCTGGTGTACTGGCTGCAGGCGCGGATGCTGTTCGTCTCCGGCAAGAGCCAGGCCGAACTGCTCGCCTGGCGCCCGGCGATCACCGTGCTGGGCGGCGTGGTGCTGGGGGTGCTGGTGAGTCTGTCGTCGGTGGGCGCGGGCGTGCTCGGCACCACCATGCTGCTGATCCTGTATCCGAACACGCGTGCGGTGCGCATTGTCGGCACCGACATCACCCATGCCGTGCCGCTCACGCTCATCGCTGGCCTCGGGCATCTGACGCTGGGCACGACCGATCTGGGCGTGCTCGGCCTGCTTCTCGCGGGCTCGTTGCCGGGGATCTACGTCGGCACGCGGCTCGGCCGGCGTTTGCCCGATCGCGCGCTACGCCCGATCATTGCCGTCGTATTGATTGTCGTGGCCGTCAGCATGATCTACAAGACGCTGCATTTCGGCGCCTGACGGCAACCGCCCACGACACACCGGGAGCCGAGTCGAGCCGATGAGCGAACAGTCCGTGGACCCGTGTTTTGCCCCGTACCCGGTGGCGCTGCGACTGGCAGGGCGCCGGGTGGTGGTGGCCGGCGGCGGGCGGATCGCGGCGCGCCGTGTGGAACGCCTGCTGGCGGCCGGCGCGCGTATCCGCGTGATTGCGCCGAGCGTAACCCCGGCGCTCGCCGAACGCGCCACGGCAGGCGCGATCGAATGGCAGCAACGCCAAGTCACGGACACCGACGCGCGCGACGCCGTGCTGTGTTTCGCCGCCACCGACGATGCCGACGCGAACGCGCGCTTTGCCGCGGCCGCGCGCGGTCAGGGCATACCGGTGCAGCGGGCCGACGCGGCCGAGGATTCGGATTTTCTGGTGCCGGCGCTGATCGAGCGCGGGCCGTTGCAGATCAGCGTATCCAGCGATGCGGCGGCACCCAGCCTCACCCGTCGCCTGCGCGCACGGTTGGAAACGCTGGTGCCGCATACGTATGGCGATCTGGCGGCGCTGGCGGGTGAATTCCGGGCCGAGGTCCGGCGCCGCATAGCCCGGCCCGAGCGTGCCGCCTTCTGGGACGCGGTGTTCGACGGCCCGATCGCCGAGCAGGTGTTCGCGGGCCGGCTGGACGCCGCCCGCCACGCCTTGCGTGCCATGCTCGACCAGGGCGATGCCGGCAGAAAGCCGCCTGGCGGCGAGGTTTATCTCGTGGGCAGCGGCCCGGGCGAGCCGGATCTGCTGACTTTCCGCGCATTGCGCCTGATGCAGCGGGCCGATGTCGTGCTCTACGACAGTCTGATCGCGCCGGCGATCCTGGCGCTGGTGTCGCCGGAGGCGGAGCGGATTCACGTCGGCAAGCGGGCCGCGGAACATACCCTCCCGCAGGACGATATCAACGCGTTGATGGTGGCGCTGGCCCGGGAAGGCAAGCGCGTGCTACGGCTGAAGGGCGGCGACCCTTTCGTGTTCGGCCGCGGCGGCGAAGAGATATCCGAGCTGGCTGCCGCGGGTATTCCGTTCCAGATCGTGCCTGGCATCACCGCGGCCAATGGCTGCGCGGCGTATGCCGGTATTCCGCTCACGCATCGCGATTGTGCGCAGTCGGTGACTTTTGTCACCGGGCATCTCAAGGCCGGCGCACTGAATCTGTCGTGGGCGGAGCTGGCGCAGCGCGGGCAGACGGTGGTGTTCTTCATGGGGCGGCGCAATCTCGCAACGATTTGCGCCCGCCTGATCGAGCACGGCCTGCCGGGCGACTGGCCGGCGGCGATGATCATCGATGGCACCACAGCGCGCCAGCGCCTGATCGCGGCGACGCTGGACGACCTGCCGGATCGCGTGGCCGCCGAGCGCTCGACCGGCGCGGCGCTACTGATTGTCGGCGAAGTCGTGCGGCTGCATGAGCGGCTCGGCTGGTTTCATCCCGCCGCCGGGGATTGAACTCGCTTCCGGGTGCGGTCAGCGGGCATTGCTGCGGGTGATATGCCAGTCGGGCGACAGTAACTCGCGCTCCACCGCAGCGACGCGTCCCGGTCGCAGGCGCTCCAGAACCAGCGTGATCTCGGGCGCTGCCGCGGCCAGCGCCAGCGCGAACCGGGCCGCCGGTAACTGTAGATCGCAGGCGCCGAAATACCAGGCACCGGCGGCCGGCGGGCGCGTACAGGCCAACTGCGGTCGCAGCGCGAAACTCGGCCGCGCCATGCCGCTGCCGAGGCCGAGCCCGCGGGCCTTGAGGCTGGCTTCCTTGAGCGTCCACAGACGATGGAAATCGGCGATACGCTGCCCGGGCGCCGCCATGCCCAGGGCGGCGGTCTCGTCGGGGTGAAAACAGTGCCGGGCGTATCGCTCGGGGGCGAAGCGGCGCCCGCGGATCCGCTCGATATCGCAGCCCGCCACGCCATCCGCGACCAGGCTCAGGCAGGCGACCCCGCTATGGCTGAGGCCCAGATGCGACGGCGTGTCGGCGCTGCGCGGGGGCGCGCCCGGCGGGTATTCGATGGACAACGTCCCCGGCGCGGCCTGGTGGATACAGGCGAGATGCTGGCGCAGCAGCCAGCGGCTGGCGAGATATTCACGCCGCCGGCGTTCGCTGGGAAGACGCGCATGCCGCGCGCGTTCGGCCGGGCTCAAAGCCGCGCACAGGCACGCCGCGTCCACGGCGTCGTCGAACACGAACAGCGCCAGACTCAGCCGCATCATGCCAAAACGCGCGGGATTGCGGTCAGCACAGCCCGCCGTTGACCGAGATCACCTGACGGGTGATGTAGCTGGCGTCCGGCGAGCACAGAAACGAGACCGCGGCGGCGACTTCCGCCGGGCGGCCCATGCGCTGCTGCGGAATCATGCGCTTGAGCTGGTCGGCGGGCAGCTCGTCGGTCATGTCGGTTGCGATCAGTCCCGGGGCCACGCAGTTGACCGTGATCCGACGCTTGGCCAGCTCGAGTGCCAGGGCCTTGGTTGCCCCGATGATCCCGGCCTTGGCGGCGCTGTAGTTGACCTGACCCCGATTGCCCATGACACCGGCGATGGACGACAGTGTGACGATGCGCCCCGGCCGGCGCCGCTGGATCATGGGCATCACGCAGGGCTTGGCGATGTTGTAGAAACCGTCGAGATTGGTGTCGAGCACGGCGTCCCAGGCGGCGTCGGTCAATGCCGGAAAGGCGGCATCGCGGGCGATGCCGGCGTTGAGTACCAGACCGTAGTAGGCGCCGTGTTCGGCGATGTCCGCTTCGAGCGCTGCGCGGGTCTGTTCGCGATCGGTGCTGTCGAAGGCGATCAGGCGGGCCCGGCGGCCCAGCGCCCGGATCGTTTCGGCGACTTCGCGTGCCGCGGCTTCGCGCTGCCGGTAATGCACGACGAGATCGAAGCCGTCGCGCGCCAGGCGCTCGGCGATCGCACGGCCGATGCCCCGGCTGGCGCCGGTGACGAGAATGGTGTCGCTCATGGCGTGTCTGAATTCGAAGGTATATTGAAAGCCAGTGGTTTGACGTCCAGCCGGTAGCCGAGCCGGGCATCGTAGACCGTCAACCGGCTGTGCCAGGGATCGCCGTGGCCCCGGTAGGCCAGCCACAACAGCTTGTCGCCGCGCCAAAGCGTGCGCGTGCTGCCCAGCTGTCGCAGGCGCAGATCCGGATCGACGAGGGCCTTGCGCAGGGCCGGCAGCGGCCAGTAGGCGAGCTCCAGATCCGCCAGAATCCGCTTCGCCGGAATGCGTTGGCCGGCGTCGAGCCCCTGGCCGCGCGCGATGGACTGGCCGTTCCAGTCCAGCGTGAACACGCGTTGGCCCATGGCCGACAGCCCGACCAGCGTGAGGTTGTTCGGCACGACGCGCAGCGCGACCTGCAGGCTGCGGGTGTGGCCATGGTAGTGCACGGTCACTTGCTGGCGCGCCTCGACCGATTGCCCGAGCGCGCCCGGGCCGAGTGGCTGGATCAACGGGCCGGGCATGCAACCGCTCAAGGCGGCGACCACGGCGCCGGCCCCGAGCCCCCGCAGCAGCGCGCGCCTCACGATGAGGCCGGCGCGCACAGGCGGCACAGGGTGTCGAGACGGCGTTCGGGCCCGGCAACGTAGGGGTTGTTCGTGTCCCAGACATAGCCGGCCAGAATCGAGCTCAGCATGGTGCGGATGGCCGGATCGGGCGCCGGATTGAACAACACATGCTTGAGCGCGCCGCGATACCAGGCGGCGATGAAGCGGGTGAACACCCGCTGGCCGTCGCGGATCGGGCCTTCGAACCGGGTCTGCCAGTCGGGCGCGGCGCCGCGCAATTGCGCATCGATCGGCTCGACCGCGCGCAGCGCGGATTCCAGCGCGATGGTCACGCCGGAGGAAAAGATCGGGTCGACGAAGCCGGCGGCGTTGCCGAGTAGCGCATAGTCCCGGCCGTGCAGCGCGGCGATGTCGTAGGCATAGTTTTCGGTCTGGCCGACCCGGCTGTCGAACTCGGCGTGCGCCAGCAGCCGGGCCAGCCGCGGTTCCTGGGCCAGGAAATGCCGCAGGCGATCGACCGGCGGGCCATCGGCGGCCTGCAGCCATTCGGGCGGGGCGATCATGCCAACCGAGGCGCGTCCGTCGGCCAGGCCGATGAGCCAGTACCAGACGTCCGGCTGCTCGGGGTGGATGCCGATCAGGATCCGGTCGCGTTGATAATCGGGATCGTCGATATGGTCGGCGACGTGCGTGAACAGTGCGGCCCGCGACGGCGCGCTGCCCGGCCGGTCGAGGCCCAGCAGTCGCGGCAGCACGCGCGCCGAGCCGCTGGCATCGCAGACGAACCGCGCGGCCAGCTCGGTGCGGGTGCCGTCGTCGGCGGCGATCGTCAGCTGTGGCGCGCCCGGTGTGGCGAAATCCACCGACGCGACCGTCTGGCCGAAGCGCAGCGCCGCGCCGCGCCGTTCGGCCTCGAGTGCCAGCCGATGATCGAAATCGGCGCGCTGCACCTGCCAGGTCCAGGACCAGCCGGGCGTGAACTGGTCGTCGAAGGTGAAGCTCGCGTCGCGGTCGTTCTCGCTGAAGGTGACGCCGCGCTTGATCTGATAGCCGGCGTTTTCCACGGCCTGCAGCATGCCGGCGCCGGCCAGGGCGTCCATGCAGCGTGGCAGCAGGCTCTCGCCCACGGCAAAGCGCGGGAAGTGGCTGCGCTCGAGCACGGTCACCCGCCAGCCACGATCGGCCAGCAGCGTGGCCATGGTCGCGCCCGCCGGGCCGGCGCCGATGATGGCGATGTCGGTGTGTTGGCTGTTCACATCACTCCTGTTGCGAAGGACTCGTGTCGGGGGCGGGGCGGCCCAACAATGACGCTAGCAGGAATGTGAATGTCAGGCCCAGCGCGAGCGTGAGCCCGAACTCGTGCAGCGCCGGTGTATGGCTGACGCCCAGCAGGCCGAACGCCAGCAGGGTGGTGGCGACCGACAGGCCCACGGCCAGCATCGCCGGCGCATGATCCGCCGGCGCCGTGCGCAGGAAGATACCGTAATCCGCGCCCAGGCCCAGCAACAGGATCAGGGCCACCAGGTTGAACAGGGCGAAGGTCGCGCCGGTGGCGGCGAAGATGGCCAGTACGGCGATGCTCGCCAGTGCCGGTGGCAACAGCAGGGCGAGCGCCCCGCGCGCGCCGAATGCGCGCCACAGCACCAGCCAGGCCAGAATGTATTCCAGCCCCAGCAGCCAGGTCGCCAGCCGGCGATAATGTGACAACAGGCTCGAGATGCGCGCGACGCTGTTTATGTATTCGGCGTGCGGGTATTGGGCGACGATGTGCTTCAAGCGCGCGGCATCGTGGATTTGGTCGATGCGGATAATCGCCGCATCGGCGCCGTTCACGCGGCCGAGCCAGAGCCCGCGCAGCCCCAGGCTGGCCGGACTGGACAGCCAGTCGGCCAGCGACAGCGTCCGGCCCTTGGCGGCAACGAAGGCATGGCGCGCCGCCGCGATCTGCGGCGGCTTGAAACCGGCCGATTGCAGAACCTGTGTCAACGCGCCGTGCGGCGCATACAGCGTCTGCGCCAGCCGGGCGTAATTGCGCTGCTGCTGGGTGACCGGCGGATAGGCATCGGTGATCGCACGCACGTCGGCGGCCGGCTTGGCGCCCGCGCTGAGCCGACGGGTCAACTGTTGCTCGGTGGCCAGTACCCGGGCGGTCGTGCCGCCGCTGACCACGATGGCGTGGGTGGACAGCGTGGCCCCGAGCAGCCGGGCGACCTCGCGATCGGTTTTGACCAGCTGTGCCGGCGGATTGTAGAGCACGCGGACGCTGTCGTCCGGGCTGAGCTGCCAGAGCGCGAAGCCGCCGAGCACGAGGGCGAGCGCCGACAGTGCCGTCACCAGAACGCGTTCGTGGCCGGCGGCCAGTCGCGCCGGGCCGTGCGAGCGCCACAGCGCCGCCAGCCGCAACGCACGACCCGGCCGCGGCGCGGGCCCGCCGGCGCCGGGCAGGAGCAGCCACATGCCGAGCCAGCCGCCGATGAGCCCGGTTGCGGTGAAGACCGCGATCTGACGCAGCCCCGGGAAGGGGGCGATCACCATGCCGCCGTAGGCGATCACGCTGGTCGTGAGTCCAAGCATCACCGGCCGGCGCACGCGGGCCAGGGCGGTCGCCGGATCGGGGGTGGCCAGGCGCTGGGCAAAGAAATGCAGACAATAATCGATCGACACGCCGACCAGGCTGGTGCCGAACACGAGCGTAAGCATGTGGATGCCGCCGAACACGAGATCGGTGACCACCACGGCCAGCAGGATACCGCCGCCGACCGCGGTCAGGCTGAGGACGAACGGCCGCACGCGCCCGAAGGCCCAGAACATGAGCAGCACGATGCCGATCAGTGAGCCGGTGCCGATGACCGACATCTCGAACTTGGCCCGTTTGGCCGCGACCGCGGCGTGGCGAACCACACCCGAGATACGGATCGTGGCCGCAGGCGCGGCTGCGTGGGCCACGGCGCGCGCCTTGGCCAGCGCCGCCGAGGCCTGGCTTTCGCTGGCCAGCGAGAACGGATTGTGCCGTGTTTGCGCGAATATCACGTCGGCTCGATGCCCCTGCGGCCCCACCACATAGAACGTGCCGTCGCCCGCGATGCGCAGATTGGGGGCGGGGTTGGGCAGGGCGGTGCGCTGGTAGGCATCCGCGAGGCCGAAGGGGTCGTCGATGAAACGGCCGCCGCCGTTCACGCCGAGCCCGTAAAGCCGGCTCTGGGCGCGGCTGGTGAAGTGTTCGCGGGCGTGGTGCGCCGCGGCACTTGGCGCCGGCGCCTTCGCCAGTGTGGCCAGTGCCCGGGCATCGGCGGGCGCCAGCAAATGGAATCGGTGGGCGAAATACAGCTGGTTGAGATCGCTGCGCTGGCCGGCGCCGAGCGCATCGTCGGCGCGGGCGATGACCTGGTCGAAGGCCGGGCTCGCCGTCAGCACCGTGGCCATGGCCTGGATCGCGTGCCGGCGATGCGCCCGGCTGTCGCCGGAGAGCAGGACGGTGACGCGCCGTTGGCCGAAAGTGGCCATGCGCTGCACGGTCGCATTGACCAGCGCATCGTGCTGCGGCGTCGGCAACAGCGCCATCAGGTCGGTGCGCACGGTCAGCCGGCCGGTGCTCGCCAGCGCCGCCAGGATGACGGCCAGGGCGATAACCCCGAGCAGCCAAATGAGCGCCCGGATCTTCAAGGCGCGGCGGCCCCGTCGCGCCGCGTGCGGGCGCCATCGGCAACGCGGACTTGGGCGCGCTGGGACGGCGTTGTTCGCTGTGTACTCGCAACAGGCAAGATCGGACTCCTGGTCAGCTGCCGCGGGGCCGGCGGCCGGTTACCGCGCGAAGGCACGCCGTTCGGCGGGCGTCAGTGCCTTGGCAGTGTGTTGCGCGGGATGGAGGTCGATGATGCTGTAGTCCCCGCCCGGCTGATCGATGCGGATACGGCGCACGCTGTCGCCACCGCTGATCTTGAGCCGGGTAATGAAGTGCTTCACGGCGTCGGTCCGCGGGGTGAGCGTGAGCGTCTTGCCGCTCGAATCCTGGTCCGGGCGTTGAATCTTGAAGTAGCGCGACAGCTGATCCGTGTTGCCCTGGAACACCGCGAGCAGAATCGAGGCGACGGCGCCCAGCGCCGGCTGTTGTTGCGCACTGATGTGTGCGGTCTGCTGCCCCTGACTGGATTCGGTCAGGGACTGGGGCGTGATCACCAGCGTGCTGTGTACCGGCTTGTCGACCTGCCACAGCAGCCCGCGATTGCGCGCCACCACATAATGGCCGCGCGACACCAGCGCCCGGTCGAGTTCGGCCAGATGCTTGTGCTGAACGAAGCGGCCCCGCAGCACATGGCCGGACGCTTCCTGGCCCAGGGCCGGCATGTCGCCCTGGCCGGACTGTGCCGCCAGCGCCATCGGGCCGGCGGCCAGTGCGATCAGCAGGACGATCAGCCGTGCCAGCACGGCGTGTCGCAGGCGTCGTGGCGCTTGTCTCATCGATTCGGCTCCGCTTTTTTCGATCGTTCGGCGAACCGGGCGAGGGCCTCGCGTACGGCCGCCGGCGTGCCCGGGTAGCGTTGGCCCGATTCGATTGCTACCGGCACCTGCAGGGTGCTGCCGCGCGCCAGACTGGTGCCTGAATCGCGATCGCGAAGCCGGTAGGCGATGCGCAACTGCTGATCCCACTGTTTCAGGGTGGCGGTGACGCGGACCCATTGCTTGAAGGTCAGCGAGCGCATGTAGCGCACGCGAAGATCGACCACGGGCCAGGAAAAACCGGAGGCGGCCATGGCGTCGTAATCGTGCCCGAGGTCTTCCAGCAGCTGGCATCGGGCCAGCTCGAAGTACTTCGCATAATGGCCGTGCCAGGCGATATGCATCGAGTCGACGTCGAAAAACGGCACCCGGAACTCGATGTGGCTGCGGTGTTCGATCACGGTTCAGGCCGAATAGAGGAAAATCCGATCGCGCGCCCCGGCGTGACCCGGTCGCGCTCGGCAACGGGCGCTCGGGTTTCGCGAGAACGAGCGGACAGGCGCCGCGACGCCTCGTGGGGCGGATGATGGACGCCGAGCGCGGTCGTGTCGATACCCGGTGCGTGTGCCTGGCGGGGTGAATCGAAGCCTCGGTTCGTGGACAATAGGCAGGCTGAGTGCCGCGAATGGCCCGCGATGCCGGAACGCCGCGGGCGACGAACCCGGTGGCCCATGCCGGGGATATCGAATGCGCGGGCGCATGTACCGCGGCGCAAGTACAACAACGAGTGAAAGATTATGAGTGAGCAAAGCGATCTCGAGCGCGATGTCGCACAGCTGCTGGTGACGTCTCTGGATCTGGACGATGTCGCTGCCGCGGAGATCGAACCCACGGCGCCGCTGTTCGGGCCGGAGGCCGACGGCCTGGGCCTCGATTCGATCGACGCCCTGGAAATCGCGCTGGCCGTGAATCAGGCCTATGGAATCGAGTTGCGCGCCGACGACGAAGCCAACAGCCGCATATTCGCCACGCTGCGATCGCTGAGCGCGCATATCGAGCGCGAACGCGCCGAGGCTTGAGTTTTTTGTCGCCGGGCGCGGTTACACGTTGCTGATGCATCCCGCAGGCACGCCGAACGCGGGCGCAGCCGGACATCGCGGTGCGGGCCGGCCCGGGGCCGGGCGCTGATTCATGCGACGTCTGGGCTTTGTCGCGGGCCTCGTGCCGCTGCTCTATCCGGTGCTGGTCCACGCCGCGGTGGTGACGGGCTGGCCCGGGCTGCGCTTTCTCGCCCTGGCGGTGCTGATCGTCAATGTGCTCGGCCCGTGGTTGATTCGCCGGCGACCGGTGGCCTGGCTGGCGATGTTCGTTCTGATCGCGATCGCCGCGCTCAGCGTGCATACGGTGGACGCGCTGGTATTCTTCTATGCCACGCCCGTGCTCATCTGCCTGGCGCTGGCCTGGTTGTTCGGCCGCACCCTGCTGCCCGGCCAGACCCCGTTGATCACGCTTGTGGCACGGGCGATCCGTGGCCCTCTGCCGGGCCCGGTGGCGCGCTACACGCGCGCGGTGACCATTTTCTGGTGCGCCACGATGCTGGTGATGGCGCTCGCCAATCTATGCCTGGCGCTGTTCGCATCCGCCGAAATCTGGTCGCTATGTGCGAATTTCCTGAACTATCTGATCGTGGGATTGCTGTTCGTGGCTGAATGGTTCGTGCGTCGGCGCGCCATCGGTGAGTACGAGCACATGAGCTGGCGCCAATACATGGCCGCCCTGCGGCGCATCGACTACCGCGATCTGCGACATGGCTGAGTCGGCCCGGGCTTTGCTTGCCGATTACCGTCCCGGGCGTGGGTTCGCCTGGCGCCGGGGCGTGCCCGTCAGCGCCGCGGCGGCGCTCGCGGATATGCGATCGATGGCGGACGCGCTCGCCGGCCGCACCGCGTTTTTCAATCTCTGCGACGATCGTTATCTGTTTACCGTGGCCTTTGCCGCCGGCTGCTGGGCCGGGGCGCTGAATCTTTTGCCGCAGACACGCCAGGCCGCCACGCTGGACCGGATCCGCGCGCGCTATCCGGGGGCGATCGCGGTCGACGATGCCTGGGTGGCGGCTCGGCTCGGCGGCGAATCGCCGCCCATGCCGGCTCCGCCGGAAATCCCGGCCGCGCGCACGGTGGCGGTGGTGTTCACCTCGGGCAGCACCGGCGAGCCGGCGCCGCAACGCAAGCGGTGGGGCGATCTTGCGATCGGAAGCGCGCTGTTGCGGCGCCGGTTCTTCCCGGCGACGCCGGCCATGAATGTGGTCGCCAGCGTGCCGCCCCAGCATATGTACGGCCTGGAAAATTCGGTGCTGCTGGCCTTGCACGGCGGGTTCGCCGCCGACAGCGCCCGCCCGTTCATGCCCTGGCAGATCGCCGATGCGCTCGCGCGCCTGCCCGCGCCGCGGGCCCTGTTCACGACCCCGATCCAGCTCAAGGCCTGCCTCGACGCCGAGGTCGCGCTGCCGGCCGTCGCGCGCATCATTTCGGCGACCGCGCCGTTGTCGAGCGCATTGGCCGCGGCCGCCGAACGGCATTGGCACACGGAAGTCCACGAGATCTACGGCAGCAGCGAGACCGGCAGCATGGCCAGCCGGCGCACGGCCGAGGACGATCGCTGGCAGCTGTATGACGGCCTGCAGCTGGCGCAGGACGATGAGCAGGTGGTAGTGCGCGGCGGCCAGCTGCCGTGCCCGGTGGTGTTGGCGGACGAGCTGGACGTTCTCGACGCGACATGTTTCCGACTGATCGGGCGCTCGGCGGATATGCTCAAGGTGGCCGGCAAGCGCATATCGCTGGCCGGGTTGACCGCGGCGCTGCTGGATATCGAGGGCGTCGAGGATGCAGTGGTATTCGCTTCACCCGAGGCTCCGGCCGCGGAGCGTCCGACCGCGCTGGTGGTGGCGCCGTCGCGCACGGTGCGCGCGCTGGGCGCCGAACTGGCGCAACGCGTGGATCCGGTCTTCGTGCCGCGGCCGCTGGTCAAGGTCGAGCGGCTGCCACGCAACAGCATTGGCAAGCTGGCGCACGCCGATGTCGTGGCGGCCTGGCGCGCCGCGCGGCGCCCGGAGCGCGTCGTCCGTGGCTGATCACGTGTTTTCGGTCGCAGCCGATCACCCCTGCCTCGACGGGCATTTCCCGGGGGCGCCGATTGTGCCCGGTGTCGTGCTGCTCGACCACGTCGGCCGTGCGGCGGAGCGCCGGTACGGCGGCCGCATGCGCCGCATCCTGCGCTGCAAGTTCGTGGCCGCGCTGTATCCGGAGCAGCGCTGTGTCGTCGCGCTCACAGCCAAGACCGGCGACCGCCTGCAATTCGCCTGCACCGGGCCGGCCGGCTGTGTCGCCCACGGCGTGATCGAATGGAGTGCCCCAATCGATGGCTGAAGCCTGGACCCGCCGTACCGAGCGCAGTCACCCGTTCGTGCTCCATGCCATCGCATGGGTGGCCCGACGTCTGGGCCGGGGCGCGGCCCGCGCGATGCTGCATCTGGGCGTGGCTTACTACATGATCGCCGCGCCGGCCGCGCGCCGCGCCTCGCGGGATTATCTCGCCCGGGTGCTTGCGCGTCGCCCGCGCTGGCATCACAGCTACCGCCATTTGTATGCGTTCGCGACCGTATTTCTCGATCGCATGTATATGCTCGGCGGCGCCGATTCGCCGTTGTCGATCACCCATCATGGGGTGCAGTCGTTTCGCGATTGCGTGGAGCGCGGCCAGGGCGGGATCATCATGGTGTCGCATCTCGGCAGTTTCGAGGCGCTGCGTGCCCTCAGCGACCGGCGCGACGACCTGACCGTGCGCATCCTCATGAACTGGGCGACCGGGGCGAAGATGAACGCGGTGCTGCAGAAGCTCGATCCGGGTTTCGGCGATCGCGTGATCGACACCGCAACCGCCGATGTCGATCGGGTGCTCAAGGTCAAGGCGGCGCTCGATCGCGGCGAGATGGTCGGCATCATGGCCGATCGCGTTCATGCGGGCGAGCGCACGGTGGACTGCGATTTCCTCGGCGGCACGGCGCCGTTTCCGGCGACGCCCTGGCTGCTGGCCGGCATGCTGGGCGTGCCGGTGTTTCTCGCCTTCGGTCTGTATCGCGGCGGGGGGCATTATGACCTGTACTGCGAGCAGTTCAGCCCCGGCCTGTCGCTGCCGCGCGGCGAACGCATGCAGCGTACCGGCGCCTGGACCCAGGCCTACGCCGATCGGCTGGCTGAGCACGTGCGCCAAGCCCCGTACAATTGGTTCAATTTCTATCAGTTCTGGCACTGAGCCCGCCGCGCGTCATCGCCCGAGGCACGGGCACAGCGCGCGCCGGCCGGACCGCGTGAGCATGACCGCATGGAGCATCGAGCGATGAAGCCAATGGCCATCCGGGCCTATACCGCGACCACCGCCGTGGGCGCCGGGTGCGACGCACAGTGGCAGGCGCTGCGCGAGCAACGCAGCGGCCTCGTGCGCTGCGATTTCGACGGCGCGGATCTGGCCACGTGGATCGGCCGCGTGCCCGGCTGCGAGGAGGTCGCGCTACCCGCGGCATGGGCGGACTGGCATTGCCGCAACAATCAGCTCGCCGAGCTTGCGCTGCAACAGGATGGCTTCATCGATGCGGTGGAAACCGCCAAGCGGGCATACGCGCCCGAGCGCATCGGCCTGTTCCTGGGCACCAGCACCTCCGGCATCGGCACCACCGAGCGCGCCTACCGCGAGCTGGCCGATGGCCGCTTGCCGGCGTGGTTCTCGTTCGAGCATACCCATGACTATTTCGCCCTGTGCGGCTACGTGCAGCGGCGGCTCGGCCTGGCCGGCCCGGCGTTGACTGTGTCCACGGCCTGTTCTTCGAGCGCCAAGGTGTTTGCGTCCGCGGCGCGGTCGATCGAAGCGGGATTCTGCGACATGGCGGTGGTCGGCGGCGTCGACAGCCTCTGTCTGACCACCCTCTACGGCTTCGCCTCGCTGCAGCTGACATCGCCCGAACCCTGCCGGCCCTGGGATGCCCATCGCCGCGGAATCTCGATCGGTGAGGCAGGCGGTTTCGCACTGGTCGGCCCGGCGGCCGGCGCAGCGTCCGGGCCGCGCGTGATCGGCGTGGGGGAATCGGCCGATGCGTATCACATGGCGGCGCCCGAGCCCGAGGGGCGCGGCGCGGCGCTGGCGATGCGGCGCGCGCTCGACAGCGCCGGCCTGGCCCCCGGGGCCGTCGATTACATCAACCTGCACGGCACCGCGACCCCCGCCAACGACCAGGCCGAGGATCGCGCGGTGGTCAGCCTGTTCGGCGCCGCGACGCCGGCCTCCGCCACCAAGGGCTGGACCGGGCATACGCTGGGCGCTGCCGGTATTGTGGAGACGGTCATCGCCTGTCTCGCGATCGCGCACGATTATCGCCCGGCGACCCTGAATACGCGGGACCTCGATCCGGCATTGCGGTGTCGTTTGCTCACGGCGCCCGAGCCCGGCGGGGTCCGTCGCGTGTTGAGCAACACCTTCGGCTTCGGCGGCAGCAACTGCAGTCTGTTGCTGGCCGCGGAGGACGTCTGATGCAGCGCGCGTATCTGCATGGCCTCGGCATCGCCGGGCCCGGGCTCGACGGCTGGCCGGCGGCGCGCCCGGTACTGGCCGGCGAGACGGCTTATACCGGCGAGCCGCTGGCCCCGTTTCGCACCCGGTTGCTGCCGCGCAATGAGGCGCGCCGGGCCGGTGCTGCGGTACATCTGGCGTTTCGCGTGGCCGAACAGGCCAGCCAGGGGCGCGATGCGTCGACGGTGGCGGCGGTGTTTTCGTCGTCGGCGGGCGATATCGATATCGCCGACCAGCTTTGCGCGGCCGTCAACACGCCGGAGCGTGCGATTTCGCCCACCCGTTTTCACAACTCGGTGCATAACGCGCCCGCCGGCTACTGGAGTATCGCCACCGGCGCGCGTGAACCCTCGACCAGCCTGTCGGCCGGGGCGGGCGGATTCGCCGTCGCCCTGTGCGAAGCCTGGGGGCTGCTGGCGCAACGCCGACGCCCGGTTTTGCTGGTGTGCTACGACATGGACGGCACCGGCATGCTGGCCGAGGCGCGCCGCGATATCGGCGCGACCTTCGCCATGGCCTGGTGGCTGGACACGCGTGCCGACGGGGCCATGGCCGCCATCGATCGGCCGCAACCGGTGGACGACGCGCCGGCATCGATGGTTGGGCCGGAGCTGGAGCGGCTTCGATACCTGAACGCCAGTGCGCGTAGCCTGCCGTTATTCGCGGCGCTGGCCGCGAATTTGCCGGCCGCGCCAGTCATCGAATCGGAACAAGGGCACTGGCGCGTGCCGATCACGCCGCTGTGAGCGCGGTGCGAGTGGCCGGACTCGTCCCCCATGCCGGCATGATGTGTCTGCTAGACGAGGTCGTCGCCTGGGCCGACGACTGCATTCATTGTCGCAGCCGGCTGCCTGCGCCGACGGCGCATCCGCTGGCCGATCGCGGCGTGATGCCGGTAACTGCGCTGATCGAATACGCGGCGCAGGCGACCGCGGCCCACGGTACGTTGCGCGCCCGTGCGGCTGATGGCATGGGGCCGGCCGCTGGCGGGCGGCTGGTGGGGCTGCGTCATATCGAGTTGCTGGCCGACGCCGAAGCCGTGGCCGGCCTGGCCTCGATCGATATTCACGCCGAGCGCCTGATGGCGGATGCCAGCGGCTCGATCTATGCATTTCGCGTGGTTGCCGGCGTGCGTGACCTGGTGCGCGGACGCCTGACAATCCGAACAGTCGCGGCAGACTGAGACCCGCCACGCGCACGGCGCAAGCCGCGGCCACAAAAAAGCCCGGCCACGCATGGCCGGGCTTTTCGCCGATCGCGCCGCGATCAGTCGTCGCCGGCGAATACACCGAGCAACTGAAGCAGGCTGATGAACAGATTGTAGATCGTGACGAACAGCGTCAGGGTGGCGCGAATGTAATTCGTCTCACCACCGTGAATGATCTCGCCGGTCTGGTAGACGATCAGGCCGCTCATCAGCAGCACGAACATCATCGACACCGCGAGCGACAGGGCGGGGATGGAAAACAGCACCGCGATCAGGCTCATCACGAAGGCGACCAGGATGCCCATCGTGAGCATGCCGCCCCATTGGTTGAAGCGCTTGCCGGAGACCAGTGCGTACCCCGACATGCCGACGAAGATGGCGCCGGTGCCGCCCATGGCCATCGTCACTAACTGCGGCCCATTGGAAAAGTGCTGCAGGTACATGTCGATGATCGGGCCGAGCGTGTAGCCCATGAACCCGGTGAAGGCAAAGATCGACACCAGGCCCCAGCCGCTGTTCGCGGTGGCCTGCACGAGAAACATCAACCCGAACATGCCGACCAGCGTGATGATGAAGCCGGGATAGGGCAGATGCAGTGTGGCCGTGGCCCCGGCAACAACTGCCGAGAACAGCAGCGTGGCCGACAGCAGCATGTAGGTGTTGCGTAACACACTGTTGGTGGCCAGCGCGGTCTGCGCACGTGCGGTATAGGTCGAATTTTCGACGCTCATCATTTACCTCGTTATCAGCTTGCTGCAAGGCTAGCACGCTGTGTCGTGCGTGCCATATCTGGGTGGCAGATGCAGCGATGCTGCGGTGTTTGCCTGCCGCCCAGTAAGACCGCGCACGCGCGGTAAAGTTGCGTCGCCGGCGCTAAAACTCGCCGCCGACCCGCCGTTATCGTAATATTGCCTGTGTTTGCCGAGGGGCCGTGATGGGCCGCAGGGGGATGGTGGAACGGGATCTAACGTCATCGGGCGCGCTCGCCCGTATGCTGGGGGGTCTATCGATTCGACGCCAGCTCATCGGCTCGGTCGCGCTGATCCTGGTGCTGTTCGGCGCGTCCTGCGTGATCAGTCTGATCGCGCTGGCGAGCGTGAACCGCGCGCGCTTGAACGCCGGGCGGACCCATGCGTCGCTGGCGCGTGCTCAGGAGCTGGGGACGGCGATCACCGCGCAGGAATCCGCGCTACGCGCCTACGTCCTGACTGCCTCGAAGCGCTACGAAAACCAGCTGCGCGGCGCGAACGCCGCAGTCGAGAACCACCTGCATCAACTGCAGGACGCGGGGGTGCACGACCGGGCCAAGGAGCAGCTGCTCAGCAAGATCGACCGGCTCGAATCGAGCTGGCAGGCGCAGGTGGCCGAGCCGGTGATGGCGCGCGTGGATACCGGTGCCATGCAGGCGGCACGCCAGACGCTGGTTCACGGCGCAAGCGTGGCCTATTTCGACCCCATGCAGCAGGCGTTGTCGGATTACCGCACGCAGCTCAAGCGCGATCTGTCGGGGCGCAATGCCGAGGTGGCGCAGCGCCAGTGGGTCGCGGATGCCACGCTGGTGAGTCTGCTCGTCGTGGGCCTGATGATCGGCCTGGCCACCGTGACCGGCGTGCGCCGGCGCATTGCGGGGCCCTTGTCCCAGCTTACCGACATCACCGGACGTCTGGCGGACGGCGAGCGCAACGTGCAGGTGCGGTTCCAGCATCGCGGCGACGAGATCGGCGCGATGTCGCGCGCGCTGGAGAAGTTTCGCCAGATTATTGTGCGCCAGGATCGCGATTACTGGATCCGCGATCACCGCGGGCGCGTGACGGCCATGCTCTACCATGCTGCGGACGAGCGGGAACTGGGCCAGAGCCTGTTGCGCGACCTGGCGCCGCTGATGCATGCCGGCTATGCCGCCATGTTCACGCGGGCGTCGCTCGAAGATGACGAGGCCGATTTCAATCTACTGGCGGCGTATGGCTATTCGCCCGAGGCCGAGCAGCGGTTCGCGCCCGGCGAAGGCCTGGTGGGCGCCGCGCTGGAAACCGGGCGCCCGGTCGAGTTGACCGACTTGCCGGCCGGTTACATCACGATCCGTTCCGGGCTGGGCGAGGCGCGGCCGAGCATTTTGTTCGTCGCCCCGGCAATGATCGCGGATCGCGTGGTCGCCGTGATCGAACTGGCCCTGTTCCACCCGCTGACGGAAACCGAGCGCGAACTGCTGGATACGTTGCTGCCGAATATCGGCATGGCGGTGTTGACGCAGATGCGCGCGCGGCGAACCGGCGAATTGCTGGCCCAGAGCCGGCAACAGATGCAGGCGCTCAGCCGTTCGGAAAAACGGCTGTCGGAGCAGCAGGCGAGCCTCCAGCGGGCCAATACCGAACTGCGGGCGCAGAGCGAGGAGCTGTCGTCCCAGGCGACCGAGCTGCGCGCGTCGGAGGAAGAGCTGCAGTCGCAGGCCGACGCATTGCAGGCGGCCAATGCGGATCTGCGCGACAAGCAGGAGGAGCTGTCGGCCCTGCATGCCGAGGCCGAGGAGCGCGCCGAGGAGCTCGAACGGGCCAGTGCCTATAAGTCCGATTTTCTGGCGAACATGTCGCATGAGTTGCGCACCCCGTTGAACAGCCTGTTGATCCTCTCGCGCAGCCTGGCCGAAAACGAACCGGGCAATCTCGACGAGGAGCAGGTCGAGGCGGCACGCATCATCCATGATTCGGGCACCGGTCTGCTGGCATTGATCAACGACATCCTCGATCTATCCAAGATCGAGGCCGGCAAGATGCGGGTGTTGACCGATCGGGTGGACACCGCCGGTTTCGCGGCGCGCATACGCCGCCAGTTCGCGCACATGGCCGAGGCCCAGGGATTGGCGTTCGAGGTCGAGTTGAGCGCGGACGCGCCCGCGCAACTCGTCACCGACGCCGGCAAGCTCGAGCAGATCGTGCGCAATCTGGTGGGCAATGCCCTCAAGTTCACGCGCGAGGGGCGGGTCGACGTGCGTTTCATGCGGCCGGCCGCCGATGCCCGCTTCGAGTGCGACGAACTGGCGCACGACAATGCGTTGGCGATCCAGGTCCGTGACGACGGAATCGGCATTCCGGCGGATCACCTGGAAGGCATCTTCCATGCCTTCGAACAGGTCGACGGCAGTAGCAGCCGCAATTACAGCGGGACCGGGCTGGGGCTGTCGATCACTCGTGAGTTGGTAGGCCTTCTGGGCGGCGAGGTGCACGTACAAAGCACGCCGGGCGAGGGCAGTCGCTTCACGGCCTTCGTACGCACGGATCTCGCACCGGCCGGGGAAGCGGCCGAGGAAGTGAATCGGGCCGAAGCGGATGCGGCGCCTGAAGCGCTCCCACCCGCGGCCAACGAACCGCCACGGCCGCGGCGCCGCGCGCGCCCGGCAGGACAGGCGCCGCGAGTGCTGATCGTCGATGACGACGCGACCTTCGCGGATATCGTGTGCAAGACCGCGCGCCAGCGCGGTTTCGAGGCCGAAGCCGCGGGCGACGGCCGGCGCGCACTCGCCGCCATCGCCGAGTGCGCGCCGGATGCCGTGATTCTCGATCTGGGGCTGCCGGGCGAGCTCGACGGCTGGGCTGTGCTCGACCGGATCAAGGCTGACGCGGACACACGCGACATCCCCGTGCACATCGTGTCGGCGGCCGACGACACCGGGCGGTCGGCCAGCGCCGGCGCGGTCGGCTATCTACGCAAGCCGGTGACGCGCGACAACCTGGAGACGCTGCTGGCGCGTGCGGAAACGCTGTCCGGACGCAAGGCCCGCCGCGTGCTTGTGGTCGACGACGATCCGGATGCGCATGCAGCGATTGCGCGCCTGCTGCGCAGCGAGCAGGTCTCGACGGTCGCGGTGGATTCCGGCGCGGCGGCCCTGTCGCGGCTCGACGAGGAAACCTTCGACTGCCTGGTGCTGGATCTGAAGCTGCCCGACGTGTCCGGTTTCGATCTGCTGGATACCATCGCCAGACGGGCCGATGCACCGCCGGTGGTGGTCTATTCGGCGCGCGATCTGTCGGCAGAAGAAACCGAGCGCCTGCGCGACTACACCGACAGCATCGTGATCAAGGGTAGCCACGCGCAGGATCGGCTGCTGGACGAGATCTCGTTGTTCATGCATCGCCTCGCGCCGCCGCCCGCGCCGGTGAGCACGCCCGCCGCGCCGCCGGCCGATGCCCGGGCGCCCGGGCTGGTCGGCGCGCATGTGCTACTGGTGGACGATGACATGCGCAACACCTTCGCGCTGTCGCGATTGTTGCGGGGCCATGGGGTCGAGGTCACGATGGCCGCCGATGGCTTCAAGGCGCTCGATCGGCTGGCCGGGGCCGAGCGCCTCGATCTGGTGCTGATGGACATCATGATGCCGGGCATGGATGGCTACGAAACGATCCGCCGTATCCGGGATGGCTCGAATCATCCGCGGGTGCCGATCGTGGCCCTGACCGCGAAGGCCATGAGCGGTGATCGCGAGGCCTGTCTCGCCGCCGGCGCCGACGATTATCTGTCCAAGCCGCTGGACGTGGACGATCTGCTCGGGCGCATGAAGGCCTTGTTGTCATGAGCGATCCGGTGGCCACCGAAGACCGCGCGCTCGATCTGTTCGTGCTCGCCTTGCATGCCTGCCATGGCTACGACTTTTCCGGCTATGCGCGCGCCTCGCTCAAGCGTCGGGCCGAGCAGCTGGCAGCGGATCTCGGCGTGCCGGGTATCGGGCACCTGATTCCGCGACTGATTTATGAGCCAGCCGTGCTCGGCGAGGTGATCGCGCGGCTGTCGGTGCCGGTTTCGGACATGTTCCGGGACCCGGCGGTGTTCGCCGTGCTGCGCGAGCAGGTCTTGCCGGTGCTGTCGTCGTATCCGCGGGTGAACATCTGGCAGGCCGGCTGCGCCCAGGGCGAGGAGGTGTATTCCACCGCGATCCTGGCCGAGGAGGCCGGTCTGCTGTCGCGTTGTCGCTTCTATGCCACGGATATCAACGATCAGGCGCTGGCGCGGGCTGCGGAAGGCATTTTTGCGGCACGGCGTATCCCGGGCTTCGCCGCCAATTACGATCGCGCGGGCGGCCGGGGCGATTTCGCGGATTACTACCGCAGCCGATATGATCTGATACGGATGCGGCGGACGCTGCGCGATCGCGTGGTCTTCGCGCATCACAATCTCGTGACCGACGGCGTCTTTGCGGAAACCCACCTGGTGATGTGCCGTAATGTCCTGATCTATTTCTCACAGGCGCTCAAGGAGCGTGTATTGCGCTTGTTTGCCGACAGTCTCGTGCGCGGCGGGTATCTCGTGCTCGGCACGCGGGAGACGTTGCAATTCTCTTCACTCGCATCCTGTTTCGAGGCCGTCAGTGACACTCATCGCATCTACCGGCTCAAACGGGCGTGGCCGCCACATGAAGCCTGAGCTCTCGGTGCAGGCGCTCCGCGCGGCGGTTTCGACGCCGCGCGCGACCGGGCCGGTCGCATGGCCGTGCACCGGTGCCGGCTCTGCCCGGAGGCAGCGCGCCTATGTCTGACCCCGAGCACAGCGATCAGCCGGCCTCCAAGGTTCTCGTGGTCGACGATCTGTATGCCAACCGCGTGGCCATGCGCCGGGTGCTCAAGCACCTCGACGTGAGCGTGATCGAGGCCGGCAGCGGCAACGATGCGCTCGCCGCCTGCCTGGATCACGAGTTCGCCTTGATCCTGCTCGATGTGCAGATGCCCGGCATGGACGGCATGGAAGTCGCGGAACTGCTCAACGGGGAACAATCCACACGCGATACGGCCGTAATCTTCGTCACCGCGGATTCGAGCGACGACATGGATCGCCTCAAGGGCTATCGCCTGGGCGCCGTGGACTACATCACGAAACCGATCGACGAACGCCTGTTGCAGGCCAAGGTCTGTAATTTCGTCGAGCTGTACGACAGCCGCCGGGCGCTGCGGCGCGCGCGCGACGAACTGGACGCGGTGAACACCCAACTCCGTGGCGAGATCGACATCCGGCGCCGCGCCGAGGCGCGCGCCCAGCATCTGGCCACGCACGACGCGCTCACAGGGCTGCCCAACCGCCTGTTGTTCGTGGATCGCTTGAGCAGCATGACCAAACGCGCGCGCCGTCGGTCCGGGCGTTTCGCGATCGGCTACATGGATCTGGACGGCTTCAAGCCGGTCAACGATGCCTACGGCCATCGCGCGGGCGATGTCGTGCTCGAGCACGTGGCGCGCCGGCTCGAGCAGACGCTGCAGGATGTCGACACGGCCGCGCGCTTCGGCGGTGACGAGTTCGCCCTCCTGATCGAGGACGTCGAATCCGAGCCGTCGTGTCTGGCCCGTTGTCGCGACCTGCTCGACGCCCTTTCGGCGCCCATCGCGGTGCCCACATCAACCGGGGAAATCGATGTCGCAATCAGCGCGAGTCTGGGCATTGCCTTTTACCCCGAGCACGGTGGCGACGCCGACGAACTCATGCACAATGCCGATTCCGCCTTGTATCGCGTCAAGCATGAAGGCAAGGCTGGTGTGCGCCTGTTTCAGGCTCGCGATGACATCCGGCCCACGCCCGCATCGCACTCCGACCGCATACTGCAGTGATGTATCGCCCGGCGCCGAGCGGTTCAGTCGACGGCGTCTTCGGCGGGGCCGGTGAACGGTTCGGTATGCTCGTCCGGCGCCTGGCCGACCAGTTGATCGACCCGCAGTTCCGCGCTCTTGAGCATGGTCTGGCACTGGCGCGCGAGCGTGACACCGCGCTCGAACTTGGCCAGGGCCTGTTCGAGGCTGATATCGCCGGCCTCAAGCGACTCGACCAGCGACTCCAGTTCCGCGACCGAACTCTCGAAGGCCGCCAGCGGCGGGGCGTCGGTCGTGTCGGCTTCGGCGGTTGCCGCGTTATCGGATTTGGCTTTACTCATGACAGGAAGGCCCGGGTGATTGCGCCGGAAGTTTAGCGTGTCATGCAAGCTTATGCCGATGGCGCGATCGTGGTTCATCTTGCCACGGTCGGGCCAAACGCTTAACGTGCCGGCCGGTACGACTATTCGTTTTTCACGAGGCGTGGATGGCCAGTCAATACGATGCCGCCGATATCGAGGTCCTCACCGGACTCGACCCCGTTCGCAAGCGGCCGGGCATGTATACCGATACCGCGCGGCCCAATCATCTGGCCCAGGAAGTCATCGACAACAGCGTGGACGAAGCACTCGCCGGGCACGCCAAGGCGATCGACGTCACCTTGCATGCCGATGGCAGCCTGTCGGTAGTCGATGACGGCCGCGGCATGCCGGTCGATACCCACAGCCAGCACGGCGTCTCCGGAGTGGAGCTGATCCTCACGCGGCTGCACGCGGGCGGCAAGTTCTCGAACAAGCAGTACCAGTTCTCCGGCGGTCTGCACGGGGTGGGCGTATCGGTGGTCAACGCCCTGTCCACCGAACTGATCGTGCAGGTCTGGCGCGGCGGCAAGCATTACGAAATGCGTTTCGCCGGCGGCTACAAGACCCAGGATCTGACCGAGATCGGCAGCTGTGCGAAGAGCAAGACCGGCACGATGCTCAAGTTCTCGCCCGACGAGAGCTATTTCGACAGCCCGCGCTTCGCGACCGGCCGCCTCAAGCATCTGCTGCGCGCCAAGGCCGTGTTGTGCCCGAATCTGCGCGTGCGCTTCGTCGACGAGGCGGCCGAGGAAGACCTCGTCTGGCAGTATGCCGACGGGCTCGCCGATTACATGGCGGATGCGCTCGAAGGCGTGGACACCGTCATCTCGCCGGCCTTCACGGGGGGCGTGAACGAGGGCGGCCAGGCGGTCGACTGGGCCCTGACCTGGATCGCGCCCGAGCAGCCGGGCGTGGATGCGGTGGCCGAGTCCTATGTCAACCTGATTCCGACCGCTGCAGGTGGTACGCACGTGAACGGCCTCCGATCGGGCCTGACGGAAGCCGTGCGCGAATTCTGCGAATTCCGCAACCTGTTGCCCCGCGGTGTGAAGATCGCCCCGGAGGATGTCTGGTCGGGTTGCACCTATGTGCTGTCGGTGAAGATGAACGAGCCGCAGTTCTCGGGCCAGACCAAGGAGCGGTTGTCGTCGCGCGATATCAGTGGCTTCGTGTCCGGCGCGGTCAAGGATGCGTTCTCGCTATGGCTGAACCGGCACGCTGAAACCGGCGAAACCCTGGCCCAGCAGATCATCGGCAATGCCCAGGCACGGGCGCGCTCGGCCAAGAAGGTCAAGCGCAAGAAGGTGACCCAGGGCCCGGCGCTGCCCGGCAAGCTCACCGACTGCGTGACCGATGACCCGGCGCGGTCCGAGCTGTTTCTGGTCGAGGGCGACTCGGCCGGCGGCTCGGCCAAGCAGGCCCGCGATCGCAACTTCCAGGCAGTGATGCCGCTGCGCGGCAAGATCCTCAATTCCTGGGAAGTCGAGCCGGCGGACATCATGGCCTCGAACGAGATCCACGATATCTCGGTCGCGCTTGGCCTCGATCCCGGCTCGGCCGACCTCACCCGGCTGCGCTACAACAAGATCTGCATCCTGGCGGATGCCGATTCCGACGGCCTGCACATCGCCACGCTGCTGTGCGCGCTGTTCGTCAAGCATTTCCGGCCCTTGGTGGCCCACGGACACGTCTTTGTCGCGATGCCGCCGTTGTTTCGCATCGACGCCGGCAAGGAGGTGTTCTATGCGCTGGATCGCGACGAGCGCGACGCCATCTTCAAGCGCCTGGAGAACGAGAAGAAACAGCGCAAGATCAGCGTCACCCGCTTCAAGGGCCTCGGCGAGATGAGCGCCTTGCAGCTGCGTGAGACCACCATGGCGCCGGATACGCGTCGTCTGGTCCAGCTCGGCATCGAGCCCTCGGCCGAGGCGAGCGCGAATGTCGACGAGATGCTGGACATGCTGCTGGCCAAGAAACGCGCCGCCGACCGGCGCGATTGGCTGGAGGCCCGGGGCCACGAGGCCGAAGTGGACTGAAAAACTCGACCCACGATGTCCGGGGATGTCAGGGCCTGTTGCCGTTTCGTACACGTGCCGCGTTGGAGACCGCAAATCGTGTCCGGCAAGGCGCGAGTCGCCGATCGTGGTGTGCCACGATCAAGACTTGTAACGCCGCCGGGCGCGATTTGCGGCCCAACCCGAAGGGACAAGCGCTGTTTTGCGGCAATCCAGCGTTGTAGCTCTCTCGCGTAGAATGACTACGCCACGTTCGCTACGCCTCGTCTTGCCGCAAAACAGCGCTTGGCGCGGACTCGAACGAAACGGCAACAGGCCCTAGTACACAATAAATCAACGGCTTTGCTCAGGAGTGCGTCATGACCCAGCCCGTGTGTGTCATCCCCGGTGCCGGACCCGGCAACGGCCGGGCGCTGGCGCAACGGTTCGCGGCCGCCGGTTATCGGGTTGCGCTGTTGGCGCGCAATGACGAACGTCTCAACGAACTGGCGGACAATATCGACGGTGCCGTCGCTTATCCCTGCGATGTGGGCGACGGCGAACAGGTCGAGCGCGTGTTCACGGCGATCGCCGAAGACCTGGGAGCCGTCGACACATTGCTCTATAACGGTGGTGGCGCGGTATTCGGCAATATCGATCAGATTGGCCCCGAGCATTTCGAATCCGCCTGGCGCAGCAATGCGTTCGGCCTGTTCAACTGCGTACGCGCGGTGCTCACCGGCATGCGTAGCGCCGGCGGCGGGAATATCGTGATCACCGGGGCCACCGCCAGCAAGAAGGGCGGCGCCAACTTTGCCGGCTTTGCCGCGGCCAAGGCGGCCCAGTACAGCCTGGCCCAGTCGCTGGCGCGACAACTCGGACCGGAAGGCATCCATGTGGCGATCGCCATTGTCGATGGCGTGATCGATATCCCGCGCACCCGCGAAAGGATGCCGGACAAACCGGACGACTTCTTTCTGCAGCCGGACGCCATCGCGGAGTCGATCTATCACATCACCCGCCAACCGCGCTCGGCCTGGACCTTCGAACTGGACCTGCGGCCATTCGCAGAGCGTTGGTAGCCGGCGGAAGGGTGCGGTCGAAGTAACGCTGCGATGGTTATCCGACTCCCCTGAACAAACCTTGATCAGCGTGGCCGCGCCGCGTGCCTATGGGCTTGCGACCGACCCGGATGCGCGATCTCCAGCCGTTCAGTGGTAAACGCTGACGCGGTGTTCACCTGAACAGCGATTGCCTCGGTTTCTATTACGACTCAC